>NZ_JBVJVY010000030.1:0-117237 GCF_055603265.1 Streptomyces sp. NPDC037288
TGTTGAGTTCTCAAGGAACGGTCGCTTCCTTTGTACTCACCCTCTCGGGCTTTCCTCCGGGCTTCCCTTCGGTGTTTCCGACTCTATCAGATCTTCTCTCGATCCGATTTCCTCGGTGCTTTCCAGGTTCCCGCTCTCGCGTTTCCCTTTCCGGCGGTCCCGACTTTATCAGAAGTTCTGAGTCGGTTTTCCCACCCGCTCGGGCACCTGTGTCCAGCGCATGAAGTGCTGGGGTTCCCGGTTGGGCGGAGCCGTAAACGTACTGGAGCGGGGCGCCCCGATGCAAATCGAGACGCCCCGCTCCGGGCTCGCGTCGGCCGGCTGCCGACGAGGCGTCAGACCTCCACGACCACCGGCAGGATCATCGGCCTGCGGCGATAGGTGTCCGAGACCCACTTGCCGAGGGTGCGGCGGACGAGTTGCTGGAGCTGGTGGGGCTCCACGACACCGTCCTGGGCGGACCGCTCCAGCACTTCCGTGATCTTCGGGATGACGTCGGTGAAGGCCGAGTCCTCGATGCCGGAACCGCGCGCCTGGACGTGCGGGCCGCCGGTGATCTTTCCGGTGGACGAGTCCACGACCACGAAGACCGAGATGATCCCCTCGTCACCGAGGATCTTGCGGTCCTTGAGCGCCGGCTCGCCGACGTCACCGACGGAGAGGCCGTCGACGTAGACGTAACCCGCCTGGACCTTGCCGGAGATCTTGGCCTTGCCCTCGACCAGGTCGACCACCACGCCGTCCTCGGCGATGACGATCCGGTCGTGCGGGACACCCGTGAGGGCGCCCAGCTCGGCGTTCGCGCGCAGGTGGCGCCATTCGCCGTGGACAGGCATCAGGTTCTTCGGGCGGCAGATGTTGTAGAAGTACAGCAGCTCGCCCGCGGACGCGTGGCCGGAAACATGCACCTTGGCGTTGCCCTTGTGGACGACGTTGGCGCCCCAGCGGGTCAGGCCGTTGATCACGCGGTAGACCGCGTTCTCGTTCCCGGGGATGAGGGAGGACGCCAGGATGACCGTGTCGCCGTCGACGATCCGGATCTGGTGGTCCCTGTTGGCCATCCTCGACAGCGCCGCCATCGGCTCGCCCTGGGAGCCCGTGCAGACCAGGACCACCTCGTGGTCGGGCAGGTCGTCCAGCGTCCGGACGTCGACCACCAGGCCCGGCGGGACCTTCAGGTAGCCGAGGTCGCGGGCGATGCCCATGTTGCGGACCATGGAGCGGCCGACGAAGGCGACCCGACGGCCGTACTCGTGGGCGGCGTCCAGGATCTGCTGGATGCGGTGGACGTGGCTGGCGAAGCTCGCCACGATGATCCGCTTGCGGGCGCTTGCGAAGACCTGCCGCAGCACGTTGGAGATGTCGCGCTCGTGCGGGGTGAAGCCCGGGACCTCGGCGTTCGTGGAGTCGCTGAGCAGGAGGTCGATGCCCTCCTCGCTCAGCCGGGCGAAGGCGTGCAGGTCGGTGAGGCGGTTGTCCAGCGGAAGCTGGTCCATCTTGAAGTCGCCGGTGTGCACCACCATGCCGGCGGGGGTGCGGATGGCGACGGCCAGGGCGTCCGGGATGGAGTGGTTGACGGCGACGAACTCGCAGTCGAAGGGGCCGACGCGCTCGCGGTTCCCCTCCGCCACCTCGAGGGTGTACGGGCGGATGCGGTGCTCCTGGAGCTTGGCCTCGATGAGGGCGAGGGTCAGCTTGGAGCCGATCAGCGGGATGTCCGGCTTCTCGCGGAGCAGGAACGGGACACCGCCGATGTGGTCCTCGTGGCCGTGCGTGAGGACGATGCCCTCGATGTCGTCGAGACGGTCCCGGATGGACGAGAAGTCCGGCAGGATCAGGTCGATTCCGGGCTGCTCCTCCTCCGGGAAGAGCACTCCGCAGTCGACGATCAGCAGACGGCCGCCGTACTCGAAGACCGTCATGTTTCGGCCGATCTCGCCGAGGCCGCCGAGCGGGGTGACCCGCAGGCCCCCCTCCGGGAGCGGCGGGGGCGGACCGAGTTCGGGATGCGGATGACTCAAAAGACCCTCCTCACCACACGCGCCACGTACCGGTCGGGCACGTGGCGCGCATGACGTTCGTGCAGAAGCAGTTGTCGTTGTGGGGTGCGGGCGCCGGTGGCCCGCGTCTTCTGTTGTTCTTCAGTTGTGAAGCCCGTGTGGTGCCAAGTCTGTTGTCAGAGCTGTACCCCGCCGGCAGCAAGATCGATCTTGAGTTGGGCGATCTCCTCGGGCGAGCACTCGACCATGGGCGAGCGCAGGGGGCCCGCGGGCAGGCCCTGCAGAGCGAGCGCGGCCTTGGTGGTCATCACGCCCTGGGTGCGGAACATGCCGGTGTAGACCGGGAGCAGCTTCTGGTGGATCTCGGTGGCCTTGACGACGTCGCCGGAGACGTACGCGTCGACCAGGGCGCGCAGGTCGGGGGTGACGACGTGGCCGACGACCGAGACGAAGCCGACCGCGCCCACGGAGAGCAGCGGGAGGTTCAGCATGTCGTCGCCGGAGTACCAGGCGAGTCCGGACCGGGCGATGGCCCAGCTGGCGCGGCCGAGGTCACCCTTGGCGTCCTTGTTGGCGACGATCCGGGGGTGCTCGGCGAGCCGGACGAGGGTCTCGCTGCCGATCGGGACGCCGCTGCGGCCGGGGATGTCGTAGAGCATGACCGGCAGGCCGGTGGCGTCCGCGACGGCCGTGAAGTGCCGGTAGAGGCCCTCCTGCGGGGGCTTGTTGTAGTACGGCGTGACGACCAGCAGGCCGTGTGCGCCGACGCGCTCGGCCTCGCGGGCCAGCTCGATGCTGTGGTGGGTGTCGTTGGTGCCGACGCCGGCGACGACGTGGGCACGGTCGCCGACCGCCTCCAGTACGGCTCGTACGAGGTCCGATTTCTCCGCATCGCTGGTGGTGGGGGACTCGCCGGTGGTGCCGTTGACGATCAGGCCGTCGTTGCCTGCGTCCACCAGGTGGGCGGCGAGCCGCTGCGCGCCGTCGAGGTCGAGTGCGCCGTCCGCCGTGAAGGGCGTGACCATGGCGGTGAGGACCCGCCCGAAGGGGGTCTGCGGAGTCGAGGTCGGAGCCATGGGTAACACGCTACTCGGTGCTCAATGCGTGGTCTGCCCGCGGGGTGCCGGGAAAGTCAGGACAAATGCGGAGCCCGGCACTGCCTGCTCGGGGGTTCAAGCAGTGCCGGGTCCGTTTGATCAGGCTAGATGAACTTCTCTAAATGCCGCAATACGGACACTTCGCGAGGCTGATCCGGACATCCGTTCCTGGCGGGGGAACAGAGCTTCGTAGGCCTTTCCTACGGGGCCACGCGCCCGTTGGCGTTGAAGGCCGCGTACGTGAGCGGCATGAGCTTCGCCCACTCCGCCTCCATCTTCTCGCCGACCATCTCGATCTCCCGCTGCGGGAAGGACGGCACCCTGGCCAGCTCGTGCTGGGTGCGCAGACCGAGGAAATGCATCAGGGAGCGGGCGTTGCAGGTGGCGTACATCGAGGAGTACAGGCCGACGGGGAGGGCCGCGCGGGCGACCTCACGGGCGACGCCCTCGGCGAGCATCTTCTGGTAGGCCGCATAAGCCTGCTCGTACGACTCGCGCAGCGTGCTGCTGACGGCCTCGTGCTGGGCCGGGGTGCCCTCGACGAAGACGTACTTGCCGGGGCGGCCCTCCTGCACCAGCTTGCGGTCGGCGCCGGGGACGTAGAAGACCGGCTCCAGCTCCCGGTAGCGCCCGGACTCCTCGTTGTACGACCAGCCGACGCGGTGCCGCATGAACTCGCGGAACACGAAGATCGGGGCGCTGATGAAGAACGTCATCGAATTGTGCTCGAACGGGCTGCCGTGCCGGTCGCGCATCAGGTAGTTGATCAGCCCCTTGGAGCGCTCGGGGTCCTTCTTCAGCTCGTCCAGGGACTGCTCGCCGGCGGTCGAGACCCGCGCGGCGAAGAGGACGTCGGCGTCCGAAGCGCTGGACTTCACCAGCTCGACGGTGACGTCACTGCGGAACGTGAGCGACTCGGGGGTGGTCACGGGGGTTGGGGTCCTTCCCATCACAGCTGTGGTTCGCGCCCACCTTACGGGGCACCCGCCGGGGCCACGGCAGGACCTCACCTCAAAAATCCCACCACGGATTTTTTCCGACATGGGCACCTTTTGTGTCACTCGAGCGTCTGTACCGGTGAGGCCTGCTCGTTCGATCCCCGAGAGGAGACGTACCCCCGATGTTCCGTCGCCGCGAGCCCGTACCCTTCGCCTTCCTGGCCGAGGCGGACCGGTTCCGCAGCAATGTCACTCCCCCGCCCCGTCAGCGGGTGTCCTTCGGCGAGATGGCCGGGCGCTGGCTGCTGGGGCTGACGATCGTCGCCGGGCTGGTGGGAGCCCTCATACTCGGCATGCCGGCGATGTCCACGCAGTCCAGTACGCCGGCACAGCAGTCCCAGGCCTCACAGGGGCACTGACCCTTCCGGCCGCCCACGGGTGGTGAGCGGGAACACCGGCGGATAGCCTCACCGGGCACAGCTCACGCAAGGATTGTGAGGACCAGCCGTGCCCCTGTCCTTCCTGACGGCCGACCGGACCTTCGAGGCCGCCGCAGAGAGCGCGCTGCCGTACGACGACCGGGAGCGCTGGCGGCGCCCCTACCGCCCCGGCCCCTGGCGTGTGGCCGCGGCGGCGCTGGTGCTGCTGTTCGCCTCCTTCGTGCTCTTCGCCGCGGTGGCCCTCGCCCTGACCGATTCGGTCTCCTCCGGCGGAACGGTCTTCGTCGCGGCGCTCATGGTGATCGCCGGCGCTCTGCGGCTGCTGCGCATGGGTGTGTGGGTGAGCGGCCGGGGGCTGCGCCAGGTCGGTTTCCTGGTGACGCGTACGGCGCCGTGGGCCCGGGTGATCTCCGTGCGGACGGTGCAGCAGCCGGTGCGCTGGCTGGGGCTGCCGCGGACGGTACAGGGGCAGGCGCTGGTGCTCGTACGCAAGGACCGGTCGGCCGGGGACGCGGCCCCGCTGCTGACCACGCACACACTGGACTTCCTGGGCCGCCCGGCCGCGTTCGACCGGGCCGCGGATGTGGTGGAGGCGTGGGCGGCCGAGTGCGGCCGGGGGCGCAGCTGAGCGCCCCGAAGGGGCTCGGGTAGCTGCGCGGCCAGCCGCAGCGCACTCGCACTTGCACTCGCGCACGGCCTGAGGCGTCTCGGCGGGTGGGCGCCGACGGGCGGGGTCGGGCGCCTCTCCAAGAGGCGCCTCGATTCAGGCCTGGACCGGTTTTCCGTCGTGCAGGGCGATAGCCCGTTGCATCGCCTTTCGGGCCCGAGGCGTGTCGCGGGCGTCGTGGTAGGCGACGGCGAGGCGGAACCAGCAGCGCCAGTCGTCGGGGGACGTCTCGGTCTCGGTCTTGCGCCTGGCGAAGACCTCGTCGGCCGAGTCGCGGTCGATCCGGCCGCTGGGCAGGCGCTTCAGCTCGTCGACCGGCAGGCCGCCCTCGGCGTCCAGTTCGGCGGCGAGGGCGTTGGCCCTGCGGACGAACTGGGTGTTCTTCCACAGGAACCACAGGCCGATGACCGGCAGGATCAGCACCGCGACGCCGAAGGTGACGGTGATGACCGTGCCGGACTCGATGAGCATCACGCCGCGGCTGCCGACCAGGACGAAGTAGAAGACCAGGACGGCGGCCGTGACGAGGTAGGTGATCTTCGCGCGCATGGCCTGTCTCAGCTCAGGTCCAGGAAGTGCTCCAGGCCGATTGTCAGGCCCGGAGTGGTCACCACGCGGCGGGCGCCCAGCAGGATGCCCGGCATGAAGCTGCTGTGGTGCAGGGAGTCGTGACGGATGGTGAGGGTCTCCCCCTCGCCGCCGAGCAGTACCTCCTGGTGGGCCAACAGGCCACGCAGGCGGACGGCGTGGACCGGGATCCCGTCGACGCTGGCGCCCCTCGCGCCGTCCAGGGCCGTGGCCGTGGCGTCCGGTGCCGGGGCCGTACCGGCCGCCCGGCGGGCCTCGGCGATGAGCTGGGCGGTGCGGGTGGCCGTGCCGCTCGGGGCGTCCACCTTGTTCGGGTGGTGCAGCTCGACCACCTCGACCGACTCGAAGTACGGCGCGGCGATCTGCGCGAACTTCATCGTCAGCACGGCCCCGATGGAGAAGTTCGGCGCGATGAGCACACCGGTCCGGGGGGACTCGGCGAGCCGGCCCTTCAGCCGCGCGAGGCGCTCCTCGGTCCAGCCCGTCGTACCGACGACCGCGTGGATGCCGTGGCGCACGCAGAAGTCGAGGTTGTCCATGACGGAGTCCGGGGTGGTCAGCTCCACGGCGACCTGGGCGCCGGCCGCCGTCAGCGTCTCCAGGGTGTCGCCCCGGCCGAGGGCGGCGACCAGCTCCATGTCCTCGGCGGCCTCGACCGCCCTGACCGCCTCGGACCCGATCCGGCCCTTGGCACCGAGGACCGCCACGCGCAGCTTGCTCATCTCTTGCTTCCTTAGGGGAGTGACCGGAAGGGATTAGGCGACGGCGTCGTGCAGCCGCGCGGCCTGCTTGTCCTTCAGTGGGCCGATGACCGACAGCGAAGGGCGCTGTCCCAGGATGTCGCGGGCGACCGCGCGGACCTCGTCCGGGGTGACCGCCGCCATCCGGTCCAGCATGTCGTCGACGGAGATCTGCTCGCCCCAGCACAGCTCGCTCTTGCCGATGCGGTTCATCAGCGCGCCGGTGTCCTCGAGGCCGAGGACGGTGGAGCCCTGGAGCTGGCCGACGGCGCGGGCGATCTCGTCGTCGGTGAGGCCGTTGGCGGCGACGTGGTCGAGTTCGTCGCGGCAGATCCTCAGCACGTCGTGCACCTGGCTCGGCCGGCAGCCGGCGTACACGCCGAACAGGCCGCAGTCGGCGAACCCGGAGGTGTACGAGTACACGCTGTAGGCCAGGCCCCGCTTCTCCCGGACCTCCTGGAAGAGGCGGGAGGACATGCCGCCGCCGAGGGCGGTGTTGAGCACGCCCATGGCCCAGCGGCGGTCGTCGGTGCGGGCCAGGCCCGGCATGCCGAGGAGGACGTGCGCCTGCTCGGTCTTCCGGCCGAGCAGCTCGACCTTGCCGGACGTGCGGATCGTACGGCTGCCGTCGCGCGGGGCGATGGGCTGCGCGTGCGGGTTCTTGAACGCGTCCGCCTTCTCGAAGGCCGCGCGGACCTGTCGTACGACCTTGGCGTGGTCGATGTTGCCGGCGCAGGCGACCACGAGGTGGGTCGGGTCGTAGTGCTTCCTGTAGAAGCGGCGGATGCGGTCGGCGGTGAGGGCGTTGACGGTGTCGACCGTGCCGAGGACCGGGCGGCCGAGGGCGTTGTCGCCGAACATGGTGTGCGCGAACAGGTCGTGCACACAGTCGCCCGGGTCGTCCTCGGTCATGGCGATCTCTTCGAGGATCGCGCCGCGCTCGACGTCGACGTCCTCCTCGAGGATGAGCGAGCCGGTCAGCATGTCGCAGACGACGTCGATGGCGAGCGGCAGGTCGGTGTCGAGCACACGCGCGTAGTAGCACGTGTACTCCTTCGCCGTGAACGCGTTCATCTCGCCGCCGACGGCGTCGATGGCGGAGGAGATGTCCAGCGCGCTGCGCTTGCGCGTGCCCTTGAAGAGCAGGTGCTCCAGGTAGTGCGTGGCGCCGTTCAGGGCCGGCGTCTCGTCGCGGGAGCCGACGTGGGCCCAGATGCCGAAGGTCGCGGAGCGGACCGAGGGCAGGGTCTCGGTGACGATGCGCAGGCCGCCCGGGAGGGTGGTCTTGCGGACCGTGCCGATGCCGTTGGTGCCCTTGATGAGGGTTTGGGTACGGGCGACGGCCCGCGCCTCCGAAGAGGTGCGGGCCGTCGCCTTGGAGCTACGGGACGTCACTGCTCGGCGTCGTCCTTCGAGGTCTCGTCGTTGCCTTCCTCGCCCTCGATCACCGGAACGAGGGAGAGCTTGCCGCGGGAGTCGATCTCGGCGATCTCGACCTGGACCTTCTGGCCCACGCCGAGGACGTCCTCGACGTTCTCCACGCGCTTGCCGCCGGCGAGCTTGCGGATCTGCGAGATGTGCAGCAGACCGTCCTTGCCGGGCAGCAGGGAGACGAACGCACCGAAGGTGGTCGTCTTGACGACCGTACCGAGGTAGCGCTCGCCGACCTCGGGCATCGTCGGGTTGGCGATGCCGTTGATCGTGGCGCGGGCGGCCTCGGCGGAGGGGCCGTCGGCGGCACCGATGTAGATCGTGCCGTCGTCCTCGATGGTGATCTCGGCGCCCGTGTCCTCCTGGATCTGGTTGATCATCTTGCCCTTGGGGCCGATGACCTCACCGATCTTGTCGACCGGGATCTTGACGGTGATGATCCGCGGGGCGTGCGGGCTCATCTCGTCGGGCCGGTCGATGGCCTCCATCATCACGTCGAGGATGTGCAGGCGGGCGTCGCGGGCCTGCTTGAGGGCCGCGGCCAGGACGGAGGCCGGGATGCCGTCCAGCTTGGTGTCGAGCTGGAGGGCGGTCACGAACTCCTTGGTGCCGGCGACCTTGAAGTCCATGTCACCGAAGGCGTCCTCGGCACCGAGGATGTCGGTGAGGGTGACGTAGTGCGTCTCGCCCTCGATCTCCTGGGAGATCAGGCCCATGGCGATACCGGCGACCGGCGCCTTCAGCGGCACACCGGCGTTCAGCAGCGACATGGTGGAGGCGCAGACCGAGCCCATGGACGTCGAGCCGTTGGAGCTCAGCGCCTCGGAGACCTGACGGATCGCGTACGGGAACTCCTCGCGCGTGGGGAGCACCGGCACGAGCGCGCGCTCGGCGAGCGCGCCGTGGCCGATCTCGCGGCGCTTGGGGGAGCCGACGCGGCCGGTCTCACCGGTGGAGTACGGCGGGAAGTTGTAGTTGTGCATGTAGCGCTTGCGGGTCACCGGGGAGAGGGTGTCCAGCTGCTGCTCCATGCGGAGCATGTTGAGGGTGGTGACGCCCAGGATCTGGGTCTCGCCCCGCTCGAACACCGCGGAGCCGTGCACCCGCGGGATGGCCTCGACCTCGGCGGCCAGCGTGCGGATGTCCGTCACGCCACGGCCGTCGATGCGCTTCTTCTCCTTGATGACGCGCTCACGGACCAGGGTCTTGGTCAGCGAGCGGTACGCGGCGGAGATCTCCTTCTCGCGGCCCTCGAACTCCGGCAGGAGCTTCTCGGCGGCGAGCCCCTTGACGCGGTCCAGCTCGGCCTCGCGCTCCTGCTTGCCGGCGATGGTGAGCGCCTGGGCGAGCTCGGGCTTGACGGCGGCGGTCAGGGCCTCGAGGACGTCGTCCTGGTAGTCCAGGAAGATCGGGAACTCGGCGGTCGGCTTGGCGGCCTTCGCGGCGAGGTCGGCCTGTGCGCGGCACAGGACCTTGATGAAGGGCTTCGCGGCGTCCAGACCGGCGGCGACGACCTCCTCGGTCGGCGCCTCGGCGCCGCCCTCGACCAGCTTGATGGTCTTCTCGGTGGCCTCGGCCTCGACCATCATGATCGCGACGTCGCCGTCCTCCAGGACGCGGCCCGCCACCACCATGTCGAAGACGGCGTCCTCGAGCTCGGTGTGCGTCGGGAAGGCGACCCACTGGCCGCGGATCAGCGCGACGCGGACGCCGCCGATCGGGCCGGAGAAGGGCAGACCGGCCAGCTGCGTGGACGCGGACGCGGCGTTGATCGCCACGACGTCGTACAGGTGGTCGGGGTTGAGCGCCATGATCGTGGCGACGACCTGGATCTCGTTGCGCAGGCCCTTCTTGAAGGACGGGCGCAGCGGGCGGTCGATCAGTCGGCAGGTGAGGATGGCGTCCTCGGACGGCCGGCCCTCACGGCGGAAGAAGCTGCCGGGGATCTTCCCGGCCGCGTACATCCGCTCCTCGACGTCCACCGTCAGGGGGAAGAAGTCGAGCTGGTCCTTGGGGTTCTTGGAGGCGGTGGTGGCCGACAGCACCATGGTGTCGTCGTCCAGGTACGCCACGGCGGAGCCGGCGGCCTGCTTGGCCAGGCGGCCCGTCTCGAAGCGGATGGTGCGGGTGCCGAAGGGACCGTTGTCAATGACGGCCTCGGCGTAGTGGGTCTCGTTCTCCACTAGCGTTTTCTCCGTTACGTATCGTCTTTCGTCCCTTGGCTGCCCGTGTGGCAGGGGGACGGTGGTGGAGAAGCGCGCCGTCTGGTGCGGGCCGGTCTTCGATCGAAGCACCCGGGGCTCGCATCCCCCGGGGGCCACTACCGAGGACCGGCGGCGGCGAGGAGCGCTTCTCCTCGTTCTCGTCGTACGTCGTGGTGCGTCGTACGCCGTTCTGTGTCGTGCGTATTGCGTTGTGCTACCACACTACAAAGCGTGAGTGACACTCCGCACGTTTCCGCATGCACGACGAAGGGAGCGGTCCCCGGAGGCTACCGGGAACCGCTCCCTTCATGGCGTCTTACTTGGCGCCCGCCGCACCACGGCGGATGCCGAGGCGGTCGACCAGCGTACGGAAGCGCTGGATGTCCTTCTTCGCCAGGTACTGGAGAAGGCGGCGGCGCTGACCGACGAGGATCAGCAGGCCACGACGGGAGTGGTGGTCGTGCTTGTGGGTCTTGAGGTGCTCCGTCAGGTCGGAGATCCGACGGGAGAGCAGAGCAACCTGGACCTCGGGGGAGCCGGTGTCACCCTCCTTGGTACCGAACTCGCCGATGATCTGCTTCTTCGTAGCGGCGTCGAGCGACACGCGTACTCCTCATAGTCTGTTGAGTGCCACCGAGTGCCCCCGGTCTACGTCTCGGGGGAGCTTCCGTTACTCGGGAGGCGGGGATCCGCTGGGCGCGGCCACCAGAACCGACGGCTCCGGGGGTGCGTACACAAACGGCCGCCACCCAGGGTACCAGCAGGTGGCCGGCGCCTTTCCACCGCTCCGCGAACCGCCCGGGCGGGAGGCGGCGGGCCACTAGGGTGAGCGCCGGGACCGTACGCACGCCGGAAGGGGATCGCGCCACGATGACGGAGACGGAAGCGGAGATCAAGGCACGCAAGGAGCGGGAGCGGGACGAGCTGTACGCGCTCGACATCTCGGGCGTGGAGTGGCACTGCGCGCCCGGCACGGAGGAGCACGAGGAGCGCGTCGAGATCGCGTACCTGCCCGACGGCGCCGTGGCGATGCGCTCCTCCCTCGACCACGACACCGTGCTGCGTTACACCGAGGCGGAGTGGCGGGCATTCGTGCTGGGGGCGCGGGACGGGGAGTTCGACCTGGAGCCCAGCGAGCGCAACGGCGGTCTCGCGGCGCAGTGAACGGAACGCGGAAAAAGGGCGGCACGCATGCGTGCCGCCCTTTTTCCGTAGCGCCGGTCCTCAGCTGGTCATCGCCCGTGCGCGCGCGTACACGTCGAACACGGCCAGCGCCAACGGGATCAGCGTGAGCAGGACGAAGCTCTCGGCGATCTCCAGGAAGCGCCCCCAGAAGGGGGTGACACCGCGCCGCGGAGTGATCAGACCGATCGCGGTGACCAGGGCGGTGGCCGCGCCGACCGCCGCGGCGAGCCAGACGCTGCGGATGTCGAGGGCGGTGGTGTCGCCCTGGAATGCGTCGATCAGGTACCCCCGGGGCGGGTTCAGGGCGAGCCCGAGCCCGAGGAAGACGATCGCGGCGAGGCCCGCGGCCAGGGTGGCACCGACCTGCGCGGTGTAACGGAACAGGTGCGCCCGCATCAGCATCGCCAGGCCGGTCGCGAGCGCCAGGAGCTGGGCCCAGGTGTTGCTGGAGAAACCGAGGACGATCGACGCGCCCACGGCGACGAGGGCGCAGCCCCCGACGAGGCCGACGAGGAGTTCGTGGCCGCGCCGGGCCTGGGCGGCCACCCGCTCGGCGTCCACGGGCTCCTGCGGGGCGGGCTCGGCGGTGCCGTAGCCGCCGCGGGAGGGGTTGGGCGGTTCGAAGCCGATGGGCAGGCGCGCGAAGCGCATGGACAGCCCCGGCAGGAAGGCCAGCGCCACCACGGACAGCGGGGCGCAGATGGCGGCCGTCTCGATGGGCCGCAGGTCGGTGAGGGTCGCGATGAAGGTGGTGATCAGACCGATGGCGGAGGCGAAGAGGAACGCCACGAAGGGTCCGTCGCCGCCGGGCGAGACCAGGGTGAGCACCAGGGAGGCGACGAGGACCGCGGTGCAGGCGAGCAGGAACTGGAGCCGCCCGATGCCCTGGCCGTCGGCGAGGGGCAACAGCCCGGAACCGGCCACGCCGATGTTGGGCAGGGCGCCGAGTCCCAGCGCGACCGCGGAGCCTCGGTCGTCGTACACACGCGCGCGGACGCAGGCGAGGGTGACCAGCAGGACGCCGGTGACGCCCGCGATGATGCCCTGCAGGCTGTGCATGTCGTGGTGGACCTGGGAGCTCCAGGCCACGAACGCGAGCAGCGCCGGCAGGATGCCGCCGGCGACGAGTCCGGCGGCGCGGGTGAGGTCGCCGCTCCACAGGGTGCGGTCGCGGGTGACGGCGGAGGCCACCGCCTCGGAGACGTCGTCGAGGACGGCGGGCGGCAGCGACTCGGCGAACGGGCGCAGGGTGAGCAACTCACCGTCCAGGATGCGCTGTGCCGTGAAGGACCGGGCGCCGTCGAGGACGGTCCCGTCCCGCCGTACGAGGTGGTAGCCGACCGGAGCGCCCTCGGCGGGGCTCTGCTGGGACAGGCGCAGGATCTCCGGGTACAGGTCGGCGACCGGTACGTCGTCGGGCAGCGCCACGTCGATACGACTGTCGGGCGCCACGATGGTGACCCGGCAGAAGCCGAATCCCATGCCCGCCCCGGAAGGGGCTCCGGTGCCCGGTCCGCCGGTCGCGCCGGCCGGCGCGGAGGCCGTCATGCTCACCTGCTGTTCCCCCTCGTCGGTGGTGGGGCGGCCACGGTGCCGCCGCGCACGTTCCGCCCGTAAAAATCCTGTGTAGGTTGTGCGGCGCCCCCCGCTCAACCGGTCGACCGAGCGGTCGCATCCGGGGTCTGCGGGGAGGCGCCCCCTTCGAACAGTTGCGGATTGCCCGGGTTTTCCCGGAACGATTCGCAACTGCTCACGCGTCTCACCGGCACCCTACCGCCAGCCGTTGTCAGTGGTTGTCAGTAGGATCGCGCTTCGCGATCGACGTTCGCCTGACACGGGGCGGCGGACGAAACATCTCGGTCCGGCAAGGGAATTGGTGCGTAGTGAGCCACATCGTCGTCAAGCGCCCACCGCGGGCACTGCCGAAGGAAGTGCCCACGGACGAAGTCGTACTGGAGGCGCCGCCGGAACTGCCGCGCGGCCAGCAGGAAAGCGCTTGGATGCAGCTCCTGCCCATGCTGGGCATGGGCGGGTCCGTGGTGTTCTTCTTCAACCCCCAGGCCCAGCCGTTCATGAAGATCATGGGCCTGCTGATGGTGGCCTCGACGCTCGCCATGGGCATCTCGATGCTCGTGCGCTACCGCCGCGGCAACCAGGGGCAGATGGCGGACATGCGCCGTGACTACCTCCGCTACCTCTCCCAGACCCGGCGCTCCGCCCTCGACACCGCCAAGGCCCAGCGCGACGCCCAGTACTACCTGCACCCTTCGCCGGAGCAACTGTGGGCACTGGTCGCCGAGGGCAGCCGGGTGTGGGAGCGGCGTACCGGTGACGAGGACTTCGGGCAGGTGCGGGTGGGGCTCGGCCCGCAGGCCCTGGCCACCGCCCTGATCCCGCCGCAGACCGCCCCGGTGGACGAGCTGGAGCCGCTGACCGCGGGCGCCATGCAGCGCTTCCTGGCCACGCACAGCACCCTCGAAGAGCTGCCGATGGCGGTCTCGTTGCGCGCCTTCTACCACGTGACGATCAGCGGTGAGCCCGGCACCGTGCGCGGCGCCGCCCGTGCCGTCGCCGCCTCCCTCGCCTCGCTGCACTCACCCGAGGACCTGGTCATCGCCGTCGTCACCGGGCGTCAGTCGGCGCCCGAGTGGGAGTGGGCCAAGTGGCTGCCGCACGTACAGGCCCCGGGCCTCGCCGACGGCGCCGGCAGCATCCGTCTGATCACCACCGACCCGGTGGAGCTGGAGGACCGGCTCTCCTCCCGCCTCCAGGGCCGCCCGCGCTTCCACCCCGGTGGTCCCCCGGTTGCCGAGCAGCCGCACCTGGTGGTCGTGCTCGACGGCATCTCCCTGCCCCCCACGTCGCTGCTGGCCAACCCCGAAGGCCTGCAGGGCGTGACGGTCCTGGAGGTCGTGCCGGGCGACCTCACCGTCGGCCGCGGCGACCTCTCCGTCATCGTGCACCCCGAGGAACTGCGCCTGGAGTCGGCGCACGGCATGGTCTACGAGGGGACACCCGACGTCCTGTCGTACGAGGCCGCCGAAGCCCTCGCCCGCCAACTGGCGCCGCTGCGGATGGGGTCGGGCGGTGACGACGGCGAACCGCTGCTCGCGAACCTGGAGTTCACGGATCTGCTGAACCTGGGTGACGCGGCTTCCGTCGACCCGAAGCGGACCTGGCGGCCACGCTCGCAGTCGGAGCGGCTGCGGGTGGCGATCGGTCTCGGTGAGGACGGCCGGCCCGTGATGCTCGACCTCAAGGAGGCGGCACAGGAGGGCATGGGCCCGCACGGCCTGTGCGTCGGTGCGACCGGTTCCGGCAAGTCGGAGCTGCTGCGTACGCTGGTGCTCGGCCTCGCCGTGACCCACTCGTCCGAGACGCTGAACTTCGTCCTCGCCGACTTCAAGGGTGGTGCCACGTTCGCGGGCATGGCGCAGCTGCCGCATGTGGCGGCCGTGATCACCAACCTCGCGGACGACCTGACCCTCGTCGACCGCATGGGCGACTCGATCCGCGGTGAGCTCAACCGCCGCCAGGAGATGCTGCGCGACGCGGGCAACTACGCCAACATCCACGACTACGAGAAGGCCCGCGCGGCCGGCGCCCCGCTGCAGCCGATCCCGTCCCTGGTCCTGGTGATCGACGAGTTCAGCGAGCTGCTGACCGCCAAGCCCGACTTCATCGAGATGTTCGTGCAGATCGGCCGTATCGGCCGTTCGCTGGGCGTGCACCTGCTGCTGGCCTCGCAGCGCCTGGAGGAGGGCCGCCTGCGCGGCCTGGAGACGTATCTCTCGTACCGCATCGGTCTGCGGACGTTCTCGGCGGCCGAGTCCCGCGCCGCGCTCGGCGTCCCGGACGCCTACGAGCTGCCGAACGTCCCGGGTTCCGGTTTCCTGAAGTTCGGCACCGACGAAATGGTGCGCTTCAAGGCGGCGTACGTCTCCGGCGTGTACCGCACGAGCTCGCAGCAGGCCGCGGCGCTCGGCGGCCCGCTGCCCGTCGACCGCAGGCCGGTCCTGTTCACGGCGGCCGAGGTGCCGGTGCAGTATGCGCCGGTCCCGCAGCAGCGTCAGGAGACGGCAGCCGAGCGGCAGGACGACGCACTCGCCGACACCGTGCTCGACGTGATCGTGCGGCGCCTGGAGGCGCAGGGTCCGGCCGCGCACCAGGTGTGGCTGCCCCCGCTGGACAGCCCGCCGTCGCTCGACACGCTGCTGCCGGGGCTCGCCCCGGTGCCCGGCCGCGGCATGACCCAGCCGGGCTACGAGGGCGCGGGCCGGCTCGTCGTCCCGGTCGGCCTCATCGACAAGCCCTACGAGCAGCGCCGCGACCCGCTGTGGCTCGACTTCGGCGGCGCGGCCGGCCATATGCAGATCATCGGTGGCCCGCAGTCCGGCAAGTCGACGCTGCTGCGCTCGGTCATCGCGTCGTTCGCCCTCACCCACACCCCCTATGAAGTGCAGTTCTACGGCCTGGACTTCGGTGGCGGCGGTATGGCCGCGGTGGCCGGCCTGCCCCATGTGGGCGGCGTGGCCTCCCGCCTCGACCCGGAGAAGGTCCGTCGTACGACGGCCGAGGTGTACGGCGTCATGACCCGCCGCGAGGAGTACTTCCGCTCCACGGGCATCTCCTCCATCGCGGAGTTCCGCTCCCGCCGCGCGCGCGGCGACATCTCGGTCACGGACCAGCCCTGGGGCGACGTCTTCCTCGTCATCGACGGCTGGGGCAACTTCCGCACGGACTACGAGGCCCTGGAGCCGCTGGTCCTGGACATGGCCCAGCGCGGTCTCGGCTACGGCATCCACGTGATCATCACCGCGTCGCGCTCGATGGAGGTCCGGGCGAACCTCAAGGACCACCTGATGAACCGCCTCGAGCTGCGGCTGGGTGACCCCATGGACTCCGAGATCGACCGCAAGGTCGCGGCCAATGTGCCCACCGGCGTGCCGGGCCGCGGCCAGACCCCGCAGAAGCAGCACTTCATGGCGGCGGTCCCGCGCATCGACGGCCTCTCCTCCGACACGGACCTGGCGGAGGCGACGACCGCTCTCGCGGCCGAGGTCACCCGGCACTGGCAGGAGCCCGGCGCACCGGAGGTCCGTCTGCTGCCCCGCGAGTTCGCGGCGGCCCAGCTCCCGCCGGGCGACCGTTTCCCGAACCGGGGCATCTCCTTCGCCCTCGACGAGGACAACCTCGAGCCGGTGTTCGTGGACTTCGAACAGGACCCGTTCTTCCTGGTGTTCGGTGAGAGCGAGTCCGGCAAGTCGAATCTGCTGAAGCTGCTGATCAAGCGCCTCACCGAGCGCTACGACGGTCACAGCTGCAAGCTGTTCGTCGTCGACAACCGCCGCTCGCTGATCGGGGTGACCCCGGACTCGCACCTGGCCGAGTACATCCCGATGTCGAACCAGATGCAGCACCACATGGACGCGCTGGCCGACCTGATGCAGCGCCGCACGCCGACGGCCGACGTGACCCCGGAGCAGCTGCGCAACCGCAGCTGGTGGCGGGGCCCCACGGTGTACGTCGTCATCGACGACTACGACCTGGTCTCCACCTCCAGCGGCAACCCGCTGGCGGGCCTGACGGAACTCCTCCCCTTCGCCCGCGACGTCGGCGTCCGCTTCATCATCGCGCGCTCCACGGCGGGCGCCGGCCGCGCCGGCTACGAGACCTTCATGCAGCGCATCAAGGAACTCGGTGCCCAGGGCGTGGTTCTCGCGGGTGACCCGGCGGAGGGCGAACTGCTGGGCGGCGTGCGCCCGCGGCCGATGCCCGCGGGGCGGGGCATCTTCGTGTCGCGGAAGCGGGGGAAGCCGATGGTGCAGGTGGGGGTGGTGGAGTCCTAGGGGACGTTCACTTTCGGAGCCGTTCCCGGGCCTGGTCTTGGCCCGACCTGGATGCCGCGGGCCGTGTCGGTCCGCGGCATCTTGCCGTTCTGTACAGGGCTGAGGGACGAGTGGGAGCAGCTGAAGGCGCGCGGTGACCCCTTCTCTGTCACCGGGCATCGTCCCGACGCCTGGTAACGCTGCTTCACAACGTCGTCAGGACGTCAATGGCGCTGTCGTGCATGACGAAGACGCGGTTGCCGTCAGCGGCGAGGCGGCCGTAGTTGAACTTGGGGAGTGCGTAGGCCAACTTCTGCGCGCCGTTGGCCGCACTCGCTGCCTGGACCCACGGGTGATCCCATTCGGTGAAGCCGGAGTCGAAGACCCACACCGCGTGGGTGGCCAGCACGATGTGGCTCCTCTCCGAAGAGGTCATCGTCCCGATGCCACCCGTGCGCTCGGGCGTCCACAGGTCGCTGCCGTCGTGCCGGTCCAGACGCGTCGGCTGGCTGCCGTTGGTGGCATAGACCGCATCCGCGCAGACGAACGGGGATCCCCAGCCCGGAGGATGGCCGACACCAGCCTTCATGCTCCAGATTGCCGCACCATCACTGAGCCGACGGGCTTCGAGCGTCTTGCCGTTGAAGTACACGGCGTCGCCGTAGGCGACCGGGCGGACCACGAATTCGTCACTGTTGAGCTCGGCCATGCGACTCCAGACCGTACGGCCGTCGGTTGTCCGTACGGCGAGGACACTCCCGTTCGAGGCCGCCACGACCAGCCTGCCCTGGCCGACGGCCCCGGGAGTGATCACGTCCTTGCGGAAGTCGGCGGGGACGGTCGCCGTCCAGCGCACGCGCGCGTCCGAGCGGCCGATGCTGCACAATCTGCCCTGTTTCGTGAGGACGTACACCGCTTCCACGTCCGCGGCGAGCAGCGTGGCCGCTTCGGCCGCCGGGCATGTCCACTTGGGCTCCCCGGTGGAGGGCACATAGGTCCGCAGAGTGCCATGTCCGTCCGCGCCGATGACCAGTCGGTCCGACAGCGACAGATAGCCGGCCTTCGCCGTGAGGGAGGGTGCGCTCCAGCGGTGCTTGCCCTCACTGACGCCGTACGCGCCGATGCCACCGCTCGCGACGCCGAAGACGAGGACATCCCGAACCGGCAGCAGCAGGGGCGAGTAGACGTCCGCCACATCGGTCAGCGACCAGATACAGCCCGGATCGGAGTTGCCGGTCTGGTCGGGATCGCGGCCCAACGTTTCGATCGGGGTGCGTACGGCCGGAGGGATGTCGAAAGGGTCGCTCGTCTTGGTCCGGGTGGTCGTGCCGCCTCGCGTCCGGAGCCACCAGGCCGTCGTACCTCCTCCGGCCGCGACGACCACGCCCGCAGCGGACAGTCCAGTGAGCAGTCGCCGCCGTGTCACGGCCGTCGCTCCGTCCGTGGGCTGGGCCGTGATCAGCGTGGTCAACCGGTGTGCATCGGCCTCCCGCTCCTTGATTGCGTCCGCGACCTCACCGCGCCGCCAGACACGGTCGGCTCCTTTCGGAACCGACATGGCCTGGGCGATCTGCAGGGGCAGCGGGCGGACGCCCGGGTCCTTCGCCAGGCAGGGCACAATGAGCGTCTGCAACTGCGACGCCAAGCCGTCGAGGCGAGGTTGGCCGTGCACCACCTCGTACTGCAGCGCTGCCACGTTCCCGCCGTCGAATGCACGCCTTCCTGTGGCGGCGTAAACGAGGACGGCACCGAGCGAGAACACGTCCGCGGGCGGGGCGACGCGCTGCCCGAGGACCTGTTCGGGCGCGCCATATCCCGGCGTGACGGGGATCTGGCCGGTGGTCGTGAGAGTGAGCCCGTGTTCCGGCCGGGCGATGCCGAAGTCGATGACGCGCGGCCCGTCCGCGGTGAGCACGATGTTCGGGGGCTTGAGATCGCGGTGGATGAAGCCCGCCGCGTGGATGTCGGCGAGGGTCAGCGCCAGCGAGGTCGCCAGGGCACGCAGGGCGGGTTCGGCGAGTGGGCCGTATGTGTCGACCACCTGGTCCAGGGGCAGTCCCGCGAGGAACTCGGTGGCGATCCACGGTCGTGCTCCCTCGGTGTGCGCCCCGAGCACGGCCGCGACTCCCTTGCTGCGCACGGCCTGTGCCGCCTGTGCCTCGCGTACGAAGCGCTGGGCGAGGTCGGTGTCGTGGGCGAGTTCGGGGCGCAGCACCTTGACGGCGGCCAGGGCGCCGGCGCCGTCCTGGCCGACGTAGACCTTGCCCATGCCGCCCTCGCCGAGGACGCCGAGCAGGCGGTAAGGGCCGAGACGGACCGGGTCGCCTGTGCCGAGGGGTTTCATCGTGGGTTGTTCTTTCTACCGAGGACGACGGGGAGCCGGAGGCGGTCCGGGCGGTCACCTGCCACGCTGTCCGCCTGCGGTCACTTGAGCGGATAGGCGGCGATGTAGTTGGAGTCCACGCCGAGTACCAGACCCGACTGGGTGTCCGCGTGGAATTCCACAGCGGTCGTCTTGTAGGTCAGGGCGAGGTCGTGGACCGACAGTGAAACGGCCCGCATATGCAGCCCGTTCTTGTAGTACGCGTAGTTGGAGCCGAGGATCGGCCGCCAGCCGGTGTAAGCCTGGTCCACCTCAGCTGTCGCCTCAGTCCACAGGACCTTGCCACGTCCCGCGTCCACCGCAGTGAGCCCGACGCCCTCCCCGACGGCATACAGCACACCCTTCGTCAGCGTCGGCGGGCTGTACCGTTGTCCGCTCTCGGTGGCCCACGCCTGTGCCCCGTCGCTCAGTCGCAACGCCCGAAGCTGAGCGCCACCGACGTAGAGGTACTTGTCGTCCGCGGCGATCTCGCTCTTGAGGGAGTCGATGTCCTCGATGTCGTACGGCTTGTCCCACAGGACTGCTCCGCTGCCGGCGTCACGTACGACTATGTGCGGCTTCTTGTCCGCCACTTCCTGGAAGGTCACCAGGCGACCGCCCACCACCTTGGCGGCGAGGAAGTGGAGCCTGTGACTCTTGTTCGACCGTTTCGGCAACGGCTTCGTCCAGAGCGTCTTGCCGGTTTTGAGGTCGGCGGCGCGCAGGGTCCAGGTCTGCGAGGGCAGAAATCCCCCGTTCTCGGCCTCCTTGCCATAACCCGCGGCCACGTACGCGACGTTGTTGCCGATACAGAGGAGCTGGTTCGCCGTGATGCCATACACGGCGGACGCGAAGCGAGTCGAGGTCGACCTCGGAGCCTTCTGGCCCTCGTCCCAGATGTCGATCTCCATCGAGTGTCCCTTGCCGGAGTAGTTGAGCATGTACAGCCGGTCGTTCACCGCCGTTGCCTGCCACCAGGATCCGATCAACGATTGGTCGTCCCGAGCCGACCCGTTCAATGGATCGATGCGCTTTGACGGAAGCCAGATCGATCCATAGGCGTGGTAAGGGACAACCAGGCCCCAGCCGTCGTGCTCACTGTCGTCGCCCTCGCCGTCGTTGCGCCACAGCGGATCGAGGTTACGCGTCCGCTGGGGGGCCTTCTTGGCCGGAGCCGTGGAACGCCCTTGATACCACCACACGCCCCCGCCTCCAGCCGCGGTGACCGCCAGCGCCCCACCCGCAACCAGAAATGCGCGACGGGAAAGGCTTCGCTCGGGCGGCGAAGTGGCTGTGGTGGAACCTGCCTCGACCGCCGGCGCCGGCAGCCGCTGCGCCGCGAGCCGCCAGACGTCGGTGGCCCGCTGCCCGATGTCCGCGAGCAGCTCGTGAGGCAGGTGGTCGGCGAACTCTCCCTTGCCGTCGTGGAGTTGCGCCGCCAACTGCGCCGTAGTGGGCCGGCCCCCCGGCTCCTTGGACAGACAGCGGGCCAGCACCGGTACCAGCGCGGCCGGTACCCCGCTGAGGTCCGCCTCCGCGTACCGCACCCGGTACAGCAGATCCGCCGCCTGTCCGTTCCCGAACGGGCCGCGCCCGGTGGCTGCGTAGACCAGCACGCCGGCGAGCGCGAACACGTCGCCGGCCGCGTCGTGCTCCTGGCCGGTGGCCTGTTCCGGGGACATGAAGGCCGGAGTGCCGACGGCCGCACCGGCCCGGGTCAGATGATCGTCACCGATCGCCCGCGCGATGCCGAAGTCGATGACCTTGGGCCCGTAGGCCGTGAGGAGGATGTTGGACGGCTTGAGGTCGCGGTGCACGACGTCCGACCGGTGCAGTTGGCCGAGCGCCGAGCACAGGGCCGCGCCCAGGGCACGTACGGACTGTTCCGGCAGCGGTCCCCCGGTTTCGACGGCCTCGTTGAGTGGGGGCCCGAGCACATACTCCGTGGCCAGCCAGGGCGTCTCCGCCAGCGGGTCCGCGTCCATCACCCGCGCCCCGAACCGGTCGCCGATGACCCGGGCCGCGTCCACCTCGAGCCGGAAGCGGGTGCGGGCCGCCGGATCGGCGGCGATCGCGGCATGCATGGTCTTCAGGGCGACGGTACGTCCACCGGCGGACCGCGCCGCATAGACCGTGCCCATGCCTCCGCTGCCGAGCCGGGCGATGAGCCGGTACGGACCGAGTGCGACGGGATCGTCGTGGGTGAGAGGAGTCGGCATGGAGATTCTTGTCGTCAGTGACTGCGGTGGGACGCTGGGGGCGACGGCGCTGCGCCGGGCGGCCAGGACGCTTGCGCCGGTGCCTGTGCCGGCGTCGGCAACCGCACCTCCGCGGCCAGGACGGACGCCGACTGGTGGACGATGGCCGCGATGAGCCGGGCGGGCAGCCAACCGGGGCCCGGCAACGCCTCCGCGCGTGAGGGCGGAGTGAATCCCGCGGGGCCCTCCGGTGGGGAGCTGCCCGCCAACTGATCTATGACTTCCGAGAGTTGCAGTCGATGAGCCGGGTCGCGGGAGAGGCACCTGGTGATGACCGAGCGCAGCGCGGGCGGCAGTTCCTCCCGTTCCGGCATCGCGTATCCCGTGGCGGCATAGGCCAGCGTCGCGCCGAGGGCGTATACGTCACCCAGCGGGCGCGGCTTTCCACCCGCGGCCTGTTCCGGTGGCAGGCTGCCCGGATCGAGCCCGGGCACCCCGCGCCGTGCGGCGCCCTCCGGCGCTGCGGCCCGTACCGCTCCGAAGCAGGTGAGCCGGGGACCGTCCGCGGCGATCAGCACGGCGGACGGGCAGAGCCCGGCGTGGGTCAGGTTCTGCCCGTGCATGATGGCGAGGTTCTCGGCAAGCGCGACGCCGAGCGCCCGGACGGTCCGCTCGGGCAGCGGGCCGCCGTGCACGGCGAGGGCGATGGGCAGCGGGAGAGCGGGCAGATAGGGACGTGCATGCCACGGCTTCTCGCCGGGGGCGGCGAGCTCGACGGCGGGGAGGACCCAGGGCCCCAGAAGGTAGCGGGAGGTGTCGGCTTCGGCCATGAACCGCTGCGGGTCGACCTCCGGCAGCGGACGGCTGAGCAGTACGGTGCGGCCGCCGTCGGCACTGCGGGCGATGAAGCGCTGCTCGGGGACGGGCGTGTGCGCCGGGATACCGGTGTCCAGTCGGGTCACGACTGTGTAGGGACCGATCTGTCGGCCACCTCGGGTACCGGTGCCGCTGCCTGACGCGCGCGTACTCACTCTCGCTTGTTCCTCTGGCTCGAATCAATGGCTCGGCACAACAGCAGGGTGGGCGCCTCCCGCGCGCGCCCACCCTGGAGTTGCTTCTGCGAGCCGTGTCCTAGTGGAAGTAGGACGCCGCCTTCTTGTCGCCTTCCATGTACGTACCGCCGGACTGGGCGACGACGTGACCGATACCCTGCAGGGCCTGGTGGATGTGGGCGGCTTCCTTGTCCCAGCGCTGCAGCTTCTCGTGGAAGCTGCCCTGGGCCTCGCCCTCCCAGTACTGCAGGCTGTTCACCACCAGACCGCGCAGGTCGTGCAGGTCCGTCTCGAGCTGGCTCGCCTGGTTACCGATGCTGGTCGCCGCGGTGTCGAGCCCGTCATAAGTGACTGACAGCCCCTCAGCGTTGTTGGCCATGCCTCTTTACCTCGTCTCGCTGGTGTCTAGCTGATGAATGCGCCGGTTGCCCGGCAGACGTTCTGAGTGCTGCTCGGCTCAGTAGGAGCTCAGAGCGGACGGCGGGGTCGAGGAAGCACCGTCGTGGACGTCGATCTTGTTGACCGCCGCGCGGACCTCGTCTTCCTTGCTGTCCTTGATGTTGCGCGTCTTGGTCATGGAGTCGATGACATCTGCGAGGATGCCGCCGATGGCCCGCAGCGACTCGTTGATCTCGATCTGCTTCTTGTCGAATGCGGCGCGGCCGATACCCTGCCACTGGCCCTCGAGGCTGTCGATGACGCCCTGGAGCGTGTGCGCGCGCTTCTGGATGTTCTCGTACTTCTCGAGCATCTGCTTCTGCAGCCGGATTACTGCATCGTCTTGAAGCTTCTGCGTTCCGCCGGCCATGTTTGGCCCTGCCTTTCGTGTGTCATTGTTGATCTGACGGGTTCGGCTCACCGCTGTTGCTTGTCGCGTCCAACGGTGAACACGCAGTGCCTGCCCTGTCCGAACGGCACCGGGCTGCTACGGCTGTTGATTCGAGGAACTCACCTGGTGCGTCGGGCCCGCGCGACGGCCAGGGCGCCACCGCCGACCACGACGACTGCGCCGAGTGCGATCCAGAGCGTGGAGTTGCTGTCGTTCGACGGTTCCGTGCTTGATCCTGCCGCCGAGGTCGCCCCGGTGGAACCCTTGTCCTGGGCCTGTGACGAGGCTGATGCAGAAGCGGAGGAGGAGGAAGCCGTGCTGGAAGAGTCCGACTTGGCCAGCAAGTTGCCGCCGTTTTCCTTCGCGAGTGGGTCGACGTGCGCCGGTCCAGCGTTGTAATTCGGGTTCTCGAGAACCAGACGTGGACGAATGAGCCCGTAGCCGGCGTAAATGCTCGGGTTGTTCTTGGGCCACGTCCGACCGGCAGTGTCGATCAGGGCGCGGGTTACCTGATTCACCGTCCAGTCGGGGTGGACAGACCAGATCAAAGCAGCGGCTCCCGATGTGATCGCCGTTGCCGAGCTCGTGCCGTTCACGTTGTCGCAGTACGAGCGGAAGGTCGCATCACACCAGCCAGGGAATCCCTGCCCAGGGGCCGAAAGGTCCACGAAGCCGCCGTGCGACGAGAACTTCGCTATGGTAAGAGATTTGTCCGCTGCTGCTACGCCGATTACGTAATCGTCGGCAGCAGGGTAACCAATCGTGTCACCTGATGTGCGGCCGTCGTTACCAACTGCAGCGATCAGCAGCTTTCCCTTCGATGCCGCGTAATCGATAGCAGTCTGCTCGTCGGAATCGGGCCCAGGGGAACCGAACGACATGCTGATGATCTTCGCGTCAGTGTCGGCTGCCGCCCTGATCGCCGCGGTGGAATCGGGCGTCTTCTTTTTCTCAGCCGTGCTGCGCTTCATACCGTCGAACTTGACGCGGATCGGGATGATCTTCGCGTCAGGCGCCAGGCCCTTCAGGCCGCCACCTGCTCCCGTACCTGCGATCAGCTCGGCCATGGTCGTGCCATGACCGACGTAATCGTCGGTGGCCCGGTACGCAACCGACTTCGGAACTTCGTCCGTCAGGACCTGTCCCTTGAGAGACGAGGTGTCTGCATTCACCCCGGTGTCGATGACGGCGACTTTCACGCCTTTTCCAGTGCTGACCTTCCACATCTTTTCGGCCTGCATCGGACCGAGGTACCACTGCTTCGACTGCACGTCGTCCGCGGCGGCACTCGGAGCCAGGCTCACAGTCGTGGCGGCCAGGGCGCCGACGACCGCAGCCACAGCACGCACTCGTCTACCGCGGCGCGTTCCGTGAACCCTGGCCTGCTCGGCTCGTCGGCTGATCCCTGACTTCATCGTCTTTCGTGTCCTCGCTCGCGCTCAGTTGACCACCGGCGGCACATCACGCCGGGGCTTTTCGGACAGATGTGTCTCTTCGTCCTCGACCAGGTAGTCAGGCCGCGGCGATCCCTCCGTCTTCCGCGCGTCGCCGGGCTTTCCGTTGTGGCCGGCGCCGCGCGTGAGACCAGTGCCGCCCCGGGTCATGCCATTGCGCTCAGCGCCTGCCGCGGAGTTACGCGCGGTCGGCCGGCCGGTGACGTTCTCGGACGACCCCGAACCAGCACGGGAGCCCTCCGCACTCGAACCGGGCCGCGCCGTGGACTCAGGCGTTCCGAAGACACCGCGCTGGCCGAGCCGACCAGTCGCGGGCCGGGAGTCGGACCCTTCCTCCCCACCGATGACTGTGCCACGGGGCATCCGCGACCCATTCTTCGACGACGGATTCGCGGCGGTCGGCCGTCCCCCGACAACTCCGTTGGACCGACCGGCGCCAGTGGTCGGCCCACTGCTCGAACGTGGTGCTGCCGTGCCCCCGGGCCGGGGTGTGCCCCCCGTGACTCCTCGGCCCATCGGCGAGGACGACCTCGGCCCGGACCCGGTGCCCTTGACAGCGGACTGACCGGTCGACGTTGCACGGCCCACCTGGTCCATGGGTCCTCGCCCCGTGGCACGTCCCGAGCCCGGATTGGTAAGCCCGGACGTGCCCGTGCGTCCCTGGGCGGACGGCGGCGTACGGAAACGGCCGGCGCCGCTCAACCCCCGGCCCGATGTGGCATTGGGCATGGGGAGCCTGAATCCACCGCCGTCGAACACGTTGGGCTGGCTGCCACTCGTGGGGGGCGTGCCCGTGACCGGCGGAGTGTGGCTGGTCCCAGGAGTGGTGGTGGGCGGAGGCAGTGTGCCAGTGGTGTCGATGTGCGTGCCGACGGGCTGGTCGGGGTGCGGAATCCTGTCGGGGATGTGCTGGGTGGGCGTCGGGCTGTCGCTTGTGACGTGCCTGGGGACGTCACTGCTCGGCACCGTCGGCTGATGGCCGGCGCCGGCTACCGATGATCCGCCGCCCCCGTGCGTGGCGAAGCCCGAGCCCGTGGCGGGCGCCGGGCCACCATCGCTGGACCACCGCGAGGGCTTGGGAACTCCCACGTTGAGCGTGGATGTGAACTGCGGCTCCCTGCCCTTCTCAGGCAGGGCCGACAGCGCCTCTTCCGACACTGCGTAATACGACGCCAACCGGTTCATCTGGTTGATCGCCTCTTGGCGGTGTTTCTCCACCTTTACGGCAAGGGCGTAGCCCTCTTTGTCCGCCGCCTTTTCGGCCGCCGTGAACTTGTCGGGCCGCGTCGGAACCGCTCTCGTGTCGCGGGGAAGCCGCATAGCGTTGCGGACAGACGCCAGCCCCTCGGCGGCTGCGGTGATCAGATCGCCCGCAGCTCCGGCGAATTCGCTCAAATAGTGCGTGTGCGTGACGAGCTTGCCGCCCCATTCGCGGAACGAGTCACCCGACTCACCGACCCAGTGAACCTTTTGGATATGACCGTCGAGCTCGTCGGCTGCCGCCTTGATGGCGTCGCGTGCGTCCCACAACGCCTTGCCGGAGGATTCGAGATCCTCAGGGTCGGTTTGCTCGACCAGGTCGATCATCTTGTTGAGCGAGAGATCACGCTTGCCGAAATCCGTCCGAATGGCCACACCCCGCCCGATCGGCGTGGTCATGATCGCGGCATTGAACAGCCCGAAGAACATCCCGCCGGGGTGCGGGCTACTCTCGTAACCGCGGACCCAGTCAGTGACTTTGTTCCAATCGCCGACTCGCTGCAGATCGGCGTCGTGCTTGTCGGTCATCGTCACGCCTTCAGCTTGTTGCCGGTTCCGGTGTGGTCCTTGTCGTCTGCCGCAGCCTGGCCCTTCCCGATCTGACTCTGGATCGCCCAGAACCGGTGGCGCTGTTCCTCTTCCAGGTTGTCGAAGCCGACACGCGCACCCTGCACCGCGATACCCATCGCCTCGATCTGCAGATGCAGGTTCCTGGACAGTTCCGTCAGCTCGCCGTGGACCCGCGTGTACTGGCGGTACAGTTCGTGCGCCTCAGGGAAGACGTCCGCCGTACCCAAGGTCAGCGACGTCGGCCTGATCTTCTGGGCCTCGACCCTCGTCGGATTGCCGGCGGACCCCTCAAGCGCCTTCAGGACGCTGTCCACCCGTGTCACGAACACATCCAGCGCCTCACTGCTGGCTTCCAGGTTCGCCGCCCTGGTTGCCGACACGCCCCCCACCATGTCGTCCGGAAGCACGACGCGCTCCTCCCCGTTTTCCCCGTACATCCATCGGCCTCGATCGAACCGAGACCGACCAACCGCTCGCCGTACGATCGCAAAGCGAGCCGCGCCTCGCAACGCGTTTACCACTGTAGTCACCCTGCACAACGGGTCCAACCAGGCTGTGTGTTAACTCAGTTACGATGCCGGACCCAATGCCGGGCTTTGCCCGTTTTGCCGCGCTGGAGCGAGGGACTCCGCCGACTCCCGGCTCGCCGCGCCAGGGAGCACCGCCCCATCGTGGCCACGGTCGGTGCGGCCCACATCTTACCGTTTGCGATCTTCATCGAACTTCCACACCGGCATCTGGATCCCGGTGTACGACGATGCGTTGACGCGGTACAGAGGCCATCGGGGTCGCGCGGCCCCGCAAGCGGAAGGGTCCGTTCACCGAGCCACCCACATCCGCCATAATCTGGGACATGGAGCAATGGGCTGGGATTCTGGTGTTGGTGTTGCTGTTCGCCTTCATCGTGGGCATGTTCACCCTCGTGTTCACAGTGTCTGCGCGCGGGCGCAAGAAGGATGCACGAATCAAGGAGGATTATTCGCAGCTCGCCCGACTCGCTCCGGAACGTGGATGGACGCATGAGACACGCGTGCAGGGACGGATCGACCAGTACTGCGGCGTGCGCCCCTTTCCGGGCCGCGGGAGCAATCTGCGCGCGTGGCACTACACCACGGGCGAGTTCCGCGGCCGTTCCTTCAAGTGCTTCGAGTACCGGTACATGAACGTCACGTCGGGCGCGGATGTGAATGAACGCAAGCAGCCGACCATCGAGGCTGTCTTCATCGTCACGGCGCCCGGCTCGGCGCCGTTCACGCAAGTACTTCTCCCGCGCGTACTGGACACACTGTTCGACCGGCGGCCGAAGATGCAGCTCGGTGTGCCGGAATTCGACGAGAACTTCCGGATCATCACGGAGGACGAGGACTTCGTCCGCGACGCCCTGCGCCCCGCACTGGTGCCCTATCTGCTCACGCACAAGCAGGCCAAAAAGTCCCCACTACAGTTGCGTGACAACGAACTCTTCACTTGGTACAGGGGCACCCTCTCTCCGCAGGCGATCGAGGAGAGGCTTAACTACCTGTGCGACGTCTTGGATCGGATTCCCGCTCAGGTTTGGACTACTGCCTGAGCAATCAACCAGAGTCTTCCTCGGTGGGACGTACTGTGCGCAGAAAGGCCTTGAAGTCCCCCAGCACCTCGTTGATCTGGGTCGGCTTCGCGGTGAGGACGAATTCGAGCACCGCGCGTTCCGCCGGGTTTTTGACATCCTCCATACCGAGATAGAACTGACTCTGCATCAGTTCCAGCGGCTCCCCCCGCAGGGTGGTGTGGAGACGCAGGTTCTGGACCACGCCAGGAGAATCTGTCAGGCCGGGGATGTCCGGAGTTCCCACCTCGGCCTTCTTGACGACCTCCACGGTCCCGGCTTGCTCCAGCCGCTGCACCGACTCTTCGGCGATCTGCCACATCGTGGCGCTGTCGTTCCGCATCCGCCCGGCGATCGTGATGTTCGCTGTGAACCCGTCAATGGAGGCGGGATGGAGTGCGACGAAGGCGACGCCGGGGGCTCCCACCTCGTCCGGCGGCGCCGCCTGCCAGCCGTCCGGCAGCGAGAACGAGATCTTGACCGGCAGCGTGGTCGTCATGGTGAAATCCGCTTTCTGATGAGCTTCAGTCGAGCCTAGAGCCAACTGCCGACCGTGTCGTCCCAGGTGTCGCCCACCCAGTCGGCCGCGTCACCGACCGAGTCGACCATCTTGTGGGGATCGACGGTGACGTCGAACGAGACCTTTCCGCCGACGCCCAGACCGACTCCGAGTTCGCCGCCGATGGTGAACTTGCCGTCCTTCATGCCCAAGTCCGCATTGGCGGAAGCGCCGACGCCCGCCCAAGCCTCGCCGGTGGCACCGGCACCGACACCGCCGACGTCAGCGGAGACCGACCCGGTGGCCTTGGCTCCCGCGAACGCCTCCGCGCCGGCGTGCAGTCCGTCCTTGCCGACGCCGACGGTCGCTCCGGCCTCCGCGCCCGCGTAGGCCTTCCCCTCGCCCTGGACGGCGGCCATGCCATACTCCGCGCTGCCCTTCGCGGATGCCTGCGCCAGATACGCACTCCCGGAAAGGCCGGCCTGCAGCTGCCCGTTGGTAATGCTCGCGCCAGCGCTTCCGTCCACGCCGAGCGCGGAGACGCCGACCGAACCCTTCATTTTACCGTCGCCCAGGAAGGACTTCTCTCCGTCGGCACCCGCCGACCAGGCGCTGGCGCCGCCCGACCATTCTGCGAGCTTGACGGTCATGTTCGTCTTCTTGCCGGGCGTGGCCTCTTCTTCCTCTCCGGAGTCCGCGGGCTTGTCCCGGACGTACCAGTTGCCGTCCTCGTCCTTGCCCCAGACCTTGTCGGTGTGCCAGAACCCGTCACCCTTCGGCAGCCAGTGCTCGCTCTCCCACTTCCTGCGGTTCTGACTGGTCTTACCGACCCCGTGGTCCTCGATCCACTTCCAGTCATCCACCTGCTGCCTGGCCTTGGTAAGCCAGCCCGGGCTGTGCCCCGCACCCCCCGCAAGGCCGTCCAGCTTCTTCGTCAGTTTCTCGGCCTCGGGCTTCAGCTGCTTCTGCGCGGCCTTCAGCGTCGTCTCCGCCGCGTCATGGTCCCCGGACTTCCACTGCTCGATCGCCGTGTGGGCCTGCTTCTGGGCCCAGTCCAGGGTCGAGGAGTACGAGGTGATCTGCTGGGCCGCGCCCGACATGGCGTCGGCCGCCAGGTACCAGTTGGTCTTCTCCTTGGCCAGGGTGGGCCAGAAGACGTCACTGGCCTGACCGGTCCAGCCAGGGATCTTCAGGTCGCGCAGACCGTCGCCGATCTTCTCGAACTTCGTGGACCAGCCGGTGAGGGTGGTGGCGAGACCGGTCAGCTTTCCGGGGTCTCCGGGGATGAGGTCCTTGGGGTCGCTCGTCGACCCCAACTCGACTGCCATGGATGCGGGTTCCCCGTCCCTAACTCAAATCCGTCTTGACCGAGTTCGCCGCGTCGCGGATCGCCTCGTCCGTCTCCGCGTAGTCGCTGTTGGCCTTGTTCAGCCCGCCCACCAGGGTCGCGGCGGAATCCGCCAGAAACTGTGCCCCCAGCTGCCATGTGGCGCAGAACGTGACCAGTGCGGCAGCGGCCGCATCATCCCCTAGTGAAGAACCCTGCTCGGCTGGGTCCTTCAGGTCCACCTTCTGGACCGGCGTGAGGCATTCAAGAATGTCCGAAGCGCCTTTCTTGAGGACTCCCGGCCCCACTCCGAGATCAGTCGACACGAGTCCCCGTCCCCTTTCTTTCAACTCCGCCTGCACATGGGTCGGTTGCCGGCGTCCCAAACGCTAGCACCAACATCATCATGCGAATGCCGAGCTCATCGCCTCCGCTCGACTCCTGCCACTGGGTGCCAGCAGGGCCACCGGGGCCACAGCGTCGTCAACTTCCGCAAAACTCACGGTTGTTACGTCACTCCACCGGCTCTGAATTCACCCTCGCGAGTGAGACGGCGCACCTTGTTCACCGGATACGCAGGTCTTTTATGCACCGAGGAGTGCTTGCGGGGAAAGTGAAGAAAAAGTGGGGCGGCGCCTGACGGCTGCAAATGCCCGGATGCGCCTTGAGCATGGCCAGGACCCTCGCCAAGTATGCTCTCCGGGTCTTCCTTTCATCGCCAGCCAATGTGGAGTGTCGCCATGCTCAAATCCCGGATGACCACAGCCGTTTCGGTTCTCTCGGCCGTGGCCGCCGGCACGCTGCTCGTCGGCTGCTCCGGCTCGGTGAGCGTGGGCAAGTCCGAGCCGAAGGTGTCCGCCGACAAGCTGGCCACCACGGTTTCCGAGCGGCTCGCCGCGCAGACCGGCCGGCCGAAGCCGCACATCACCTGCCCCGAGGACCTCACGGGGAAGGTCGGCACCAGCACCCGCTGCAAGCTGACCGCGGACGACGGCAGCACTCTGGGCGTGACCGTCACCGTCACCTCCGTCAAGGACGGCCGGATCAACTTCGACATCAAGGCCGACGACAAGGCCTCTCCGGCCGCGAACTGACGAGGCCGCGCGCACGCCCGTCGCGGCATCGGGCGTCGTCCCTCCCGGCGCGGCTGCGCCCGACGTGGGTGTGCGGGATGCCGCATCGGTGCCGGCCGCCGTGACGGTGAGGTGCGCGTCGTCGTCCGTGTCCGTGTCGGCCGGGTGACGGTCACGCCGGGACGAAGCCGACGCGTGCGGCGGCGAAGGCCGCGCCGGGCGGTCTCAGCGCCGGCGCGTTGACGCTCGAGGCGTCAGGACCGCACCCGGTCCGCCTCGACGCAGGCCCTGGTCAGGGCCATGGCCGTGACCAGCAGCACGGCGGACCCGGCCGGGCCCGGCGCGTTCAGCTCGCCCAGGGCGTTCATCGGCCGGCCTCTGCCTGCCGCCCGTGCCTGCGCCGCGCGTCCCGAACCGCCACCGCCGTACCGCTCAGGCCCGCCACCAGGACCAGGAGGCCGACGACCACGTACGTCGCCATACGGGAGTTCCGTTCCTCCGCCGTCTCGCCGAAGTGCAGGGGCGTGACCGACGGGGCCTCGGCCCTGGACACGCCGCCCTCGGGTTTCGGGGACTGGACGGGGTGCTCCGGGTCGATGTCCGTCAGTGCCTTCACGGGGTCCACCACGCCCCAGCCGACCAGCTGGTCATGCCCGGGGATCGAGCGTTCCGCGGTCTGTTCGATCTGGGCTACGACCTCCTGGGCCGACCAGTTGGGGTACTTGGACTTCAACAGGGCCGCCACGCCCGCCACATAGGGGGCCGAGAAGCTCGTCCCGTTGTCCGAGCAGTGGCCGCCGCCCGGGACCGTGGAGATCATGTCGACGCCGGGGGCCGCGACGCCCACCGTGTCCTGCGACTGCGAAAAGGGCGCCCGTTCGTTGTTGCGGTCGGACGCGGCCACGGCCAGGACGCCCTTGTACGACGCCGGGTAGGTCAGCTTGACGTTGCCGCCCAGGCCGTCGTTGCCTGCCGAGGCCACCACCACGACCTTCTGCTTCAGAGCGGAGTCGACGGCGTCCTCCAGCTTCGAGTCCTTCGGGTCGAGCGCCTTGGCCGTGTCCTGGGAGATGTTGATGACGTCCGCGCCGGCGCGAACGGCGTCGTGGATGGCCTGGGCCAGCGTGTCCGCCGTGCCGTCGCCTTCGGCGTCGTTCTGCTTGATCGGGATGATCGTCGCGTCCGGGGCCAGGCCGACGAAGCCCGTTCCCTTCATCGGGCGGGCCGCGATGATGCCGGCCACGCGCGTGCCGTGGCCGACCGTGTCCGTGGTGCCCGACTTGTTGCCGCGGTCGATCTTCTCGCCCTTGGCGTTCTTCACGGGCAGCAGATTCTCGCCCTTGGACGCGTCCACGGCCTTGGTGAGCTGCCGGTTCTTGACGTCGACTCCGGTGTCGATCACGGCGACCTGGACGTTCTTGCCCGTCGACTGCGCCCAGAGCTCGTCGAGGTTGACGCGCTGCAGCGCCCACGGCCGGCCCGTGTACGGCTTGGCCGGGAAGGTGCACTGGCCGTCGTCCGCCAGGGCCGGGGAGGCGGGGAGGGCGATCACCGTCGTCGTCGCGGTGAGGGCCACCGCGGCGGCCAGGGCCGCCGCTCGTGCCGCGGTGGCCGATGTCCCAGTCCCCGGCGTCCTTGCCTTCGCCTTCAGCATGATTCCGTTCTCCTCCGCCCCGTCGCTACGAGCCCTGCGGCTGCCGGGCCGCCGCCTCCGACAGACGCGGCCCCGTCGGCAGGAACGTCGACCACTGCATGGGGATGGGGGTGGGCGTCACCTGCGCGTAGCCGAGATGGGTCTGGGCGATCTTCGCCTCCTGCAGCTCCTCCTTGCGCTTCTTGGCGGAGGTGCCGACGCCCTCGTTCTTGGAGTCGTTGTCGCTGTTGGACTGGAGGGCGTAGCGCAGGCCGGTGTCGGTGACCAGGAAGACGCCGCCGACCGTGGTCTCCGTGCCCTGGAACTGACGGTAGAGCTGGCCGGAGCCGGGGGTGACGTACCCGCTGGAGGAGCCGGTGGGCAGCTGGGCGGGGAAGTCCTTGCCCACCCAGGTCGACAGGGTGGTGCCGCCCTTGGCGCCGACCGAGCGCAGGACGTTGCAGACCGTGTTGCGGCCGCTGGTGGCGCTGGAGCCGTCGTTCACCGTGTTCGGCTTGTACGTCGGCCAGTTCTTGCTCATGCGGAACGTCGTGCTGTCGGAGACCGCGCCGGGGCTGACCTGCTGCGCCTCGCCTGCCTGGCCGACCCCGAGGAGCTGAGGGCTGTTGAGCAGGAGCGTGGCCGTGAACTCCGAGATGCGGGCCACCTTCCCCTGCAGTACGACGTAGTACTGCAGGGTCTGGCCGTCGTACGCCTTGATGACCTCGCCGACCTTGTCGTACTGCCCCGGAACGATCCCTGCGCCGGCCTTCGCACCGGGTGTGCCCTGGATCCTCGGGATCGAGACCGGGTCGCCCTTGTGCAGGGTGTCGAGCCACTCCTGGGAGACGCGCTGCGGGGGACGGCCCTGCGTGTCGAGGGCCTTGAGCAGTTCCTTGTCAGCGGGATCGGCGATCTGGTACGCGGTGCCCCGCGCGTCGACGACGTACTGCGTCTTGCCGTCCGGGGCGACGACGTACATCAGATCTCCACGGGTGAGCCTGTCGGGCCCGTCCGTGGTGGACCATTCCTTCTTCGCGAGGACGAACGCCGCCTTCTGGATGGCCCGGCCGCCGTCGCCGGGGCGTTCGCAGACCGCCCAGCGCTTGGCTGCCGAGGCCTCGTCCGGGGAGGGCAGGCGGTCGGGGGCGTACGGGATGCCGATGGTGACGCCGTGCGGGGGCTTTCCGCTGTCGAGGACCTTCTCGTCGACGGTGATGACGCTGTCGTTGTCGGGGCTCAGGAGCAGCTTGGCCGAGGCCATGTTGAGGACCGGGTGCAGCTGCTTCTGGTTGCCCGTCTTCAGCACGACGTAGCGGGTGGTCGACTCGCTCGCGACGATGACGTGCTTTTCCGGGTCGTCCCAGCCCTTGGGTGCCGTCGGACTGAACATGCCGATCGCGCCGAACACCGCGAGGACCACGGCGCCGACGACGAGGCCGGGCACCAGTGCGCTCAGCGGTTTGGGAGCGCCTTCCTCCGAGCCGGAGGGCGAAGGCTGAAGGAATGATGCGAGCGTGCGGCGCTTCGCGAAGGTGTAGGCGTTGAGTTCGTCCCGCCGTGATGCCATCTGTGTCCGCTCTCTCCCCGTTGCGGAGCCGTGGGGGACCTGTGAAGATCCGTCCCCCGCCCTCGGTTGCCTCTGGTGACTCGACTGTCAGACCCGCCCCCTACTATGCCTGTTGCGTGGACGTGCTGGTGGCACGGGTAGGGTGCTCAGGGCTTGAAGGGACCGGAGCTCAAAGGGTTTCCGGGTGAGTTCGGGGGTTTTGGAGTGATGGCTTCCGCAACGCGGACCCGGTCGCGATCGCAATCGGGATCACGACCTCATCGCGTGCGCCGGTCGGCTGGCCGCGGCGATTCTTCCTCCCGGCCCGCCGCCCAGCAAGCAGCCACGCCCTATCAGGGCGCCTTCTCGCCGCATCCGGAGTCCCGCTCGGGTCGTGGCGGTTCGTTCGCCCTGCAGCGGCTCGTGCTGCTGGAGATCGTGGCGGCGCTCCTGGTGTGCGGGTGGCTCGTGGGGACGGTCGCGCTGATCGCCGTTGCCCCCGTCGCCGTGCTGTTCGTGGTGCTCGCCGTCGTACGACGCCGGGGGCGCTCCCTGCCGGAATGGCTCAGCACGCTGCTGGCGCTGCGGGCCCGTAAGCGGCGGGCCGCGAGCACCCCGGTGCCCCCGGGAACCGACTCCGGCCTCGCGCCCGCCGTGGAGTGCGACCCGACCCTGCGCACGTACAGTTACAGCCGCGGTGACGACCGCGACCAGCGGCCGATCGGCATGGTCGGCGACGGTGGTTTCCTGACCGCGGTGCTCCAGGTGGAGTCGGACGCCGACGCACTGCGTGCGGAGCGCAGCCGCAGACCTCTTCCGGTGGCCCTGATCCGGGACGTCCTCGAAGTCGACGGGATCCGGCTGGAGTCGGCGCAGATCGTGGTGCACACCCAGCCCGCGCCCGCGCTGCACCTGCCCCAGCAGTCGGTCGTGGTCAGCAACTACGCGCCGCTGCAGGCCCAGACCGGCTCCCCCGCCGTACGCATCACGTGGATCGCTCTGAAGCTCGATCCCGAGCTGTGCCCGGAGGCGGTGGCCGCGCGCGGTGGCGGACTGCCGGGCGCGCAGAAGTGCCTGACGCGCGCGGCCGAGCATCTGGCGAGCCGGCTGACCGGCGCCGGCTTCCGGGCGAGCGTGCTCACCGAGGAGGAGCTGACGGCGGCCATCGCCACGTCCGCCTGTGCCAACCCCATGGTGACGGCCCAGGCCGGGCGGGGCGAGGCGCCGCAGCGTCGCACCGAGGAGGCCAGCCGCAGCTGGCGCTGCGACAACCGCCGGCACACCACCTACTGGGTGCGCCGCTGGCCCCAACTGGGCGGGGCCGACGGCTCGCTGGCGCAGTTGGTGGCGCAGCTGACCGAGGTCCCCGCGCTGGCGACGACCTTCAGCCTGACGCTGGCCAAGGGTGCGCAGCAGGACGTGGCCATCACCGGCCACGTGCGGATCACCGGCCGCAGCAACCAGGAACTGACCGACGCACGCCGTGATCTCGAGCGTGCGGCGCGAGAGGCGCGGACCGTGCTCGCGCGTCTGGACCGTGAACAACTCCCCGGCGTTCTGGCCACCCTGCCGCTTGGAGGTGCCCGCTGATGGCCCTGTCGACATCGTCCGCGCCGTCGCGCACCACCACGTCGGCGCCCGGCCTCGGCGAGCGGTTGCGCACCGGCTTCGGCCTCCTGGGCCCCCGCCACCCGCGGCACACACTGCCCGTGGAGCAGGCCGACGCCCTGTCCCTGCCCATCGGCGACGACGGCGTGGTGGTCGGAGACAACGCCGAGGGACAGCCCGCCGTGCTGGGGGTGAACCGTCCCACCCCCTACGACATCGTGCTCATCGGCGGGCTGTGGACCGCGCAGGTCATAGCGCTGCGGGCGGCGGCGACAGGGGCACGGGTGGCCGTCGAGACGGGACGCGCACAGGCCTGGATGCCCATGGTGCACGCCATGGGCGGCGGGCAGAACGGCCTCGCGGTCTACGACGTCGGCCGCGTGCCCCCGCAGGGCGCCTCGGCCGGTACACCGGTGCTGGTGGTGCGGGACTGCGGCATGCGGCCGCCGCGCGGACGCGTGGTGTCGGCTCCCTGGCAGTCCGTGCTGACGTTGCTGCCCTATCTGAGCCCGGTCGCGCCGCGGTTGATGCGTCAGGCGCGCCTGGTGGGCGTGCAGCGGGTGTCGCCGGACGAGGCGGCGGAGATCGGGCGGGTGATGGGGCTCCCGCGTCCCGAGCTCGAGACGCTGCCCACGCTTCCGGACGGTGTGACGCTCTGGTGCACGGAGCGGGACCGTCAGTACGTCGTGACCCGGGCGACCGACGCCGAGACAGGACTGCTGGGCGTGGCACGCCGGATGGACTGAGGAGGCGCCCAACGCGGCCCCCTTTCAGGCGTGCTGGCGGTTTGCCGCCTGAATTCGCCCGGTTTCGAGGACGGATTACGATGCGTCTTCGTCACGTTTTGGTGTACGCGCCGTTGCGCTGCGGCGGCCTCGGGCCCGGTGTGACGCGTCGGACGGACATGAAGGGGAGGACGGGCCTGCCAGCCGCGTCGTTTTGGTGATTAGGCTGGGGTCGGGCACGTCGCGAGTCCCCGCTAGCGGGTGGTAAGCGCTCTGCGACGCAGGGGTCCAGTGACCCCAGGGGGAAGCCCGGCGAATCGTACGACAGGAACGGTCGCCCCCAAGCACGGCATGAGGGTGTTCGACCACCAGGAGGAACTGTGAACAGCGATCGGGACGGGATCCGCGGGGGCTGGGACACACCCGACGACGACCAGACCGACGCGGAGTCCGCCATCGAGATGACGGGCGAGTTCACCATCGACTACGCCCCGCCCGCCTGGTACACGCAGAACGCGTCGGGTCCGTCCGGTGCGCCTTCGCCAGCCCCGGTGCCACCTCCGCCGCCGCACGCCACGCCCTACGCCGCGCCCGTGGCGCCCGTCGGGAATCCGGTGCCGATGCAGAAGGCGCCGGACGGGTTCGAACTGCAGCAGGCGCAGCCCGTCCAGCAGGTGCAGCCGGAGGCCGCCGAGCAGGCGCAGCCGGAGGCCGGGGCGCCGACCGGGGCGGTCGAGCCGGAGACGGACAACGGGGACCTGGAGAGCGGGGCCACCATGCGGTTCTCCGCCGTGGCCCTGAAGCGCGAGATGGCCGAGATCGCCGAGCGGGCGGCGGCAGCCGCGCAGGAGGCCGGGTCCGGCGACGAAGGCTCCGCCGAGGTCGCGGGTACGCCTGCGGCCGACGGGACGGCCACGCCGTCCGCCGGTGCCGAGGTCACTGCGTCCGAGGAGTCCGCGCCGGATGCCGCGACAGCGTCGCGGGGCTCCGAGGAGCCGGCGGGCGAGGAGTCCGCCGCCGGGGCGGACCACCCCGGCGACGGTGCCGCCGCCTCCGAGGGCCTCGGGGGCTCTCAGCACCTTGAGTCCTCCGACGCCGACCGGGAGGAGGAGCAGGGCGACGGCGAGGCCGAGAGCAAGGTTCAGGCCGAGGGCGACACCGGTGCCGAGGCCGGGGACGCGGCCGGTGCCCGGGCGGGTTCCGCCGACGGCACCAAGGCCGATGACACCACGTCTGATGAGGCCAAGTCCGCCGACGCCCAGCCCGGCACCTCGGAACCGACGGACTCCGTCGTCCAGGACGCCGTGGCGGCGGACGCCGACGCCCAGGACGTCAGGTCTCAGCCGGGCACGCAGGAGAGCGGCGCCCAGCCCCACGGCACCCCGCAGCCCGGCGCGCCCCTGGCCGCCGTACCGCCCGCGCCGCAGGACGCCCCGCCCGCCTGGACGCCCCCGCCCGCGCCGCAGAACGGGGTGCCCCCGCTGCCGCCCTCCTACCAGCCCGCGGCGCCCGCTCCGGCGGCCCAGTGGCCCGTGCAGCAGCCCGCGCCGCAGCAGCCCGGTCCGATGCCGGGGCAGCCGCAGCCGGCGGCCGCACAGGGGCCCGGTGGTGTGCCCGGACAGCAGCAGCCGTTCCAGCCGCAGGCCCCGCAGCCCGCCCCCGCCACCTGGAACCAGGCCGCCCAGCCGGGTCAGCCGGGTCAGCCGGGTCAGCCGGGTCAGCCGGGTCAGCCGGGTCAGCCGGGTCAGCCGGGCCCAGGCAACCAGGCCGGCGCACCTGCGGCACAACCGCAGCCGGGTCAGCCGACGGCGGGGCCGGGAGCGCAGCCGATCCCGGCGGGTCCCCCCGCGCCGAGCGGCTACGGCTTCCCGCAGCCCGGCACCCCCAACGCACAGGCTCAGCCCGGCGCTTACGGATTCCCGCAGCCACCGGCGCCGCAGGCGGATCCCAACGCGCCTACCGCGCCGAGCGGTTACGGCTTCCCCCAGCCCGGGACTCCCACCGCCCAGCCCCAGCCCCAGCCCCAGCCGGGTGGTTACGGATTCCCCCAGCCCCCGCAGAACCCCCAGGTGCCGCAGGGGCCGGAAGCCGCGCAGAACCCCCAGGTGCTGCAGGCGCCGGTCGATCCGCGGTCCGGTGCCGCCTGGCCGCAGCCCGTTCAGCACGACCAGCGGCAGCCGACCAACCCGGGGGCGGCGCCGCTCGGTTACACCGCCGCCGTGGAGCTGTCCTCGGACCGGCTGCTCAACAACAAGAGGCAGAAGGCGAAGAGCGGGCGGCCCGCTGCGGCGGGCGGCCGGTTCAAGATCGGTGGCAAGAAGGAGGAGGCCGAGCGGCAGCGCAAGCTGGAGCTGATCCGCACGCCGGTGCTCTCCTGCTACCGCATCGCGGTCATCAGCCTCAAGGGCGGCGTCGGCAAGACGACCACCACCACCGCGCTCGGCTCCACCCTCGCCACCGAGCGGCAGGACAAGATCCTCGCCATCGACGCCAACCCGGACGCCGGAACGCTCGGGCGGCGTGTGCGCCGGGAGACGGGCGCCACCATCCGTGACCTCGTCCAGGCGATCCCGTACCTGAACTCGTACATGGACATCCGCCGGTTCACCTCGCAGGCACCCTCCGGACTGGAGATCATCGCCAACGACGTGGACCCGGCCGTCTCGACGACGTTCAACGACGAGGACTACCGGCGCGCGATCGACGTGCTCGGCCGGCAGTACCCGGTCATCCTGACCGACTCGGGTACCGGTCTGCTGTACAGCGCCATGCGCGGGGTGCTCGACCTCGCCGACCAGCTGATCATCATCTCCACGCCGTCCGTGGACGGTGCGAGCAGCGCCAGTACGACGCTGGACTGGCTGTCCGCACACGGGTACGCCGACCTGGTCTCGCGGTCCCTGACCGTGATCTCCGGGGTCCGCGAGACCGGCAAGATGATCAAGGTCGAGGACATCGTGTCGCACTTCGAGACGCGGACCCGCGGGGTCGTGGTCGTCCCCTTCGACGAGCATCTGGCCGCCGGTGCCGAGGTCGACCTCGACATGATGCGGCCACGGACGCGCGAGGCGTACTTCAACCTGGCCGCGCTGATCGCCGAGGACTTCGTACGGCACCAGCAGTCGCACGGGCTGTGGACCAACGACGGCAACCCGCCGCCGGTGGCCGCCCCGCCCATGCCGGGCCAGCCGATGCCAGGGCAGCCGATGCCAGGGCAGGCCATACCCGGCCAGCCGATGCCCGGCCAGCCCATGCCCGGCCAGCCTTATCCGCAGGGCCAGCAGCCCTATCCGCCGCAGGGCCAGCCGTACCCGCAGGCCACGCCGAACCAGCAGCCGTACCCGCAGGCGGCGCCGGGCCAACAGCCCTACCCCCAGGCGGCGCCGGACCAGCAGCCCTACCCCCAGGCGGCGCCGGGCCAACAGCCCCACCCCCAGGCCGCGCCGGGCCAGCAGCAGCCGTACCCGCCGCAGCAGCCCGGCCAGCCGTACGGCTACCCGCAGCAGGGACAGCAGCCGCCGCAGGCCCCGCCCCAGCAGCAGTAGCAGTAGCACGGCAGGAAGCAAGAGGCAGGAGAAAGGGCGGCCGGTGCGTTCCTCGCACCGGCCGCCCTTCGCCGTGGAAAAGCCGGGAAACCCGCCGCGTAGGACCTACGCCTCCGCGGCGACGATCTCCCGGCACCGCTTCACATCCTCGGCCATCTGCTCCAGCAGGGCCTCCAGCGAGTCGAACTTCGCCTGGCCGCGCACGTAGGCGACGAAGTCGACGGCGACGTGCAGCCCGTACAGGTCGAGGCCGACGCGGTCGATGGCGTACGCCTCCACCGTGCGCTCGGTGCCGTCGAACTGCGGGTTCGTGCCCACGGAGATCGCGGCCGGCATGGCCTCGCCCTGGACGTGCAGATAGCCGGCGTACACGCCGTCGGCCGGGATGGCGGTGTGCGGGAGCGTCTCGACGTTGGCCGTCGGGAAGCCCAGTTCACGGCCGCGCTGGGCGCCGCGCACGACCACGCCCTCCACGCGGTGCGGGCGGCCAAGGATCTCGCGGGCGCCCTCGACGTCGCCCTCGGCGACCAGGCGGCGGGTCAGGGTGGAGGAGAAGGGCTCGCCGCCGCCCGCCGAGCCGGTGACGTACAGGTCGACGACCTCGACCTCGAAGTCGTAGGTCTTGCCCTGCTCGGCGAGGAACTCGACGTTGCCGGCGGCCTTGTGCCCGAAGCGGAAGTTCGGGCCCTCCACGACCGCTTTCGCGTGCAGCTTGTCCACCAGGACCTTCACGACGAACTCGGCGGGCGAGAGCTTCGAGAACTCGGTGGTGAAGGGGAGGATGAGGACCGCGTCCACGCCCAGGTCCGCCATCAGCTCGGCGCGGCGGTGGTGCGGGGCGAGCAACGGCGGGTGGCTGCCGGGGCGGACGACCTCGCTGGGGTGCGGGTCGAAGGTGACCACGACGGCCGGGACGCCCAGCTCGCGGGCGCGGTCGACGGCGTGCTTGATGATCAGCTGGTGGCCGCGGTGGACGCCGTCGTAGGAACCGATGGTGACGACGCTGCGCCCCCAGTCCTGGGGGATGTCCTCCAAGCCACGCCAGCGCTGCACTGTGACCGCTCCTCGAACCCGTGTCCGTGTCTGTCTTGACCTCTTGTGCAGGTCTAAGGGTGCCATGCCGGGTGCCCCGGGCCCGCATCGGCATCGGGGCTGTGACCGGGCGCACGTTCACCGTCCGACCGGGGCGGCTCACGCGGGTACGCGTAGGCCCGCCAGGTTCTCGAGCATGCGGCGGGTGCTGGGGCCCACCACGGCGGCCCAGTCGTCCGGGGTGGCGGCCAGCCAGCGGGCCATCCGGGCGGCGAAGCCGGGCACGTGCCGGCCCAGGTCGACCAGGGCGCGGTCGAAGTGGGTGGCCCCCTCGGGGGTGCGGACGAGGAGCAGGCCGGTGCGGTGGACGAGCCCGCGGGCCTCCTCCTCCCGGTCGTAGCCGTGCTCGGCCGCCGCGTGCAGGACGGCGTCCAGGACACAGGGCTCGTGTTCCCGGGCGAGCAGGAACTCCAGCAGCTCGCGGCGCAGGGGACGGGAGGCGGTGGTGCCGGGGGCGGCCAGGACGGTCGCGAGGGCGGCGCGCAGCTGTTCGGGGGCGTCGTCGAGCAGGCCGGTGACCAGCGGCAGCAGGACCGGGCGGGTGGTGGGGCCCTGGGCGAGGCGGCGGTCGACATGGGCGGCGACGTGTCCGGCGGTCTCCGGGTGCAGCCGTACCGCCTCCCGGACCAGGGCCGCGACGCGGTGGGCGAGGGCCGGGGTCGTGACGTCGGTCAGGACGCCCAGCGCCTCTCGTGCGTACGGGCCGCGCAGCCGGGCGCGGAAGGCCTCCAGGACCGGTTCGGGGTGGGTGGTCAGTGCGGATGCCAGGGCGCCCGGCGGGAACTGCGGGTCGCCGTCGGCGAAGTGCCGCAGGGCCGCGGCGAGATGACGGTCGCGGGTGTGCGGGTCACCCACCAGCAGGGCGAGGGCGCCGCCGTGCAGGGTGCAGTCGGCGGGGCGGGCGAGCAGGGCGAGGGCGGCGTAGCGCAGCAGCTCGCGGTCGGCCGCCGAGCGGACGTGCGGGGCCGCGCGCAGCCCGAAGGTCACGGCCGCGACCCGGCGGGCGGGGCGCTCGTCGTGCGCCCAGCGGTCCACGGCCCGGCAGACGGCCGACGGCTCGTCCTCGGCGAGGGTGGTGAGCAGTTCGTCGGCGCGCCGGTGCGCGCTCGCCACCAGGGTCTCGGTGAGGTCGTCCAGCGCGCCGTGCCGGTGGGTGTGCAGCAGCGCCTGTGCGGCGGTCGCGACGGTGGCGTTCGGGGTCGCGGGCAGCGGCCGTTCGTCGTCGAACCAGCGCGTCAGCCGCGGCTGTACGACGGCGGGGGCGGCGGCGAGCAGCCGGGCGACGGTGTCCAGGTAACGCTCCCCGCCCTCCGGGGGCGCCTGGTCGGCCAGCACGAGCCGGCGCAGCAGATCGAGCCGCTCGGTGTCGGGGAGCGGCAGCTCGGCCCAGAAGGCGGGACCGAACTCGGCCGGTACGGCCCGCCGGGCGCGGCGCCAGCCCACGATGCGGTCGGCGAGCAGCCGCAGCACCTCCGTGTACGGCGTCGCGTCCGGAACCTGGAGCAGGGTGCGGGCGAGCAGCCGGGCGGCCCACCAGGACCCGGGGTCGCGATCCAGGGCTTCCGTCAAGTCCCTCAGCCGGACGGCGAGTTGGTGTTCCCCGTACTGCCGGGCGAGGAGCAGCAGGGCTTGGACGACCGAGCCGATCCGGTGGTGGGGCACCGGTACGGGAGCGGCTTCGCGGTCGGCGCGGGGACGGTGGACCAGGGCGCGCAGGGCCTCGTCGAGGTCGAGGTGCAGGCCCTGGATCCAGTCGGCCAGCTCCTCGTGAGCGAAGCGGTAGCCGCGGCCGGCCGGGACGAGGAGGCCCTCGGTCAGGACGGCGGACGCCCAGCCGGTACCGCCGCCGAGCCCGGCCGGGGCGGGGCCCCAGGGGAACACCGCTTCGAAGGACTCCCGGTCCAGCTCGCCGTGGCCGGGTCCGAGGCTGCGCCGGGCGGCCTCGTGCACCTGTCCGGCGACGCGTGCGGCGAGCCGGCGTACGGCCGTACCGCGCAGGCCGCTCCCCGCGGCGAGCCGGACGGCGATACGCAGGCACATCAGGTCCAGGTGGGCCGCGAACACCTCGTGCCGGTCGACCGGCGCGGCGACCGGCAGGTCCGGCACGGCGGCGCGGATCTCCGCCAGCAGCCGGAGGGTCAGCGGATGCCGGGCATCACGATCGGCGAGCACGCCGTCCGGGATCCAGTAGCGGGTCCGGGCGAGACGCGCCTCGTCCTCCGTGAGGTCGGGGAGGTGCAGGCGCGGTGGGAGGGGAGGGGCCGGCTCGGTGGGTGTGGTCGCCGGCGTGCTGGGCCCGGAGGTGGTGGGGGGCACGGCCTGCACGGTGGTGGCGCCGGGGGCGGGGGCGGGGGCGGGCGTGGAGACGGAGCTCGGCATGGCGGTGGCTGTGGGACCGGGCCGCATGGTGGCGGGAGCGGGAGCCGCGGGGGCGGCGAGACCTGCGGTGCCGGCCCAAGCCGCGGGGGCGGTGAAGTCCGCAGGAGGGGTGGGGCCCGCGGGAGCCGCGGAACCGGCCGGAACAACGGTCGTGGATGCCGGCGCAGAGACCGGACTCGCGGGAGCCGTGGCAGGCTCCGGAGCGGCCCAGGCGGTGGCGGGGGACGGCGGGGCGTACAGCAGGTCGGTGGGGAATTCCGCCCCCGCGCGCTCCCAGTACTCCTCCCGGCAGGCCACCACCAGCCGTGCCCCGGTCTCGCGCAGCCAGGCGGCCGTTCCTCTGGTCCACTCGGGCAGCCGGTGAGCGAGGACGGGGGGCATCTCCTCGGGGCCGTCGAGAAGGAGCAGGAGCGGGCGGCCGGCCCGTGCGGCGAGACGGGCCAGGTGTTCGGGGCCGAGATCGCCCAGGTCGGCAGGGTGGACGGCGCGGGCGGCGGCGACGATCCGTGCGGCCCGTTCCAGGGTGCGCCGGGCCGCGTCGGCCAGGGAGTCGTCGGCGTCCTCCAGGTCGGCGCCGCGCAGCCACAGCGTCGGGGCTGCCCGTTCACCGTGGGCCCGCCGGGCGACCAGGGCGGCGAGTTCCGTCGTACGGCCGCTGCCCGGGGCGCCGACGAGTCCGAGCACCGTGCGGTCACCGTCCGTGAAAGCCATCAACTCGCGTACGACGTCGGCTCGTTCGACCGGTTCGACGGCACCTGCGAGGAAGCCCTGCGGGCTTTCCTGGCCGGCCGAGGTGGCGGTCAGCTGCAGGATGCCGGCCAGGTTGAGGTCGGCGCCGTAGGCGGGCACGGTGGCCGCGTTGCGGGCGAGCAGCTCCGCGAGGGGGCCGTCGGCGGGCCGTAGCGGCACCGCGAAGCCCGTGTCCCGCTGTGCGGAGTGCAGGGCGGTGCCGAGGACGCCGAGCACCGCGCCGGTCCGCGCGTCGAGCACCGGTCCCCCGGCCGCCCCGCCGCCCAGCCGCAGCGCGTCCTGGCCGGCGGTGCCGATGGCCAGCTCCAGCGCCTCCTGGACGAGGTGGAAGCGGTCGGTGGCGGTGTACGTCACCTCGGTGGCGGCCAGCACCCGCGCCTCCCGCCAGCAGCCCGCCGGGAGCCGTACATAGGTTCCGGCGTCGATGTGCTCCCGCACGGTCAGCGGCAACGGGTCCAGGCCCAGGCCCTCGGTGCGGATCAGGGCCAGGTCGAGGGCCGGCAGTGGGGTGACGGCGTCCGCGGCCACCACGCAGGTGCGGTCGTCCGCGGCACGCAGCACGAGCCGGGGCAGGCCGTCGACGGTCTCGTGGCTGGTGAGCAGGGTCCCCTGGTGATCGGCGAGAAAACCGACGCCCCGGGGACGTCCGGCGAGGTCGTGGATCTGGACGAGGGCGGGGTCGGCACCGGGGCCCGGGCCGTCGCCGTCACCGGTGCCCTGGGGGACTCCGTGAGCGGCGGTGGTTGTGGGGTTGGAGGGGTGTCGAGGGCCACCGATGCCAGCCGTGCCAGTGATGGCATCCACGCTGCCGATGCAGCTGGTACCGGTGGTGTAGCAGGTGCCGGAAGCGTCTGTGGTGCCCCCGGTGCGAGGAACGTTTCCGGTGTCTCCGGTGCCGGCAGGGTTGCTGGTGCAGCAGCCGGCAGCCGTGCCGGTGGTGTACCCGGTGTCGTTGCCACCCCCGCCGTCCTCGTCGCGCCTGCCGCCCCCATACTCCCGTCGAGCGCCGTACGCCGGTTCCCCCGTGCCGTCCGCCGCAGTCCCGCGACCGCTTCCGGTGCGCGGGCCCCGTTCCGCCATGCCGTACCTCCCGCCCTACCCGCGTGCCTTGTTCCCGAAGGTAGGCGCGCGATGATCGACGGGACAGATCGCGGAACGAAAGCGCCCCCTTCCGCTCCCCCGGTTCACTCCGAGCGCCTGCCCGGACGGGTGAATAGGCGGGAGCCGTTGGATAACCCTAGAGGTGGGGGAACCGAGGGGGGACCGTGGAGCGGCGGCAGGGGCCCACCCCGTGGCCGGCCGCCGCTCCACGGGCGACGCCTGTGGCGGGTGTCTCAGCCGAAGACGGCCAGACTCTTGGCCTTGCCCTTCTGCTGCTCGACGAGCGCGAGAAAACGGCCCTCGGCGTCGAAGACGGCGACGGGCCCGGCGCCCGCGTACTCGTCGGGCATGTCCAGCCGGACGCCGTTCAGCAGCAGCCCGGCGCGCCGGGCGTCCACCTGCCAGCGCGGGAACGCGGCCTCGGCGGCCTGTGCGATCGGCATCACGGTCAGCTCCTGCTGGAGCTGGTCCAGCGTCTTCGCCGTATCGATCTTGTACGGCCCGACGCGCGTCCGGCGCAACGCGGTGAGATGGCCGCCGACGCCCAGGTCGGCGCCCAGGTCACGGGCCAGGGCGCGGATGTAGGTGCCGGAGGAGCAGACCACGGACACGACCAGGTCGAGCACGGGGGTGCCGTCCGCGGCGACGGCGTCCCGGACGTCGTACACGGCGAAGGAGGAGACCGTCACCGGGCGGGCCGGGATCTCGAATTCCTCGCCCTCGCGGGCCCGCTTGTACGACCGTACGCCGTCGATCTTGATGGCGCTGACCTTGGACGGGACCTGCATGATGTCGCCGGTCAGTTTGGCGATGCCGGCGTCGATGGCGTCCCGGGTCACCTTGGCGGCGTCGGTGGACGAGGTGACCTCGCCCTCGGCGTCGTCGGTGAGGGTGTTCTGGCCCAGGCGGATGGTGCCCAGGTACTCCTTCTCGGTCAGCGCGAGGTGCCCGAGGAGCTTGGTGGCACGCTCGACCCCGAGGACCAGGACTCCGGTCGCCATCGGGTCGAGGGTGCCGGCGTGGCCGACGCGTCGGGTCCTGGCGATCCCGCGCATCTTGGCGACCACGTCGTGCGAAGTGAAGCCCGACGGCTTGTCGACGATGACGAGGCCGTCGGGCGTGGTGTGCTTCTGGGTCATTCCGCGGCGTCGCCGTCCGTCTCGTCGTCCGCCGGCTTCCTGTACGGGTCCGCGCCGGCCGCGTAGCTGGCGCCCGCGGAGGCCTCGCGGACCTTCGCGTCGGACTGCCGCGCCTTGTCGAGGAGGTCCTCGATGGTCCGGGCGGTGTCCGGCAGGGCGTCCGCGACGAAGGTCAGGGTCGGCGTGAACTTCACACCCGCGGCGCGGCCGACCTCCGAGCGCAGGATGCCCTTGGCGCTCTCCAGGCCCGCTGCCGCGGCCTCCCGCTCCTCGTCGTCGCCGTAGACCGTGTAGAAGACGGTCGCCTCCCGCAGGTCACCCGTGACCCGGGTGTCCGTGATGGTGACCTGCGAGCCGAGCCGCGGGTCCTTGATCCCGCGCTGCAGTTTCTGGGCCACCACCTCCCGGATGAGGTCCGCCAGCCTTTTCGCCCGCGCGTTGTCGGCCACTGGTCCGTCTCCCGTTCTTTCTTCTTCTTGCGTTCTGTGGTCTGGTCGTCCGGTCGTCGCCGGTTGTCCGCGGTCGTTCTCAGTCGTCTTCGCCGTGGAAGCGGCGTCGGACGGACAGCAGTTCCACCTCGGGGCGGCCGGCGACCAGCCGTTCGCACCGGTCCAGTACGTCGGTGAGGTGCGCCGTGTCGCCGGAGACCATGGCGAGGCCGATGACCGCTCGCCGGTGGAGGTCCATGTGGTCCACCTCGGCCGCGCTCACCGCGTACTTGCGCTGGAGTTCGGCGACGATCGGGCGGACGACGGAGCGCTTCTCCTTCAGCGAGTGGACGTCGCCGAGGAGGAGGTCGAAGGACAGAGTCCCCACGTACATGTTGTGTAGCCGGTTCACCCGCCGGCGCGGGATCGATGGCCCCGGGTCGGTGTGGCCGGGGACATCAAGAACGGTACCGCGTACCTGCCGGTGACTCGACAGGGTTTCGGTGCCGTGGGGGCGCCGCCCGTGGGCGGAGCCCCCGGGAACGGCGCGCTGGCCGGCAGGACCGCAGTCCTGCCGGCCAGCGGCGAACCGTCGGCTGTTACGCCCGCGGCTTCTCCCGCATCTCGTACGTCGCGATGACGTCGTCGACCTTGATGTCGTTGAAGTTGCCGAGGTTGATACCGCCCTCGTAGCCTTCGCGGATCTCGGTGACGTCGTCCTTGAAGCGACGCAGACCCTCGATGTTGAGGTTCTCCGCGATGACCTTGCCGTCGCGGACCAGGCGCGCCTTGGTGTTGCGCTTGACCTCGCCCGAGCGGATGAGGACACCGGCGATGTTGCCCAGCTTGGACGACTTGAAGACCTCGCGGATCTCCGCCGTACCGAGCTCGACCTCTTCGTACTCCGGCTTGAGCATGCCCTTGAGGGCCGCCTCGATCTCCTCGATCGCCTGGTAGATGACCGAGTAGTACCGGACGTCCACGCCCTCGCGCTCGGCCATCTGCGCCGCGCGGCCTGCCGCACGGACGTTGAAGCCGATCACGATGGCGTCGGAGCCCATCGCCAGGTCGATGTCGGACTCCGTGACCGCACCGACGCCGCGGTGCAGGACGCGGATGTCGACCTCTTCGCCGACGTCCAGCTGGAGCAGGGAGGACTCCAGGGCCTCCACCGAACCAGAAGCGTCACCCTTGATGATCAGGTTCAGCTGCTGGACCTCGCCGGCCTTGAGCACCTTGTCCAGGTCCTCGAGGGACACGCGGCGCGTGCGCTTGGCGAAGGCCGCGTTCCGCTCACGGGCGGCACGCTTCTCGGCGATCTGACGGGCCGTACGGTCCTCGTCGACCACCAGGAAGTTGTCACCCGCACCCGGGACGTTGGTCAGGCCCAGGACCTGGACCGGCGTCGACGGGCCGGCCTCGGCGACGTTGTTGCCGTTGTCGTCGAGCATGGCGCGGACCCGGCCGTAGGCGTCGCCCACGACCATCGTGTCGCCGACCCGCAGCGTGCCTCGCTGGACGAGGACCGTCGCCACGGCACCACGGCCGCGGTCGAGGCGGGACTCGATCGAGATGCCCTGCGCGTCCTGGGCCGGGTTGGCCCGCAGGTCGAGCGAGGCGTCGGCCGTGAGGATCACGGCCTCCAGCAGCGAGTCGATGTGCAGACCCTGCTTGGCGGAGATGTCGACGAACATGGTGTCGCCGCCGTACTCCTCGGCCACCAGGCCGTACTCGGTCAGCTGACCGCGCACCTTGGTCGGGTCGGCACCCTCGACGTCGATCTTGTTGACCGCGACCACGATCGGCACGTCGGCCGCCTTGGCGTGGTTGAGCGCCTCGACCGTCTGCGGCATGACGCCGTCGTTGGCCGCGACGACCAGGATCGCGATGTCGGTCGACTTCGCACCACGGGCACGCATGGCGGTGAACGCCTCGTGACCCGGGGTGTCGATGAAGGTGATCTTGCGCTCTTCGTCGTTGACCTCGGTCGCGACCTGGTAGGCACCGATGTGCTGGGTGATGCCACCGGCCTCGCCCGCGATGACGTTCGTCTTGCGGATCGCGTCGAGCAGTCGGGTCTTACCGTGGTCGACGTGACCCATGACGGTCACCACCGGCGGACGGACGACCAGGTCCTCCTCGGAGCCCTCGTCCTCACCGAACTCGATGTCGAAGGACTCGAGCAGCTCGCGGTCCTCCTCCTCCGGGCTGACGATCTGAACCGCGTAGTTCATCTCGCCGGCGAGGAGCTGCAGCGTCTCGTCGGAGACGGACTGCGTCGCGGTGACCATCTCGCCGAGGTTCATCATGACCGCGACGAGCGACGCCGGGTTGGCGTTGATCTTCTCCGCGAAGTCGGTGAGCGACGCGCCGCGGGAGAGACGGATGGTCTCGCCGTTGCCGCGCGGCAGCATCACGCCGCCGACGCTCGGGGCCTGCATGGCCTCGTACTCCTGGCGCCTCTGCCGCTTCGACTTGCGGCCACGACGCGCGGGACCGCCGGGACGGCCGAAGGCACCCTGCGTGCCACCACGGCCGCCCGGGCCACCGGGACGACCGCCGAAGCCGGGACGGCCGCCGCCGCCACCGCCGGGACCACCGGGACGACCGGCGAAACCACCGCCGCCGCCACCACCGCCGGGACCACCGGGACGACCGGCGAAGCCGCCGCCGCCGCCACCGGGACGACCGGCGAAGCCGCCACCCGGACGACCACCGCCGCCGCCACCGGGACGACCGGCGCCACCGGGACCACGGCCGCCGGGGCCACCGCCGCCGGGACGCGGGCCGGCAGCGGGACGCTGCGGCATCATGCCGGGGTTCGGACGCGGACCGGCCGGGCCGGGACGCGGACCGCCCTGCGGCCGGGGCATGCCGGCCGGCGACGGGCGGGGACCGCCGGGAGACTGCGGACGCGGACCGCCGCCCTGCTGGCCGGGAGCCTGCGGACGGGGACCGGCGCCGGGGGCACCGGGGCCGCCGGGACGGGGGCCGCCCTGCGGGCGCGGGGCCTGCGGGCGGGCCATACCGGTGGAGCCACCGGAGGTGAAGGGGTTGTTACCCGGACGCGGGCCGGCCGGACGGGCACCCTGACGCGGGGCCTGGCCACCGGGACGCGGGGCACCCTGGCCCGGACGGGCCTGGCCCTGACCGGGAGCCGGACGGCCACCGGGCTTCGGGGCACCCGGACGGGAACCCGGACGCGGACCCTGCGCGGCCGGGGCCTGCGGGGTCTGGGCGGCCGGAGCGGCCGGCGGAGCGGTGAACTCCGGGGCGGCCGGAGCCGGGCGCGGCGCGGGCTTCGGGCCGGGAACCGGACGGGGACCCGGGGCCGGCGCGGGCGCCGAGGGAGCCGACGGGGCAGCGGGCTGCTGGGCAGCCGGTGCCGTCGGCGGCTTGGGGGCTGCCGGCTTCGGGGCAGCGGGACGGGCCGCCTGCGCCGGAGAGGGCGCGGCGGGCCTGGGGGCAGCCTTGCGCGGGGCGGACTTACCGGCGGACTTGCCGTTGCCACCGCCCTGGAAGGCGTCGGTCAGCTTACGTACTACCGGCGCTTCGATGGTCGAAGACGCCGAACGGACGAATTCACCGAGTTCCTGGAGCTTGGCCATGACGACCTTGCTCTCGACACCGAACTCCTTGGCGAGTTCGTAGACCCGGACCTTAGCCACTTCGCTCCTTTGAGGTCCGGGTGAAGCCGGACCGTCGCTAGTTCATGGGCGTACTCATCGCGTACTCATCGAGTGCTCATCGCAATCTCGACCTGCTTTCGACTCGCGAGGTACCAGGCCGCACGGGGTTCCGCGCGGCACGTCTTACGGTGTTGCCTGCTCGGCAACTGTTGTCTGCTCGACGTATCGGCGCAACGCCTTTGTGTCGAGCGGCCCCGGGACGCGCAGTGCCCGCGGGAACGCCCGGCGGCGTACCGCCTGGTCGAGACAGACCAGGGCGGGGTGTACATAGGCACCCCGGCCGGGCAGCGTACCGCGAGGATCGGGGGCGCATGCGTCCTCGATCATCACGATCCGCAACAGATCGTTCTTGGCCGCCCGCTCCCGGCACCCCACACAGGTGCGCTCAGGGCATGCTCGGGTGTGCGTCCGGCCAGACACGGTTAAGTCTACCTCCCCGTAGCGGCCTCACCCCTTTGGGGTAAAGATCGAACGGTTGTTGTCGTGATCTGAGCGACCTGCGGCCGGGATTTATTCCCCGCCTATTCCCCGGCCTGCTCGGTGTCGGGCCGGATGTCGATGCGCCAGCCGGTGAGCCGGGCGGCGAGGCGGGCGTTCTGCCCCTCCTTGCCGATCGCCAGCGACAGCTGGTAGTCCGGCACGGTCACCCGGGCGGAGCGGGAGGCCATGTCGACGACCTCCACCTTGCTCACCCGAGCGGGTGACAGGGCGTTCGCCACCATCTCGGCCGGATCGTCCGACCAGTCGACGATGTCGATCTTCTCGCCGTTCAGCTCGCCCATCACGTTGCGCACCCGGCCGCCCATCGGACCGATGCAGGCACCCTTGGCGTTCAGACCCGAACGGGTGGACCGTACGGCGATCTTGGTGCGGTGACCGGCCTCACGGGCGATGGCGGCGATCTCGACGGACCCGTCGGCGATCTCCGGCACCTCCAGGGCGAAGAGCTTCTTGACCAGGTTCGGGTGCGTCCGGGACAGCGTGACCGACGGTCCGCGCACACCCTTGGCCACCCGGACGACGTACGACCGCAGGCGCATGCCGTGCGGGTAGGTCTCGCCGGGCACCTGCTCCTGCACCGGCAGGATGGCCTCCAGCTTGCCGATGTCGACCAGCACGTTCTTCGGGTCGCGGCCCTGCTGGACCACTCCCGTGACGATGTCACCCTCGCGCCCGGCGTACTCGCCGAGCGTCGCGTCGTCCTCGGCGTCGCGCAGCCGCTGCAGGATCACCTGCTTGGCGGTGGTGGCGGCGATACGGCCGAAGCCGGTGGGGGTGTCGTCGAACTCGCGGGGCTCCTGGCCCTCCTCGACGTCCTCGGGATCCTCCTTCGCCCACACGGTCACATGCCCGGTCTCCCGGTTGAGCTCCACGCGCGCGTGCCGGCGGCTTCCCTCGGTGCGGTGGTAGGCGATGAGGAGGGCCGACTCGATCGCCTCGACCAGCAGGTCGAAGGAGATCTCCTTCTCCCGAACCAAGCCCCGCAGGGCACTCATGTCGATGTCCACGGCTACGCCTCCTCCTCTTCCTTCATGTCGTTCTTGTCCGTCTCATCGGCCTTGTCGGCCTTGTCGGTCCTGTCCTTGCGGTTGAACTCGACCTGCACGCGCGCCTTGTCGATCTCCGGGAAGCCGAGCCTGCGGGTGGTCGCCTTGCGGCCCTTGACCCCGGGGACCTCGACGTCGAGACCGTCCTCGTCGACCGTCAGGATCCGGGCGACCAGCTCGCCGCCCTCGGCCAGCTGGAACTTCACGAGCCGGTCGGTGGCGCGCACGAAGTGCCGGTACTCGCTGAGGAGGCGCTCCGCGCCGGGGGTTCCGACCTCAAGGTCGTACGCCGCGTCGCCCATCGCGTTGGTCTCGTCGAGCTTCGCCGAGAGCACACGGCTCACATCGGCGATGGCGTCCAGATCCGCTCCGGTGTCGGAGTCGACGACCACGCGCAGCACCCGCTTGCGTCCGACGGAGTCCACGGCGATCTCTTCGAGATCCAGTCCCTGGGAGGTGACGAGCGGTTCCAGCAGCTCTCGCAGCCTCTCGCTCTGGGTGGTGCTCATCCGGGTGACTCCTCGGCCGCGTGTGCTGTTGTGGGATGGGGCGCGTGTCTGGTCAAAGGGTATCCGGTCGCGGGGGGTGTTGCGTCCTGCCTCCGGCGGCGGGCGGGCCGGTCGCGCCCACGCGGCGCAGGCGCCCGTCGACACAGCCACGGGCCCCTCGGGTGGGTCTGCTGAGCCGGTGAGAGGAAGCGAGGGGATGCGCGGGTACGGTGATCACGGCGGGGTGCCCTCCCGCCTGTGTGTTCGTACGAGGCCCCCGAGGACGTCAGCCGTGCCGTACCCCCCGCCCTTGCCCGCCCCCTCGGGGCCGCGCAGAAGATCCCTGTTCGCCTCGGCCGCCGGGGCCGCCCTGCTGGTGGGGTGCTCGGCCGGTCCCGGCTCCGGCGGCGACGGCCCGTCAGCGACGGATCGGGCACGCGCGCGTGCGGCACGGGACAGCCAGGGGCTGCTGGAGCGGTACGACGCCGTCCTCGCGGCGCATCCGGGGCTCGCGGAGCGGCTGCGCCCGCTGCGTGCCCAGGTGGCGGCGCACGTCCGGGCGTTCACCGACGGCACGACGGCCACGCGGACGCCCTCGAAGTCCGCCTCCCCGTCCGCGTCCCCCGTCCCGGCCGCCGGGAAGGACGCGCTGGCCGGGCTGGCCGCCGCCGAGCGCACCCTCGCCGACCAGCGTGCGAAGCAGCTACTGGAGGTGCCGGGCGAACTGGCGCGGCTGCTGGCGTCGGTGGCGGCGGCGGGCGCCACGCACGCGTACCTGCTGACGAAGGCGGCGAAGTGAGCGGCAGGACGAGGGACGAGGCGAAGGCGGCCGAGCTGACCGCGCTGCAGGCGGCGCTGGCGGCGGAGCACGCGGCGGTGTACGGGTACGGCGTCGTCGGCGGCCGGATCGGCGCGGCGCGCCGGACCGAGGCACGGGCGGCGTACGACGCCCACCGGGCGCGCCGGGACGCGCTGACCCTGGAGGTCCGCGACCTGGGCGGCCAGCCGGTCGCCGCGAACGCCGCGTACGCGCTGCCGTTCCCGGTGGTGGACCCGGCCGCCGCCGTACGGCTCGCCGCCCGGCTGGAGGAGCGGGTGGCCGGCGTGTACGCGGACCTGGTGCGGGCGGCGACGGGTGGGCGGCGCGGTGCGGCCGCCGCGGCGCTGCGGGAGGCCGCGGTGCGCGCGGGGCGCTGGAGCGGAGAGAGCGTAGCCTTCCCTGGGCTCGCCGAGCGGGCCGACGAGGGGACGGGCTCGGCCGGCGCGGCCCCGTCGGCCTCCGCCTCGGCGACACCGTCACGGTGACCCGGTGAGCGCCCGTACGACAGCAGCCGGACTGGAAGGGAACGACTCGCGCATGGCTTTCGAACCGCCGCCGCGCCTGGTACGGGCGCTCGGTGAGACGGCACCGGCCGGGGACGCCTGGCTGGCGGAGCTGCCCGCGATCGCCGAACGGGCCGTCGCCGAGGGTGACTTGGCCGTGGAGCGGGTCCAGGTGCCGGGTGGGCGCAGCAGCCTGGTGGTGCTGGTGCGGCGGGCGGACGGCACCCCGGCCGTGCTGAAGCTCGCCCCGCCGAGGGCCCGCCCGGAGAGCGAGCGGGCGGCGCTGGCGCACTGGGGCGGGCGGGGCGCCGTGCAGCTGCTGGAAACCGGTGCCGGGGACGGCGTGCTGCTGCTGGAGCGGCTGCACCCGGATGTGTCGGTGCGGTCGCTGCCGGAGGCGAAGGCGCTGCTGGAGGCGGCGGGGACGCTGCGGCGGCTGTGGGTCGAGCCGCCGGCCGGCCACGCCTTCGAGACCGTCGCCGAGCGATCCGGGCGGCAGGCGACGGCGGTGCGGGCGGGCGCGGACGCGGACCCCGAGGTGGCACCGCTGGTCGACGCGGCGCTCACGGCCCGCGAGGAGCTGCTCGCCGCGCCGCCCGAGCGGCTGCTGCTGCACGGCACGTTCCGGCAGAGCAAGGTGCTGGCCGGAGAGCGGATGCCGTGGCTCGCGGTGGGCCCGGACCCGGTGGTCGGCGAGAGCGCCTTCGACCTGGCACGGCTGGTGCGCGACCGGGTGGAGGACCTGGTCGCCTCACCGTCCGGCCCGGCGACGACCCGCCGCCGCATCAAACGGCTCGCGGAGTCGCTCGAGGTGGACCAGGACCGGCTGCGGGGGTGGACGCTGTTCCGGGCGGTGGAGTCGGGAGTGCGGGCGCGGCGCGTCGGCCGTGAGAAGGACGCGGAACTGCTGCTGGAGTTCGCGGGCTGGTTGTAGGCAAGAGCAGGCGTACTCAGGTGTCCGAGTAGCCGGGCCGGTGCGGGCCGGGCGGGTGCGCGGACAGACTCGCCGCATGCGAACAACATGGCGCAGGGGACTGCTCATGGGGCTGGCCGGGCTGCTGGTGGCGGGCTGCTCCGCGGCCGAGCCGGACGACGCCGAACGCCACCGGCTGGGAATGTCGACGGCGGCGCGGCAGCGGCGGGCGGGGGAGGAACGGGCCCCTTCGGGCGCGGGTGGCGTCCTTCGCGGCGCTGCCCTCACTGGAACCCGTGCTGCTGCGGTTCAGCGACGTCTGCCTCGGTCCTCGGCAGCCGGATCTCTTCGACGAGTCCGAGGACCCCGACGTGGTGCACTGCCGGATGGACGCCGTCGCCTACTACGGGGCGCCCCGCGGGGTGACGCCGGCCCTCCGGGACATCGGCAGAGCGCACCTCGGCGACTCGGGCGGTCTGCCGGGCGAGGGCGCGGACACCAGCGGATTCGACGGGTTCGACTACGCCCTGCGGTACCAGCGCGCCAAGGGCCGGGGGTCCGACGGGCTGCTCATGTCCGAGCCCCGGCTCACCGATGCGTCGCTCACCGTCGAGTGGGACAACACGTGGGACCGGCGGGAGCGCGCCCGGGAGCCCATGCCGTGTCCCCCGTCGGCCCCGGACGGTCCCTCGCCCGCCCCGGACCAGCGGTGCCGGCTGGAGCCCGGTGGGACCACCGTCGCCGAGGCACGCGCCCGCTACGGCACCGTCTTCTCCGTCACCTTCGCCGGCCGGGAGTACTGGACGCTCTCCCGGGAGGAGTGGCAGCGCTCACGCACGTGACCGACCGCCGCCCTCGCCGCACGTCAGGCCGTCAGGCGGGCGATCGCGTCCTCCACCGGGAGTTCCTCGCGCTCGCCGGTCCTGCGGTCCTTCAGTTCCAGGACGCCCTCGGCGGAGCGGCGGCCTGCGACCAGGATCTGGGGTACGCCGATCAGCTCGGCGTCGGTGAACTTCACGCCCGGGGAGACGCCGGCCCGGTCGTCCACCAGGACGCGGGCGCCCGCGGCGGCCAGCTTCTCGGCGACGTCGAGGGCCAGCTCGGTCTGCAGGGCCTTGCCGGCGGCGACGACGTGCACGTCGGCCGGGGCGATCTCCTTGGGCCACACCAGGCCCTTGTCGTCGGCGCTCTGCTCGGCGATGGCCGCGACCGCGCGCGAGACGCCGATGCCGTAGGAGCCCATGGTGACGCGGACCGGCTTGCCGTTCTGGCCGAGGACGTCGAGCTTGAGGGCGTCGGTGTACTTGCGGCCCAGCTGGAAGATGTGGCCGATCTCGATGGCGCGGTCCAGCTTGAGGCCGGTGCCGCACTTGGGGCAGGGGTCGCCCTCCTGGACCACGACGACGTCCACGTACGCGTCGACCTCGAAGTCACGGCCGGCGACGACGTTCTTCGCGTGGGTGTGCTGCTTGTTGGCGCCGGTGATCCAGGCGGTGCCGGGGGCCACGCGCGGGTCGGCGACGTACTTCACCTTCTCGCCCAGTCCCTGCGGGCCGACGTAGCCGCGGACCAGGTCGGGACGGCCGGCGAAGTCCGCCTCGGTGACCATCTCGACGGCGGCCGGGGCGAAGTGCGCCTCGACCTTGTCCAGGTCCACCTCGCGGTCGCCGGGCACGCCCACGGCGACGATCTCGCCGTCCACCTTGACCAGCAGGTTCTTCAGCGTGGCGGAGGCCGGGACGCCGAGGGAGGCGGCCAGGGTCTCGATGGTCGGGGTGTCGGGGGTGGGGATCTCCTCCAGGGCCGGGACGGCCGAGCCGTCCACCGGCTGGAGCGCGTACGTGATCGCCTCCGTGTTGGCGGCGAAGTCGCAGTTCGGGCAGTCCGCGAAGGTGTCCTCGCCGGCCTCGGCCGGAGCCAGGAACTCCTCGGACTTCGAGCCGCCCATGGCACCGGCGGTGGCCGCGCAGATGCGGTAGTCCAGGCCGAGGCGCTCGAAGACGCGCTGGTAGGCCTGGCGGTGCAGGGCGTACGACTGGGCGAGGCCCTCGTCCGCCAGGTCGAAGGAGTACGAGTCCTTCATCAGGAACTCACGGCCGCGCAGGATGCCGGCGCGGGGGCGGGCCTCGTCCCGGAACTTGGTCTGGATCTGGTACAGGATCACCGGCAGGTCCTTGTAGGACGTGCACTGGTCCTTGACCAGCAGGGTGAAGATCTCCTCGTGGGTGGGGCCGAGGAGGTAGTCGCCGCCCTTGCGGTCCTTGAGCCGGAACAGCTCCTGGCCGTACTCGTCCCAGCGGCCGGTGGCCTCGTAGGGCTCACGGGGCAGCAGGGCCGGGAGGGTGACCTCCTGGGCGCCGATGGCGTCCATCTCCTCGCGGACGATCCGCTCGACGTTGGAGAGGACCTTCTTGCCGAGCGGCAGCCAGCTCCAGATGCCGGCGGCGGTGCGGCGGACGTAACCGGCACGGACGAGGAGCTTGTGGCTGAGGACCTCGGCGTCCGCCGGGTCGTCGCGCAGCGTCTTCGCCATCAACTGGGACATGCGCTGGACCGGTGCGTTCGCCATGGTTCTCGTACTCCTGCCGGGTATGGGTGATGGCATAGGAGGTTAGCCGGGCTGGCTGTGCGGGCGGAAATCGGTTAACGCCTGCGCAGCGGCAGAGGGGCGCCCATCACCACGTACGGCCGTGGCGCGCTCGGGAAGTGCACCTGGCGGGCGAGGTCCACGTAGCCGAGGGAGTAGTAGAGGCCGCGGGCCGGGCTGTCGGTGTCGATCGCGGAGAGGATCGAGCGGGGTTCGGCGGCGGTGTCGGTGATCGCGGTGATCAGGCGGCGGCCGATGCCGCGGTTCTGGTGGCCGGGGTGGACGTGCAGCTCGGTGATCACGAAGGAGTCGTCCAGCCAGAAGTCGTTGCCGCCCGCGCGGAGGTAGGGCTCCACGACGGTGGACCACCAGTGGGTACGGGAGTTCGGCATGCCGTACACGAACCCCACGAGGTGACCGCCCACCGTGGCGCCGAGGGCCCTCGCGCCCTGGTACTGCATGTGGCGCTGGACGATCTGGCGGCGTACGGCGACTTCGTCGGGGCCGAGGCCGAAGGCGACGGCCTGGACGGCGAGGGCCTCGTCGACGTGGGCTGCGAGGTCCAGGGGGCCGATCACGAGCTCCATGACGGGAGCGTACAGGTGGGTACAGGGGTTCAGAACAGCACGCTCATGAAGGCGCCGACCTCTTGGAAGCCCACCCTGCCGTACGTCCGCCTGGCCGCCGTGTTGAAGTCGTTCACGTACAGGCTGACGACCGGGGCCACGTCGGCGAGCGCATACCGCAGCACGGCCGCCATGCCGGGGGCGGCGAGCCCCCTCCCCCGGTACTCGGGGGCCACCCACACACCCTGGATCTGGCAGGCCTGGCCGGTCGCCGCACCGATCTCCGCCTTGAAGACGACCTTGCCGTGCTCGTCGAGGCGTGCGAAGGCACGGCCGGCACCGACGAGTTCGGCGACGCGGGCCTGGTACAACAGCCCGCCGTCACCCGCCAGCGGTGATACGCCGACCTCTTCCGTGAACATCGCCACGCACGCCGGCATGATCGCCTCCATCTCGTCCTTGCGGACGCGGCGGACGTAGGGGTCCGGGGCGATGTCGGCGGGCATGCGGTCGGTGACCATCAGGGGCTGGTGGGCGCGGACCTCGCGGGCGGGGCCCCAGTGCGGCTCCAGCAGACGCCACAGCGCGGCGGTGGGGTCGACGGGGCCGACGATGGACGAGCAGCGCCGTCCGGTCCTTCTGGCCCGGTCCGCGAAGGCTCGGACGGCGCGCGGGGTGGCGCAGACCGGGACAAGGTTGGCGCCCGCGTAGCACAGGGACGTGAGCATGCCGTCCTCGTACCAGCCCCACATCTCGCCGCCCAGGCGCCACGGGTCCAGTCCGGCGACCTGGACCCGGGCAGCCACGAAGGCGTTCGCCACCGGCTCGCGGCCGAGGATGGCGAGCGCGGCGTCGAGGTCACTCGGTTCGAGCACCCGAGAGGTGGTCTGGGTCAACACGTACGGGGCCTCACCCTGGGGTTCTGCTGGTCCCGGCACTTTACCCCGAGCGTTTGAGGAGCGCTTCCGCGTGAGCACGGCTCAGCAGGACGACACCGAGAGTGGCCTTCCCGGCACACTGGGGGTTCGGTGTCTCCACCGCCACCGCCGGCAGGTATGTGACCGTGGATCTTCCGATCAGCCGGACCGTCTGCCGTTCGCGCCGTCGAGATCGCTGGCGATCAGGATGAGAGAGCTTCACTGGTGGACTGATCGACGCACCGGCGCCGGAGAACACGCTCTGTACCGGAGTTGGCAGGAGGCCGACTCCGACCCGCCGGCCTGCCCCGCGAGTTGACTTGCCGTGCGCTGCTACGTCGACCGTTGGTCAAGAACGTAAATAAGTTGCCCATAAGATGGCGCCTCCTCAACTGGCTTGAACCAAAGGAAACAGATGGGCAGACAGATACGGCGCCTGGCGGCACTCCTCGCCCCTCTCGCCCTCGGTGCGGCACTGCTCGCCCCGGCCACCGCCCAGGCGGAGACCGTCGTCTCCGGGAACTACACCGCGGTGTTCACCTACCCCACGCCCACGACTTACGACTCCTCGATCAACACCTCGGTCGGTGACCTGATCGATCTTGCGGCGCCCAACTCGACGCTGTACATGGGCATGTACTGGTTCAGCAGCTCGGCTCTGCAGGCGAAGCTCAGCGCCGCCCAGAGCCGCGGCGTCACGCTGCGCATCATCTCCGAGTCGGCGAACCGGGCCAGCAGCAACCTGGACGGTCTGACGCTGACGGGCAACTCCAGCCTCACCTGGTGCTCCCGTGGCTGCCTGGGCAACGGCTCGGGCGACACGAACGCGATCGACCACGACAAGTACATCGTGTTCGACGCGCTCACCGACGGACGCACGAACGTCGTCTGGCAGAGCTCGCAGAACCTCGCGGGCGGCCAGGACGGCGAGATCAACAACGCGGTCGTCGTGTCCAACAACGCGGCCCTCGCCTCCCGGTACCGCGCGCACTTCAACGAGCAGATCAAGCATGCCGGCGACAGCCTGCACACCACGTACGACTACACCACGGGCGACCCGAGCTCTCCCGTCGAGGCGTTCTTCTTCCCCCGTGACACCGCCTCGGACGCCACCCACTACGGCAACGCCGACATCCTCGCCTCGTTCATCGACAAGGTCGACTGCTCGATCGACGGGAAGATCAGGATCTCGGCGGCCGAGCTCGACCAGCGGTCCACCCGCCCGGCCGTCTACGACGCCCTGCAGGCGAAGCGGTCCCAGGGATGCAGCGTCGACGCGAACGTCCGCGATCTCAGCAACGGTGGGGGCAACGACGGCGTCAACGACCTGACCGCCCTCGACATCGCGGCCTACGGCAACCGCCCCGGCGGGTGCCGCTACAAGTCCTCGGCGACCGCATCCTGCAACCACGGCACCACCCACTCCAAGTACCTGCTGACGGAGTGGACGAAGGCCGACGGCACCAAGGTCCAGCACGTGTACACGGGCTCCCACAACTGGACCTCGGGCTCGCTGAAGACGAACGACGAGACGCTGCTCCGTATTGATGACCCGACGGTCTACCAGGCCTACGTCGCCAACTTCAACAAGGTGCACTCGGGCGCCGTCGACATCGACGCCTCGAAGTACGGCTCGACGTCCCAGCACTACTCGCGGGTCAACGTGCAGGCCGACGGCGACCAGCACTACAGCGCCATCGCCTCCGGCGGCACCTCGTCCGTCTACACCGCGGTGGTGTACGAGCAGGGCGACCGGCACGACTCCTCGGACACCGAGCTGGGCACCGACGTGTACATCCGCATGTACAAGGACGGCGTCGCGCTGTGGAACGAGAAGCTGCTGAGCAACAGCGGCACCGCCGGCAACACGACCTGGTCGCACCAGAAGCCCGACGTCGGCGTGGACGACCAGGGCAACGCGATCGTCGCGTGGGCCAAGGACGACGACGGCAACAAGTTCGCCGACATCGCCGTGGTCAAGGTGGCCCCGGACGGCACGGTGACCGCGCTGCCGCGCCCGCACGCCTCCGGTAGCGGGGACCAGCTGCGGCCGACGGTCGCGGTGGCCGGCGACGGCTCCTACACCGTCGCCTGGGAGAGCACGGCCGACGGCTCCACGCTCAACCAGATCTACGCGAGCAGCTGGTCCGGGACCGGTGCGCTGCGCTACCAGGACGTCCAGGTCAGCACGATCAACTCGGGTGCAGCCGGGTCGAACCGCCGCCCCGACGCGGCGATCGACGACGCCGGGAACACCGCGATCGTCTGGGAAGAGGACGCGGACGGCAACGGCGGCATCAACATCGGTCTCGCGAAGCTGAACGCCTCGGGCGGCTTCGCCGTGGCCCGCAAGGTGGCCAACTCCCTCACCGACGGGCAGCAGACCGTTCCCGCGGTGGCGTCGGCCGGCGACGGCCGGTTCGTCGTGGCGTGGACGGACGAGTACACCACGGGCACCGGCACGCTGGTGCGGCCGCAGCGGATCTACGACCGCGTCTTCTCCGCGACCGGCAGCGCCGCGGCGGCCGAGCAGCGGACCACCGAGGACGCCACCAGCAGCGGCCCGTTCGTCGACAGCGAGCGGCCGATCTCCGACCAGGACACCGCCGATGTCGCGGTCGCCGACGACGGCAGCTTCGTGGTCGCGTGGAAGGAGGCCTTCGACGTGAACGTCGGCGGGACCCTGTACGCGGGCAAGGACGACGTGTGGGCCCGCGGCTTCAACGCGGACGGCACGACGGCCGGCCGGCTCCCCGCCTACCGGATGAACGTGGTGACCGGCGGCGGCCAGGGCGGCCCTGCCGTGACCCTGGCCCCGACCGGCCGGCTCGCGCTGACGTACTCGGACGACTACGACGGCAACGGCTTCAACGAGATGCGGCTGCGGGACGCGTTCAGCAACTCCTGAACGCCCAGGGGCGGCACCCCTTCCAGGGGTGCCGCCCTCAGTACTGCGCTCCCCCGCGCATGGATTTCAGACTTCGTTCCTATACGCCGACAGTTGTGAGACGAATGCGGTGGCGGCGACGGCTCGGATGCGAGTCCCGGACGAGATGACGCCGACGAGGACGCCCTTACCGTCGCCTTCCCCGCCGAGGGAAACGTCTGCCGTGAGGTGAGTTCCGAAGCCCTCCGGAGTGACCGTTTTGAGGCCACTCAGGGAAAAGCTCAAACTGCACCGTGTTGAAACCCTGCGCGGCCCACTTGCACGGCGGCCGGTCCGGGTAACGCGGGAGATCCAGGCGGAGCCGCAGCGTCGGTCCGTCCTCGTGCAGATGAACACCGACGAGGTCCGGGGGACGCCTTCGTAAAGAGAGGTGATTCCCTCCGGATTGTGCAGCAGCGAGGTCCACGACATATCGACCCAGCCTTCACTGAAACAGTAGACGGTCCCGGATCGCCAGGCTGGGCGAGATCTGAATGACCATCCTGCCGGCGCACTCTCCGGTGTGAAAATCGACGGTGAAGCATGTGGCTTCCGGGCCCGATGAAACTGTCAGCCTGGTCGCACCTTCACGAAACACGTCGAGGATGTCCTCCCCGCCGACACCGGACCAGCGAGCCCTGACCGATCTCCCGGGAGCGTTGTAGGACAGGCTGATGGACTCGCCGTTCGATCCTGGGCGCGGAAATCCCGAGCTGCCGGGGCGCGAGAGGCCCACCCCGGAGGTCGTCCCGCTGAGCCGTCCGCACCACGAAGCGCCTCACAATCCCTCGGGACAGAGTTCCGAGACCAGCAGAACCGCAGGGTGAGGCCGCGTAGGTGTTGACCACACGGAGGTTCATGACATGGCGGTCGACACCTCAGGAACACCCCGGCGTCGCGTGAAAGGTGTGCGTTCGGGACAAGGACATGTCCCCTGCCCGGAAACTCAGCGACGAGCCCTCGGCCTCGATGGACATGGTGATCCCGTCCTCCGCTCTCTCCAATTGTACCTTCTTGCGCCCGGGAGGACCCCAGCCGTGCGCGGTGACCTTGCGGACGTCACTGAACGCGAGGAAGAACTCGAAACCTTCCTGGCTCTCCTGCGTGGTGAAACCGAGGGTGATGGAGGACTCTCGCTCATCGAGGTGTACATAGAAAAGGTCGTAGGTGCTCAGTTGGGACGACGTCGCCAGTGCGGCGAGTTCAACGTTCATAGAAGGTCTTTTCGCTCGGGGCGGGGATCGTCGAGTGCCGCCTGGCGTCGACTCTGCTGAGGAACAGATGCGGGCCGTCGTCCGAGCCGCCCGGACCCGGCCGGAAGCCGCTCAGGTGCCCGGCGAGCACGTCGGCACTGGCGGTGAATTCCAGGAAGGTGACACGATCAGTCGAAGCCGTTACTCGGATCCTGTGCTCACCCCCCGGCAGAGGGGCCATCGCAAGACAAGCCGTTACTGGCGGCTCCCAGGCAGACAGCACCAGGTCGGCCACCGCCAGGAACCGGAGCTGGCACTGAACGGTGTCAGCTCCGGAGCGGGTCCACTCCTCCGGAAGGGGCAGCGGTGGCGCGGGCAGGTCCAGCCGCAAAGTGACCTGCGGGCCACGCCAGTTGAGATTTACGGAACGCAGCCGGACGGAGTCCAGCGGGGGTAGTTCCGTTCCGTAGAGAGGGGCCAGGACCTCCATGTTCCGCACGGGAATGCTAGCGGTCATAGTAGTAATGCTCCTCGCACCCTGGAATCTGGCCGTTTCGAGTGTCTTCGTATGGTCTCACATGGACGTGTGACGGCTGGTATCCCGGCTCTCCGGGCTTTTGGTGGCCGAACCAGTGGTCCTGGAAGGTCACCAGATCACGGCCGTTGGGGTGTTCGTAGACTTCCTCGGTGTAGTAGATCGGCTGGTGGTTTTCGTCCAACAGCTGTTTCGAGCCTTGCCATTCCGGGGTGGTGGCAGGAACGTACTCGTTCACCTCAAGTGGGACGGCCCCCTCGGGAATTCCGGCATCCCGCAACGCGTCTGCCTTGGCACCGGCCAGATCACGGCCGAAAGGACCCGCTTTCGGGCACACGTCCGGTGCCAGTCCCAGAGGGTCCGCCCATGTGTGGGGGTTGGCCACATAGGACGCCGGGTTGGGGGCGGGGGCGAGCCCGAGCGGGTCGAGTGTGAGATACCGAGCCGTTTCCGGGTCGTAGTGCCGGAAGTAGTTGTAGTGGAGTCCGGTCTCGGGATCGAAGTACTGCCCGGGAAAACGCAGCGGCGTGTACGTCGTCGCATCGGAGTTCCAAGTGACCGTGCCCCACAGCGTGGTGCGGGTGCGCAGCCCGAGTCTGCCCTGTTCGTCGACGAGTTCGCGTGGCGTGCCGATGAGGTCGGTGACGATGGCGAAGAACCGGCTGTCGATCTCTTTCTGGGACGCCGTGCCGGCCGCGATGCGCTCGGTCTGGGCGATGGGCCGCAGCCCCTTGTGGTCCCAGGTGAGGGTGACGGGGCTGGGTAGTTCGGGGCCCGTGGACGTCTGTTCGCACAGGGTGACGCGGTCCCAGGTGAAGACGACGCGCTCGACGACGCGGGTTCCGTCGTCGGAGAGGCGGACCTTCTGCGTCCGTCGTCCGAGCGGGTCGTACGAGTAGCGCCAGCGCGTCCCGTCGGGGGTGGTGACCTCGGTCAGCCGGTCTTCCACGTCCCAGCTGTAACGCCAGGTGTCCGGCTTCCGGGACAGTCGGGTTTTCTGGCGGAGCGTGACCCGGCCGAGCGCATCGTGTTCGTACCGGACGTTTCCCGCCCGCGTGATGCGGGTGCCTTCGTAGCTGCGCACACCGGTGGCCTCGTGACCCGGGTACCCGGCAGGCCAGGCCGCTGCGGTCTGGTTTCCTGCTGCGTCGTAGGCGTAGCTTTCGGACCAGTTGGCGGCGCGCACCGCCGTGACGCGCCCCACCGCGTCCACGTCGAAGTGGCGTACCCCGTCAAGCAGGTCTTCGACGGCTGTCAGGTTGCCGTCGAGACGGTATGTGTAGGCGCGCCGCTGGACGGGATCGGGCTGCTGTGCGGTCAGTACCGACTGGGTGGCGAGCCGCCCACGGGCGTCAAAGGAACTGGTCAGCGTGACCGACGCGCCGAATCGCCTGGTCAGTTCCTGTCCAGCGGGGTCATAGGTGAAGTCGATGACATGGCCGGACGTGGTCAGCCGGGTGGGATGACCCGCTGCGTCGTACGTCCACGTGCTGGTGGCGCCCGAAGGGGTGGTGCGGCCGACGCGGCGGCCGAGCGCGTCATAGGAGTACGACAGAGTGCGACCGTCGACTGTCTCGGTCAGCAGACGTCCGTTGCGGTCGCGGAGCAGTGCCAGCGTGCTGTCGGGGCCGTGTGCCTCAGCGAGTTGGTCGGTGAAGTCATAGGCGAACGTGGTGACTTCACCCTCGGCGCTCTTGCGGACCACCTGGCCCAGCTCGTTCCGTTCGAAGGACACGGTTTGGCCGAGCGCGTTCGTCCGGGAGGCCAGCCGTCCAGCGCTGTCGTAGGTGTAGCTGAGGACGCGGCCGTCGAAGTCCGACTCCCGAATGAGCCTGCCTGCGGGGTCGTAGGCATAATCCCACTTCAGTCCCTGCGGGTTGGTGACCTTGATCAAACGCAGCTCGGCGTCATGCTCGAACAGATGGCGTGTCCCGTCGGGGCCGGTGCGGGCGCCCAACAGGTCGAAGTGTGTGTATTCGAAGCGGGTGACGCCGCCGATCGGGTCAGTGTGCTCGATGCAGTTTCCTTCCCCGTCGTAGCGCCAGAACTCGACAGCGCCGTCGGGGGCCGTGCGGCGGCTGAGCAGGCCCTCGACGGTCCACTCAAGCAGGGTGGTGGCTCCGAGCGGATCCGTGATGCACACGACACGGCCGAAGGCATCCCGGGTGTAGCTGGTCGTCGCCCCAGCGGGATCAGTGATCTCGACGGGGAGACCGGCAGGGTTGCAGCGAACGCGGGTGACGTTGCCGGCGGGGTCTGTGACCGACGTGAGGCAGCCGGCCTCGTCATGGGCGAACCTGGTGGTCCGTCCGTCGGGGCGGACGAGGGCGGTGCGATTGCCCCGCTCGTCGTAGGTACGGCGGTGGGTGTTGCCGTCCGTGCCGGTCACCTTCACCGGCAGGCCCAGGTCGTTGTACTCCGCCCGAGCTTCGCGGCCGTCCGGGCGGAGGACCGAGACGAGGTTGCCCTCGTCGTCGTAGCGGAACGTCGTCGTGTGGCCCAGCGGGTTCGTCGTGGAGGTCAGGCGGTTGTAGCGGTCGCGGGTGAAGTGGGTCGCCGCGCCCAGCGGGTCGATCTCGGTGACGACCTGGCTGTCGGCGTTGATCAGGTAGCGGCGGGTGTGGCCCTCGCCGGTCACCGTGGTGGTGACGCGGTGGCCGGTCGCCGGGTCCGTGTCGTCGTACGACAGGCGCAGGGCCATGTGTCCGTGTGAGCCGCTCTCGGCTGTGCAGCGGTCCCGGTCGTCGTACTCGTAGGTGTAGCTGCGGTCGTTCGTGTCCGTCCAGGACACCACCCGGCCGCGGTCGTCGTAGCCGAAGCGCAGGGGCAGGCCCGAGCTGTTGATGACCTCCGTCAGGTGGCCCTCGGCAGAGTAGGCGTAGCGCTTGATCTCCTGGTCGGTGCCGTCCGGGGCCGCGCCCGCCAGGTGCAGGGCCGTGATCCGGTCGCCTTCTGTCGTGATCTTCAGGCGGTAGCCGGCGGAGGAGGCGATCGCGAGGGGGGTGCCTTCGGTGTCGTACTCGAAGGTGAGCCAGTTGCCGTTGCGGTCGTCCACCTGTTCCAGGATCGCCTTCGTCTCGGACTGGTCGGCGAAGTGCCAGACCCGGCCCGAGCGGGGATCCTTGATCGTGTAGCCGCCGTCGACCCTGTGCAGGGGCCAGCGGCTGCTGCCGTGGGTGGGGAGCGACGGGGTGCCCGGCTGCGGGTGGGGATAGCTGAGGAGGCGGCCGTCCTCCGTGACGAAGATGATGCCCTCGGCGTCGATCGCCAGGTGCTGGTCGACCGTCGAGGACCAGGACCGGCCGAACCAGTGGCCCAGGCGGTAGCCGGACTCCACGCGGCGGGTGAAGGTCAGCGGGAGGGTGCCGGGGAGCACGACATCCGTCTGCGGCAGGTACATCTTGCCGGTGACCAGGTCGACCGGGTCGGTGTTGTCGTCCTGGACCTTGTTCTTCGGGTTCTCCGCCACACCCTCCGGGTCCTCGCCCGCGGCCCGGCGGGCGTCGCCCGCCGCGGCCCGCTCGCCCGCGCTCAGGTCGGAGCCCAGCCCGTCCAGTTCGCTGGGCAGGGCGCGGGCGCCGGGGATGGAGATGCCGTCGAAGAGGGCGCGGACGCCGCCTGCCTCGCCTGCCGCCCTGGCGAGCGCTCCCCCGCCGCCGAACATGCCGCCGAAGACCATGCCGGTCGTCGCCGCGTCGCTCGCCTCGTCGAGGCTGAAGCCCTTGCTCTCGCCGGTGGCGATGGCGACCGGCTGGGTGACGGCCAGGTCGACGGCGACCGACTCGACGCCGCCGAACGCGGCCGTGGCCAGGGTCGTGCCCGCGATCGTGGCGATCTCGGTGGAGACCTCGATGCCCAGGGTCCCGGCGAGTTCCACGATGCTCGCGGTGGCCGCGGCTGCCGCGCCTTCGGAGATACCGGCCGTGAAGATGGCGAGCGCAGTGCCCGCGACGATGGTCGCGCCGACGATCTCCAGCTCGTGTTCCAGCTTCTTGACCGCCTTGTGCACGACGTCGGCGTACTTGTCGAGCGCCTTGGCCATGCCCCGGGCGGCGTCGGCCATGTCCTTCAGCCAGCCGTGGCCGTTGTAGTAGTAGCGGCGCCAGTACGGGTCGTCGAAGGCGGAGATCGCCTCGCCCTTGTTGTTGTCGATGATGCCGCGGGCCGACTTGTTCGCCGCCGCCAGTACGTCTTCGATGTCGTCGGCGAAGGCTCGCCAGGCCTTGGCCGCGTCCCGCAGCCCGTCCTCGTCGGCGGCCGGCCACCACATGCCGGTGAGGTCCTGGACGATCTGCTTCGCCTTGTCGGCCGCGCTCACTTCGACTGGCCCCCGCCCTCGCCGTGGCCGTCGTGCTTCACCTGGATCCTGCTGAACATCGAACGGACCAGCTGCTCGTTGTCGATGTGACCGTCCGCCATGTCGGTCATCGCCTTCTCGATGCTGGCGAGGCCCTGAGAGAGGATGGACGCGGCGTGCTCGATCTTCGTGACGTTCGGGCCGTAGACCTTGTGGAACTCCTTGCCCTGCTTGTCGTCACCCCATGGCGAACCGGCCGCCGCGAGCGCCGTCTTGAGCTTGGTGAGCGCCTTGGTGAGATCAGTGCTGTGCGTGTGGAAATGCGGAGCCGTCTGCTTCAGATCGGCCATCTTGATGTCGAGTATCTTGCCGTCGCCGCCGCTGCCCTTGTCAGCCATGGTGCCGCGTCCCTCCCCGTCAGTCTGCTCACCAGCCCGAAGACCCTAGTGGGCAGGACGAGTTCGCAATCGGGAGCGGCACCAAAGGGACGGTAAAGTTCCGTTCAGGAGTGCGTAAGCCTGAGGAACGCGTCCCAGGCGGCAGGCTGCACGGCGAGGGTGGGGGCGGTGGTGGGGTTCTGCTTGGAGTCCCGTACGTGGATGGTGGTGGGGCTGGTGGCGACCTCTACGCATTCGCCGCCCGACCCTGTGCTGTAGCTGCTCTTGAACCATGCCAGCTCGGATGACTCTTCGACCTTCATGTCTCTCCCAGCAACTTCTCTACGAGGGCCAGTGATTCGCTCGGTGTCAGGGCCTGGGCACGGAGGACGCCGTACTGCTGCTCCAGTTCCCTGACCGTCTCACGATCGGTGTAGAGGCGGCTGCTCTTGTAGGCCTCCACATAGGCGATCCTGCGCCCGTTCTTCGTTTCGATCAAGGTGAACGGGCCTTCAATTCCAGCGTGCGCCTCGCGAGCCGTCGGCATCACCTGGATTTCGACGTTACGGCGCTGCCCGTGGAGCAGGATCTGCTCCAACTGCCCCCGCATCACTGCCTGTCCGCCGAGCGGTCGGCGCAGGAGGTGCTCCTCGATCACGAAGCTGATGGTCGGGAACACCGGTTGGGCAAAGATAGCCTGCCGGGCCAGACGGGCCGCGACCCGCTTTTGCACAGTCTCCTCGTCCAGGAGCGGACGCCACATCCTGCACACCGCAAACGCGTAGTCCTCCGTCTGGAGGAGACCCGGGATCGCCTTCGTAGCGAACACGTGCAGCTCGACGGCCTTCTTCTCCAGAGCCGCAGCATCCTGGAAGAACGCCGGATACTGCGCCTTCTCCATGTCCTCGATGAACTCAACCAGCACCCCGCGCGCGTTCAGCCCCTCGTCGGCCTGCATGATGAACTTCGCGTTCGGAATGCGCCTGCCCTGCTCGTACGAGGCGATGGTCGCCCCTGAGTACCCCGTACGGGAGCCGAGTTCGGCGCGTTCCATGCCCGCCTGTGTCCGCAGCCGCTTCAGTAGCCGCCCGAAGAGAAGCGGGACGACCGAATCCGGCTCGACCTCTGGCTCTGATGCTTCCTGCACTTCCTCGCTCACGTACACCCCCAATGCCCTCGCGCCACCGTCGGTCACGGCGCGCCCGCGTACAGCGGCACCCCACGCTCGTACAACGCATGAACAGTCATGGTGCTGCCGCTGTTCAACGTTACTGAGCGTGCGGGAGCGTGAACGGCATGAAGTCAGAGATCTCCACCCACGAGTTCGCCATGCGCTTCACCTCCACCCCGCGCGGCGCACGGCTCGCCCGGCGGCTCGTCTCGCACCGGCTGGACGAGTGGGGGCACCCCTACGGCGGACCCGTCAATGAAGCCGTCACGCTGATCGCCGCCGAGCTCGTCGCGAACGCCGTACGGCACGGGCACGTACCCGGTCGGGACTTCCGGCTCCGGCTCACCGAGTCGGCCGGCACCCTGCGCCTAGAGGTCTCCGACACCCGTTCCGAGCGACTGCCCGAGGTGCGGGAGCCGTGTGACGAGTCCGGCCGTGGGCTGCTGCTGGTCGAGGCGCTCTCGGACAAGTGGGGTGTCACGCCGCGCCGGCCCGGCAAATCCGTCTGGGCGGAGGTACACGTAAGTCCCGCCACCCAGCGGTGACGGGACTCACACGGCAGTCGGAGGGGTCAGCCGGACACCGACACCGACGGCTCGCCCGACTCCACGCCCTCGTCCTGCATCTGCTCGGCCAGCTTCATGGCCTCCTCGATGAGGGTCTCGACGATCTTGGCCTCGGGGACCGTCTTGATGACCTCGCCCTTGACGAAGATCTGGCCCTTGCCGTTGCCGGAGGCGACGCCGAGGTCGGCCTCGCGGGCCTCGCCGGGGCCGTTGACGACGCAGCCCATGACGGCCACGCGGAGGGGTACGTCCATGCCCGTCAGGCCCGCGGTGACCTCCTCCGCCAGCTTGTAGACGTCGACCTGGGCGCGACCGCAGGACGGGCAGGAGACGATCTCCAGGCCGCGCTGGCGCAGGCCCAGCGACTGGAGGATCTGGAGGCCGACCTTGACCTCCTCGGCGGGGGGCGCGGACAGGGACACGCGGATCGTGTCGCCGATGCCCTGGGACAGCAGGGCTCCGAAGGCGACCGCCGACTTGATCGTGCCCTGGAACGCCGGGCCCGCCTCCGTGACGCCGAGGTGGAGCGGGTAGTCGCACTGCGCGGCGAGCTGCTTGTACGCCTCGATCATGATCACCGGGTCGTTGTGCTTCACCGAGATCTTGATGTCGCGGAAGTCGTGCTCCTCGAAGAGGGACGCCTCCCACAGGGCCGACTCGACCAGGGCCTCGGGGGTCGCCTTGCCGTACTTCTGGAGGAGTCGCCTGTCCAGGGAGCCCGCGTTGACGCCGATGCGGATCGGGGTGCCGTGGTCCTTGGCGGCCTTGGCGATCTCCCTGACCTTGTCGTCGAACTGCTTGATGTTGCCGGGGTTGACGCGGACGGCGGCGCAGCCGGCCTCGATGGCGGCGAAGACGTACTTGGGCTGGAAGTGGATGTCCGCGATGACCGGGATCTGGGACTTGCGCGCGATGGTCGCGAGGGCGTCGGCGTCGTCCTGGGTCGGGCAGGCCACACGGACGATCTGGCAGCCGGAGGCGGTCAGCTCGGCGATCTGCTGGAGGGTGGCGCCGATGTCGGACGTACGGGTCGTGGTCATCGACTGGACCGAGACGGGCGCGTCTCCGCCGACCGCCACGCTTCCGACCTGGATCTGCCGGCTCTTCCGGCGCTCGGCAAGCTTGGTCGGAACGGACGGCATGCCGAGAGAAATCGCAGTCATCTGCTGTGCAACCCCAAGTCGTGGATCAAGGTCCGGTCCCGTCGTCGGGCGGGCTCCAGGCTTCGAGATTACGGCACGGGCCTTGGCCCGAGCACATCCCACCCGGGAATCCCACTCAATGGGAGGTGGCCCGGAGTACAGGGCTCCGGGCCACCGAGAACGTCGTACGGCTATGAGATTTTGACCGGGTTAACGACGTCCGCGATCAGGACCAGGATCGTGAAGCAGACGAAGATCCCGGCCACCACATACGCCACCGGCATCAGCTTCGCCACGTCGAACGGGCCGGGGTCCGGGCGGCGCAGTACCCGGGCCAGGTTCCTGCGCACTGCCTCCCACAGGGCGCCCGCGATGTGCCCGCCGTCGAGCGGGAGCAGCGGGAGCATGTTGAACAGGAACAGGGAGAGGTTGAAGCCGGCGAGGAGCATCACGAACCCTGCGACCTGCTGGGAGGCGGGGATGTCGAGGGTGGCGATCTCGCCGGTCACCCGGGCCGCTCCGACGATGCCCATCGGGGAGTCCGGTTCGCGCGGGCCGTCGCCGAAGGCGGCGTCCCACAGGGCGGGGATCTTGCCGGGCAGGGCGGCGAGGGAGTCGACGGCGTCGCCGACCCGGTCGGTCATCCAGGTCACGGACTGGCCGAAGTCCTGGTGGACGACGCCGGTGGCGGCGCTGAAGCCGAGGAAGCCGGCCTCGACGTACTTGCCCTGCACGTACTGGCCGCTGGAGTCCTTCTTGGCGACCATGTTCGTCGCGATCGTCGTGTGCAGGGTCAGTTCCCGGCCCTTGCGGTCGACGACGATCGCCACGTTCTTGCCGGCGCTGTCGCGGATGAGGTCCGAGAGCGTGTTCCAGTCCTTGGTCGGCACGCCGTCGAAGGAGACGATCTTGTCATGCGGCTTCATACCGGCCCGTGCCGCCGGGGACACCGGGTCGGACTTCTTGCAGGTGTCGCGGTGCTGGCTCTGGTCGATGGAGCACGGCGAGACCGAGGCGACGGTGGTGGTCTGCTGCTGGATGCCGAAGCCCATCAACACCGTGAAGAACAGGCCGATCGCGAGGAGCAGGTTCATGAAGGGGCCCGCGAACATGACGATGACGCGCTTCCACGGCTTGCGCGTGTAGAACATGCGCGTCTCGTCACCGGGCTGCAGTTCCTCGAAGGCGGCCGAGCGGGCGTCCTCGATCATGCCGCGCCACGGCGAGGTGGAGCGGGCGGAGACCCGGCCCTGGTCGTCGGGCGGGAACATCCCGATCATGCGGATGTAGCCGCCGAGCGGGATGCCCTTGATGCCGTACTCGGTCTCGCCCTTCTTCCGCGACCAGATGGTCGGGCCGAAGCCGACCATGTACTGCGGGACGCGGATGCCGAAGAGCTTGGCCGTGGACAGGTGCCCCAGCTCGTGCCATGCGATCGAGACCAGCAGGCCGACCACGAAGACCACTATGCCGAGGATGAACATCAAGGTCGTCATGCACGCGCCTCCGCGGTCGCCGTCGTGGCAGTGAGTTCTCGGGCCCGGGCCCGCGCCCAGGTCTCCGCTTCGAGGACGTCCGACACCGTGAGTGAAGTTCCCGTGTCCGGGGTGCCGTGCTCCTCGACGACCCGGGTGACGGTTTCCATGATCCCGTTGAAGGGCAGCGCGCCGCTGCGGAAGGCCTCGACGCACTCCTCGTTGGCCGCATTGAACACCGCCGGAGCGGTCCCCGCGAGCCGCCCCACGTGCCGGGCGAGGTTCACCGAGGGGAAGGCCTCGTCGTCCAGCGGGAAGAACTCCCAGGTGGAGGCCTTGCTCCAGTCGAAAGCGGGCGCGGCGTCGGGGACGCGTTCGGGCCAGCCCAGACCGATGGCGATGGGCCCGCGCATGTCGGGGGGCGTCGCCTGGGCGATCGTGGATCCGTCGGTGAACTCGACCATCGAGTGAACATACGACTGGGGATGCACGACCACCTCAATGCGGTCGAAGGGAATGTCGTAGAGGAGGTGTGCCTCGATGACCTCCAGGCCCTTGTTGACGAGGGTCGCGGAGTTGATCGTGATCACCGGGCCCATGGCCCAGGTGGGGTGGGCGAGGGCGTCCTCGACGGTGACGTGCGCCAGTTCGGCCTTGGTACGGCCGCGGAAGGGGCCGCCGGAGGCCGTCACTACCAGCTTGCGGACGTCGGCCCTCGTCCCCGACGCCAGCGCCTGGAAGAGGGCCGCGTGCTCGGAGTCGACCGGGATGATCTGGCCGGGCTTGGCGAGCGCCTTGACCAGCGGCCCGCCGACGATCAGGGACTCCTTGTTGGCCAGGGCGAGGGTGCGGCCGGCCTCCAGGGCGGCGAGGGTGGGGGCGAGGCCGATGGAGCCGGTGATGCCGTTCAGCACCGTGTGGCAGGGGGAGGCGGCGACCTGGGTGGCGGCGTCCGGTCCGGCGAGGATCTCGGGGAGCGGCTCGCCGGTGCCGTACTCGGCGGCGAGGGCCTCGCGCAGCGCGGGTACGACGTCCTCGCGGGCGACCGCGACGGTGCGCACCCGCAGCCGGTGCGCCTGCTCGGCGAGGAGGGCGACACGGCCGCCGTTCGCGGACAGGGCGGTGACCCGGAAGCGGTGGGGGTGGCGCAGCACGAGGTCGATGGCCTGGGTGCCGATGGATCCGGTGGAGCCGAGGATCACCACGTCCTTGGGGCTGTCGCCCGCGAGGGGGTCGTAGACGAGGTGCGGGTCGGCGAGGGGTGCCGGATGGGCGGGGCTGTCGGTCATCCCTCCATTGTTGCCGCAAGCGGTGACGCTCAGGACAGGGCGTCCCCCGGGCGGGTGCGTGAACAGGTTTCGTCACCGGATGGAGCGATCCTCCCCTTGTGAAGTATCAGTGAAGATCATGTGATAACACTTCAGTGGCACCACGTTCGCGGACGACATCCTTGGGGGGATCTCTCCATGCCTACTGTGCGCATGCGCGCCGCCCTGCCCGCCCTCGCCGGCGCGGCCCTGCTCACCGGCACCCTGCTCAGCACCCCGGCCCAGGCGGCCGGGGGTGTGCAGATCCACCACGTCTGGTTCGACAGCCCCGGCAGCGACAACCGCTCCAACGCGAGCCTGAACGCCGAGTGGGTGCAGATCAGGAACACCGGCGGCACGGCCGTCTCGCTCAGGGGCTGGGTGCTGAAGGACGCCTCCAACCACAGGTACGTCTTCCCCGACGTCAGGATCGGCGCCGGGAAGTACATGAAGATCCACACCGGTCGCGGCTCGGACACCACGTCGGACAAGTACCAGGGCCGCCGCGCCTACGTCTGGAACAACGACAGGGACACGGCCACCCTCACCAGGGCGAGCGGCTCCAAGGTGGACTCCTGCTCCTGGACCACGCGGGACCCGAGCGACAAGTACTGCTGAACCGCTGCTGATGAACAAGTCGTGCTGAAATTGCGCACGTCGGGTCCCGCGAGATGGCATCCTTCTCTGTCGGGGCCCAGTCAAGAAGGGCCAAAGGGGGAGGAGTCACCCATGAACCGCAAGCGTGCGACCGCGGCCGTCCTGGCCACCGCAGGAGTTCTGACCGCTGCTCAGCTCGGACTCGCCGGAGCGGCATCGGCCGCCACCCGGACGTCGGCCGGCGCCGGCTGCCCGATCAACATCGTCTATCCGAGCCGCTTCTACGTCGACTCGCACGGCTGGGTCACGAACGGGGGCCTGTACTTCGGCATCAAGAGCAAGACGTCCCAGAGCTTCAAGCGGGTCACGTTCAACGTCACGAACGTCAAGAACCTCCGCTTCGGCAAGGCCAAGCCGACCGGCGGCCGCATCACCCGCAACTCCACGACGTCGGTGTCCGTCTACACGGGGACCTTCAAGGGCAAGGCCAGCCTCGGCTTCCGGGTGCCCTCGCACCTGCTCAACACCCACAGCTACAAGCTGAAGCTCAGCGTGTACGGCTCGGGCTGGAACTGCGCCGTCAACCAGGGCACCTGGGGAGCGTGACCCCAGGCGCCCTGTCGGCCGGCACAGGAGCGGCTCAGTCGCCGTAGGGGCGGCTCAGTCGCCGTAGGGGCGGCTCAGTCGCCGTAGGGGCGGCTCAGTCGCCGTAGGAGCGGCTCAGTCGCCGTAGGGGCGGCGCTCACTCGGCCGGGTGGCCGGTCCGGGGGTCGCGTCGGCGATCCACGGACCGTCCCCGGACGGGTCGACGATCCCCTCCTCCAGCCAGGTGTAGGCCCCGCCGAGCACGCCCTTGACCACACCGCGGTCAAGGGCGTCGGTGTTGGTCCACAGCCGGTCGAAGAGTTCCTCGACCCGGATGCGGGCCTGCCGGCAGAAGGCGTCGGCCAGCTGGTAGGCCTCCCGGCCGTGTTCGTCGCGGCCGCGCAGCAGTTCGGCGCGGACGCAGGCCGCGCTCATCGCGAACAGTTCGGCGCCGATGTCCACGATCCGGCCGAGGAAGCCCTGTTTGGTCTCCATCCGGCCCTGCCAGCGGGACATGGCGTAGAAGGTGGAGCGGGCCAGCTTGCGGGCGGTGCGCTCGACATAGCGCAGATGCCCGGACAGGTCGACTTCGTTCCTGAACTCACCGTAGGACAGGGGAAGTTGACCTGGACCGGCAACCAGCTTCGGCAGCCACTTGGCGTAGAAGACGCCCGCGTTCGCACCCGCCTTCGCCTTGTCGGACAGCGACTTGTCGGGGTCGATGAGGTCACCGGCGACCGCGAGGTGGGCGTCGACGGCCTCGCGCGCGATCAGCAGGTGCATGATCTCCGTCGAGCCCTCGAAGATGCGGTTGATGCGCAGATCGCGCAGCATCTGCTCGGCCGGGACCGCCCGTTCACCGCGCGCCCTGAGGGACTCGGCGGTCTCGTAGCCGCGTCCGCCGCGGATCTGGACCAGCTCGTCGGCCATCTTCCAGGCCATCTCGGAGCCGTAGAGCTTGGCGAGGGCGGCCTCGATGCGGATGTCGTTGCGGTCCTCGTCGGCCATCTGCGAGGACAGGTCGAGGACGGCCTCCAGGGCGAAGGTGGTGGCCGCAATGAAACTGATCTTGGAGCCGACGGCCTCGTGCAGCGCGACCGGCTTGCCCCACTGCTCGCGTTCCGCCGACCATTCGCGGGCGATCTTCAGGCACCACTTGCCGGACCCGGCGCACATCGCGGGCAGTGACAGCCGGCCGGTGTTGAGGGTGGTGAGCGCGATCTTCAGGCCCGCGCCCTCGGGGCCGATGCGGTTCGCGGCCGGGACCCGCACCCGGTGGAAGCGGGTGACCCCGTTCTCGATGCCGCGCAGACCCATGAAGGCGTTGCGGTTCTCGACGGTGACGCCCTCGGAGGTGGCCTCCACGACGAACGCGGTGATGCCGCCCTTGTGCCCCTCGGACTTCGGTACGCGCGCCATGACGACGAGCAGGTCGGCGACCACGCCGTTGGTGGTCCACAGCTTCACCCCGTCGAGGACGTAGTCGTCTCCGTCCGGTACGGCCGTGGTGGCGAGGCGGGCCGGGTCGGAGCCGACGTCCGGCTCGGTGAGCAGGAAGGCGGAGATGTCGGTACGGGCGCAGCGCGGCAGGAAGGCGTCCTTCTGCTCCTGGGTGCCGAAGATCTTCAGCGGCTGCGGTACGCCGATCGACTGGTGGGCGGAGAGCAGCGCGCCGACGGCCGGGCTCGCGGAGCCGGCCAGGGCGAGGGCCTTGTTGTAGTAGAGCTGGGTGAGGCCGAGACCACCGTACTTGGGGTCGATCTTCATGCCGAGGGCGCCGAGTTCCTTCAGGCCCGCCACGACCTCGTCGGGGATGCGGGCCTCGCGCTCGATGCGGGCGGAGTCGATCGTGGACTCACAGAACGCGCGCAGCTTGGCGAGGAACTCCTCTCCGCGCCGGACGCTCTCGGGGTCCGGGAGCGGGTGGGGGTGGATGAGGTCGAGCCGGAAGCGCCCGAGGAACAGTTCCTTGGCGAAGCTGGGCTTGTGCCAGTCCTGCTGCCGGGCGGCCTCCGCCACCTGGCGTGCCTCGCGCTCGGTGACGTTGGTGCGTGGAGTGGTGGGGGCGGACATGAGGCTCACCTCGCCGCGGAGAGGGATGATTGCGGACCGTTCGTTACCGACCAGTGCTACTGGATCGTTGGTACCCGAAACGGGCCGACCCCACCACCCCCCGCGGTCCGTTCAGCTGATTTCTCAGCCGATGTCGACTGGAGTAGGCCTTCGTGTCCAGGCGCCCCGAGCCCTTGAAGACCTCGATGCCCGACTCGATCCCGGAGAGTACTTGTGGTTGCTCTCCACCGTGCCAGGGTTCCGGCTGAGCGAGAAGTCCCACTTGGCGGTGACCTTCCTGCGGTGGAGATGGGCCGGCACGCGGTCGAGCATCTGGTGGCCAAGCTGGACGGGCCGGGCGGGGACGAGGTCGTGCTGATCGCGCCCGACCCTGACCGTACGGGAGGGTTCGGGACCGGCACCGGCCGCCTCCTGACCCCCAGCGCCCGTCTCCCGACCGGCAGCGCCCGTCTCCCGACCGCGCCGGCCAGACCTCCCGCCCCTCCCGGCATCCGCCGGCCCGGCCCCGGGGCACCCTCTGCCTGCTTCCCCGACTGCACTCCTCACTCCAGGAGCAGGCCGTGAACCAGCATGCCGTCGCACCGCCCGAGGTCGGCCTCGCCCAGTCCTCCCCCACCGTCGGCACCTTCCGGGAACGGGACGGGGCGCTGGAGTGGAGCGGCCGTCGGGAGACGGTGCGGAACGAGCCATGGGGCCGGACGCGGTCCGGGTGCGCGCCCGGCTCGGCGGCCCGGTGCTCGACGGCCTGCCGGGAGCACTCCTCGACTCCCCGCCCGACCGGAGGGGCACGGCGCCGCGAAGCCGCACACGGTGCTGATCCTGACGTCGGCGTACCCCTACGCGGTGGACGCCGCCCGGGTTCCCGCCGTGCTGTGGACGGCACACGGCGGCCAGGCGGCGGGCACGGCCCTGGCCCGGGTCCCGGCGGGCGACGGCTCCCCCACCGGCCGCCTCCCGCAGACCTGGACGGCGGCCCGGTGCTGGCCTCCCTCAGGCTCGACACCCCCACCACCGACGCCTATGCGTCGGCGATCTAGTACCGCTGGAACCAGTGGGCTCTGAAGTGACGGGCGGTCGAGAAGGGCTGCTCCGGGTCGGTGAGCAGGCGGTGGACGAACTCCCCGGTCGACCCGTCGAACCGGTAGGCGGTGCGGTCGTCCTCGTACGCCAGGACGGGCCATCTGTCGGGGTCGGGGCCCTCGGTGAGCCAGTAGAACGAGTCGGCCTGCACGCTGTCCGCCCACTTCAGCAGCCCGCCCGGAGCGGGGTACGGCCGGTGCGGCTCCCACAGCCGGTTGCCGTGCACCTCGGCCCACCGGGCCAGCCACTCGCTGTACTCGACGAGGTCGCAGTGCGGGGCGCCGGGCAGGTAGAGCTGGAGATAGCCGTCGAAGGCGCCGCGCCCGAACAGCTCGACCAGCCGCTTGTAGTCGCTCGGCAGCGCGGTCCCCAGACGGGCCTCGGCCGCTGCCCAGTCGACGGCCTGCGGCGTGTCCGCCACCCATCCCGTGACGGCGACGACCCGGTCCACCCAGGAGGCGTCCTCCGGCAGCCCCGCCGCCGAGGGTGCGGCCCGCCCGGCGATGACGACGACGGTTCGTACGCCGTCGACGGTGCGGGCGCTACCGCAGCCGACCCAGCGCCCGCCGACGGCCCACGCACACATATCGATCACGTCGCCGCCGAACGGCGCGAGCAGCGGCAGCCCGGTCCGCTCGGAGGCCGCCGGATCGGCACTCCCGCCCCTGACCAGCGTGCGCGGCTGTCCGTACCAGCCGCTCAACTCCTCGCGCAGCACGGACGGGACGGCCCCGTCGGACGCCGTGAGGCACACATGCCCCCTCGGGTGCCCGGCCTCCCCGCACTCCAACTCCTCTGTGTCCGGCCAGAGCAGGGGGTGGATGGCCGCGAGCACTCCGTGTGTGTCCATGGCGGGGCAGTGAACCACACGCCACAGGCCCCTGTGCTTGCCGGGTCCGGTGTGCTTGCCGGATCCGGCACACGCCGACGGCCCGGGTCGGGGACCCGGGCCGTCTTGGGGACCTCCCCCGGTGCGTGGCGGGGCGTCAGCTGTGGTGGGCAGCCTTCGCCAGTGCCGGCACGAAGCGCAGGGCGTCCAGGGTGCCCACGCCGGTGGCCATGTCGTAGCCGTTGACGGCCTTGTAGCCCTTGACACCCTGGTAGGTGTTGTCGGTGCCGTCGTTGACGTCGACGATGCCCGGGTTCTTCTGCTTGAGAAGGGTGTAGAGGGCCCCGTTGATGTCACCCACGCGGTGGCCGGCCGCCTGGTCGGCGAGGGCGACGATGCCCGAGAAGAGCGGGCTGGCCTCGCTGGTGCCGCCGCTGACGTCCCAGCCGGTGGCGGTCGGGTCGTAGCTGGAGTACACCCAGGCGCCGCCGTTGACCGCGGCGGCCAACGAGATGTCCGGGGTGCCGCGGCGGGTGCCCACGACACTCTTCACGCTGTCCTGGAAGGACGGACGCGTGAACACGTGGGACTGGCCGCCGCCGCCCGCGCCGTAGTCGTTGTAGACGCTGTCGGGCTTGACGCGCTCACCCTTGTCGTTCAGGTGGAGCTGGGTACCGCCGATGGAGGTGACCAGCGGGTCCGACGAGGGCCAGGAGTTGACGCGCTTCTTGTAGTACGTCTTGCCGTCCAGCTTCATGTCCGTGGCGCCGCCGTCACCGGAGGAGGCGAGGACGGTCACGTGCTTGCGCTGGGCGTCCTCGAAGGCGTACCGCAGCTTCTTGATGCTGGAGAAGTCGCCCTTGTCGAAGCCCGGGAAGGTGTTCTCGGTGGCGCCGAAGCTCTGGCTGATGACATCGCCGACGCCCTGGTCGATCAGGTGCTTCTCGGCGGACATCATCTCCGGCAGACCGGTGGTCCCCTCGGTCTCCGAGACCGCCGTCTCCACCAGGACGATCCTGGCGCCGGGCGCGACGGCGTGGGCCATCTCGACGTCCAGGGTGGTCTCGCCCGCCCAGCCGGTCATGTCGGAGTTCTTGGGGTCGAACTTCGGGACGTGGCCCCACTTGACGACCTTGACCTTGGTGCTGGGCAGCCCGAACTGCTTGCTGTAGACGTCCAGATCGTGCTGGACGGTCGGGGACCCGAAGGAGTCGACGATGACGATCGTGCGGCCCTTGCCGGTGATCCCCTTCTTGTACAGGGGGTTCAGGTTGTACGCGGTGCGGTACTGCAGCGGGTTGTAGCAGTTGATGTGCCACTTGGCCTGGCACTGCGCGATCGGGAGCGGGCTGGCCACGCCGTGGACCAGGTTGTGCCCCGCGATGGCCGGTGCCGCGAAGGTGTGCGGTACGCCGGCGGGCGCGGCGGTGGTGGCGCCGGCCTGGGAGGTGGCCGCCAGCGCGGCGGCGACGAGCGCGACGGTGGCGGCGGACGCCGCGACGCCGCGCCCGGTACGGGCTATGTGCATGTGGTCCCCTGAGTGTTCCTGACGCGTCCTGGGCGGGAGGAACCCGGCCCGGACGAACTGGTCAGGCGCATCTCATCGGGTGGGTCATGGACAGAACAAGACGCAGGGCAACACTCTTGAACGACCGATATCGAATCCTTTACCAGGGGACAGAAAACGGGGAAACGGACAGAGGGTTATCCCTCGGTCCGGGAACAGGAACGGCCGGAGCCCCCGCACAGTGGGCTCCGGCCGTTCTGTCCGACCTGTCCGTGGCAGGTCAGAGCGCGAGACCGGTGAGAACCAGCACGCGCTCGTAGGTGTAGTCCTCCATCGCGAACCGCACGCCTTCGCGGCCCACACCGGACTGCTTGGCGCCGCCGTACGGCATCTGGTCGGCGCGGTAGGACGGGACGTCGCCGATCACCACGCCGCCGACCTCGAGGGCGCGGTGGGCGCGGAAGGCGACCTGCAGGTCGTGGGTGAACACGCCCGCCTGGAGGCCGTACTTGGAGTCGTTGACCGCGGCGAACGCCTCGGCCTCGCCGTCCACCTTCTGCACGGTGAGGACCGGCCCGAAGACCTCCTCGCAGGCGAGGGTGGTGTCCGCCGGCACGTCGGTGAGGACGGTCGGCGCGTAGGAGGCGCCGTCGCGGTCGCCACCGGTGAGGAGCGTGGCCCCGGCCTCGACGGCCTCCTTGACCCACGACTCGACGCGCTTGGCGGCGTCCTCGCTGACCAGCGGGCCGACGTCCGTCTTGGCGTCACTCGGGTCACCGGTGACCTGTGCCTCGACGGCGGCGACGATACGCGGCAGCAGACGGTCGTACACGGAGGCGTCCGCGATGACGCGCTGCACGGAGATGCAGGACTGGCCGCCCTGGTAGTTGGAGAAGGTCGCGATACGGGTCGCGGCCCAGTCCAGGTCCGCGTCGGAGGCGAAGTCGCCGAGAACGACCGCCGCTCCGTTGCCGCCCAGCTCCAGCGTGCAGTGCTTGCGCGGCACCGAGTCCATGATCGCGTAGCCGACCTTCTCGGAACCGGTGAAGGAGATGACCGGCAGGCGCTCGTCCTGGACGAGGGCGGGCATACGGTCGTTGGCGACCGGCAGGATGCTCCACGACCCGGCGGGCAGCTCGGTCTCGGCCAGCAGCTCGCCGATGACCAGACCCGACAGCGGGGTGGCCGGGGCCGGCTTGAGGATGATCGGGGCACCGGCGGCGATCGCCGGGGCGACCTTGTGGGCGCACAGGTTCAGGGGGAAGTTGAACGGCGCGATGCCGAGCACGACACCCTTCGGGAAGCGACGGGTGAGGGCGAGCCGGCCCTGGCCGCCCGCGTCGGTGTCGAGGCGCTGGGCCTCGCCGCCGTTGAACCGCCGGGCCTCCTCAGCGGCGAACCGGAACACGGAAACCGCGCGTCCGACTTCCCCTCGGGCCCACTTGATGGGCTTGCCGTTCTCGGCGGAGATCAGCTGGGCGATCTCCTCGGTGCGCTCGACCAGCCGCTTGCTGACGTGGTCCAGGGCGGCGGCGCGCACGTGTGCCGGGGTGGCGGCGAACTCGTCCCGCACGGCGTACGCGGCGGCCACGGCCTCCTCGACCTGGGCGTCGGTCGGCACGCTGACCTTGCCGACGAGCCGGCCGTCCCACGGGGAGGTGACGTCGAAGGTGTCCTTGCCGGAGACCTGGCGGCCGGCGAGCCAGAAGGCGTGGGTGGAAGTCATGTCGTGAGTCCCGGCCCTTCCGCGTTTGGGGGTGTTCTTTCGGTTCGGTGTCCACGGTAGGGCGGGGGCGGCCGGGGGTCGTTTGTCCGAGTCGTAGCAGTCGGGGTGGGGGGTGCGCCGGAATGGCGGAGTCACTTGCGCCGCTACGACGGTGCCGGACCGGGCGGGGCGGGGAGGAGGCGGGGGCAGAGCGAGGGGCGGGGGGGAGGCGGGGGGCGGCGCGAAGGCGGGGGCGAGCGCCGAGGCGGGGAGGCGGGGAGGCGGCGCGGAGGCGGGGGGGCGGGGGCGGGCGCCGAGGCGGGGAGGCGGGGAGGCGGCGCGGAGGCGGGGGGCGGCGCGGAGGCGGGGAGGCGGCAGCGAGGCCGGGGGGCGGCGCCGAGGCGGGGGGCGACGCGGAGGCGAGGGGCGGCGGCGCGGAGGCGGCAGCGAGGCGGAGCGAGGGGCGGGGCGGGCGCGCGGCGAGGACGCCCGCGGGCAGGGAACGGGCCGGGCGCGCGGTGGCCGGGGATGACTACCGGGCCGCGCAGGGCTTCGTCACTACCGGGCGCGGCGCGGCCCTGGTGGACGGTTCCCCCTGGCCCCTGCTCTCGTCCCCCGTTCCTGCCCCTGCCCTGCCCCTGGGGCCGGGCCGGTCACTCCGTCGACGTCGCCTTCAGGGCGAGCCAGAGTTCCATCCGGACGTCGGGGTCGTCCAAGGAGCGTCCGAGGATCTCCTCGACCCGTCGCATCCGGTACCGCAGGGTGTGCCGGTGGACACCGAGGTCCGCCGCGGCCGCGTCCCACTGCCCGTGCCGCGACAGCCACGCCCGCAGGGAGGCGACCAGATCACCCCGCCCCGTCGCGTCATGCTCGTGCAACGCCCGCAGCAGCCCGTCGGCGAACGCCTTCACCGCGTCGTCGGCCAGCAACGGCAGCACGGACCCGGCGGCGAGCTGCTCATGCTCCACCAGCACGCGCCCCCGCCGCCGGGCCACCGACAGCGACTGCTCGGCCTGTTTGTAGGCCGCCGCCGCGGCGATCGGCCCGGCCGGTGCGGACAGTCCGACGACCAACTCGTCCTCGTCGGCCGCGGTCTGCTCGGGCACGGCTCGCGCCGCCTCCAGCGCCGCCGCGTACTGCGTACAGGCGGCCACCGCCGCGCCCCCGTCGGCGGCGAGCACCACCAGCCGCTCCCCTTCGGGCACGACCAGCACGGCCTCCCCGGAGCGCGCGGCGGCGGACTCCAAGGTCTCCGTCAGCCCGCCCAGCGGGTCCCCGCCGGTGTCGGCGGCGGCGAGAGCGGCGGCCGGGGCCGGCTGCTTGGCGGCGCCGGGGACACGCGCGTGAGTATGGGCGTGGGCGTGGGCGTGCGCGTGGGCGTCGGCGTGCGCCCGTGCGGCCGAGCCGGACACCGACTCGGCGACGATCATCCGGAACGGCGCGTCGAGCAGCCCGCCGTACAGGTCCCCGGCGACGGCCCGGGCGTGGTCGGGCTGCCCGGCGAGCAGCATGCGCAGCACCGCCGTACCGACGCGCTGCTCGGCGGCGTGCAGGGAGCGGGAGCGTTCGGTGGTGAGGGTGAGCAGGGCGATGGCGGAGTGGACGGCGTACCGCTCGGCGGTGCCGAGGGCTGCGGCCGTGCCGACGGCGAGGGCGGCGCGGGGCCGCCGCCCCGTGCCCAGGGAGTGCAGTTCGACCCGGTCCTCGTGATCGGGCCCGCCGACGACGGAGGAGGCCGGGGCGGGCCGCTCCCGCAGCCGTTCGACCTCGGCGGTCAGCCGGGCGGCCCGACGGCCGGCCCACTCGGGCGCGGCGGCGACGACGGCGCCGGAGGCGTCGTACAGGGCCGCCCACCCGTCGACTTGCCCGGCGAGCGCACCGAGCAGCCCCTCGGGCCCGGCGTTGAGGGTCTGCCTGGTCAGCTCGCGCTGCGCGGCGAAGCCGGCCGTGACGGCCCGGTACTGGTCGGCGGCGATGGCGGCGGACACGGCCTTGCTGATGGCGAGGAAGGGGGTGCGGCGGGGTACCTCCAGGAGTGGCAGCCCTTCCGCCTGCGCGGCCTCGACGAGCGCCTCGGGAATCTCTTCGTAGTTCACCCCGACGGCGAACCCGAGCCCGACGACACCGGCGCCCACCAGGCGTTTCACATACCGCCGCATGGCCTCCGGGTTCTCCGCGTCGAGCTTGAGAGCGGTGATCAGCAGCAGCTCGCCGCCCTCCATGTACGGCACGGGGTCGGCCAGCTCGCTGACGTGGGCCCAGCGGACGGGCACGTCGAGGCGGTCCTCGCCCGCGCGCACGGTCAGTTTGAGCGCGGAGTGGTGGACGAGGGAGGCGAGGGTCGGGGGCATGGGGCCTTCACGGTGAGGAGAGCCGGTGATCTTCCGGTGATCTTTTGGCCGCGGCGTATGAACGACCTATGCCGATTCTGCCTCACCGTACGGTCCCCCGGCGCCCCCTAACCCCGCAGATCCACGAGCAACGGCGGTGCGTGCTCCCCGCGCACACTGGTCAACGACAACACTGCATGCCCCGCCGGCACCCCATGAGCCAACTCAGAAGCCGACCAACGCTCCCGCTCGACCTGCCGCACGGTGACGGCGCGAGCGGTGGGGGCCTGCCCGGTGATGACCCGGCGCAGCATGTGCACGGCCTTGCCGGCCGGGGTCTCGGCGATGATCTGCCGATCGGTGACGTCCCGGGTCTCGGTCCACTCCTTGCCCCATACGTCGGCGAAGTCCTGCCCATCCCAGGGAGTGACCCCGGACAGTGCCATCCGGCAGCCGGTGGCCCCGAGCAGCGGTCCGCGCAACGGCCTGGGTACGTCGTCCAGGGTGCGCAGGGTGAGCACCGCGCCGGCCCCCACGGAGCGCAGCCGCTGGATACCGCGGACCGCCTCCGGGGTGACGACACCGGAGGCATCGTCGAGGATCAGGCAGGCGAAGAGCGACCGGTCCTCCCGTACCGTCACAGCCGCTGTGAACTGGGCGAGCACCAGCCGGGCCAGGATCCGCGAGGCGTCGGCGTGACCGCGCTGGGGCAGGTCGATGCGGACGCGGACAGGGTGGTCGAGGGCCTTGAGCGAGAAAGGCCGGGTCTGGCCGGAGGTGTCGAAGAAGGCGGCGAAGGCGGGCCGGTCGAGCAACGCGATCCGGTCGGCGAGCACGGTGCCGCCGTCGCCCGGATGCGCCATCTGGCGCTCACGGGCGTCGAGTTCGCGCAGCAGGCCTTCCTGCCCGCTGTCCATGAGCGCCTTGCGCAGCGTGGCGAGCGGGCCGGGAGCGCCGTCGAGGAGCCCGCGCAGTTCGGGCACGGACGGGAAGCGGCCGTGGACGGCGTGGAAGGGGCCGAGCAGTTGAGCGAGGACCGTGGTGGAGCGGCGGCTGTCGCTGCCCGGGTGCGGGTCGGCGAGATCGCCGACGAGGGCCTCGGCGAGTATGGCCGCGGCCTCGTCGGGGTCGGTGGTGCCGCCGTAGAGGTCGAGGTCGTAGACGGACTCCGGCTGGCCGATGCGTACGACGACGTCGTAGGCCTCGGCCGGGCCGAGGCCGGCGCCTGCCGCTCCGACGACCACGACGGAGGCGCGGCCGGCGAGCGCGTGCAGGCACAGGGACTCGGCGAGCGGCCGTACCACCGCACTGGTCTTCCCGGAACCGGCCGGGCCGACGGCGAGCAGTGAGGTGCCGAGCAGCCCGGGGTCGAGGCCGAGGCCGGCCCCGCGGTAGTGGTAGGGGTTGCGGGGATCGTCGGCGGTGGTGCCGAGCCGGACCTGGCCGGTGAGGAGGTCGTGGCGAGCCTGCCGGGCGGGCAGGTCGCGCTCGCCGGAGGGGTGCAGACAGGCGGCGGAGCCGTCCTGGAGAACGGCGCCGGTGAAACCGGCGAGGGTGTGCCGCCCCGACCGCACGCCCTGCCAGGCACGGCTGATCCGCGCGTGATCGACATCCCGCATCAGCCCGGCCTTCGCCTCAGCAGCAAGCCGCTCCGCGGCTTCGTGGGCACCGGCGGCGCGGAGATGGGGGAACTCGGCTGGGTCGTGGTCTGGAATGGGGGGCGGTTCGGCTGTAGGGAGGGTCGAACGCCAGGCCGGAGGACCGTAACGCCGCCAGACCTCCCCCCAGTGCCCGATTCTGCCGAACACCGCGAAGAGCGCAGCGAACACGAGACCGTCATAGATCCAATTTGCAGTCCCCCCCACTGCGCCAGCCTGCCCCATGACCCACGAGTGCGGAGCAAGCACGTACCACGGCCACTGCCAGAAGCCGCCGAGATAGCCGTTCCACAGCAGAGAGCACAACAGCCACCCGCACAGCAGTGCGATCACCGCTCCGCCCAGCAGCTGTCGGGTGGGAGTCCTGACGGGTTCCACCTCCGGCCGCGGTCGATAGCGCAATCGCCAGATCCCGGGCGCAGCCTCGGGCCTCGGCGCACGCAACCACGTCATGAAACCCGATCCGTCCGGCAGCGGCGGAACAACGGGCGGCATGGTTGGCCGCTGCGGAACCGTTGCGGCCTCTTGGGGGCCCGCGCCGGCTTCGAATGGTGTTGCTGGGCGCGGCACAGGGTGCGCATGTGTGCCCCGCGTGTCCTGCGTCCCGTCGCTGTCCATCGCCCTTGCCCCCTGACCAGCCGCTCCGTCCACCGTCAGCGAGTCAATCTAATGCCCTCGCAACGGGAGTTCAGCGATTGCGCGGCAGGGCACGCGGTGAGTTGTGCGCACGCCGTCGCGTCGTCCTCCCAGTTCCTCTATATCCACTCCGGACAACCGTCCTCCCCGACAACGCCCACATGGAGCATGCCCACCCCCCGCCCCCGGCCCTAGCCTGCGAAGAAAGATAGGTAAGCGGCTGAAAACGCACCGCCCGGAATCGTCCGGGACCGTCCGGTACGCAGATCAACGCAAGATCATCAGGGAGCCCCCCATGACCGCACTTCCGCAGGAGCGTCGCGTCGTCACCGCCATCCCCGGCCCGAAGTCGCAGGAGCTGCAGGCCCGCCGTACCGCGGCGGTCGCGCAGGGTGTGGGCTCCGTGCTGCCCGTCTTCACCACGCGCGCGGGCGGCGGGATCATCGAGGACGTCGACGGCAACCGGCTCATCGACTTCGGCTCCGGTATCGCCGTGACCAGCGTCGGCGCGTCCGCCGAGGCCGTCGTGCGCCGCGCCTCCGCCCAGCTCGCGGACTTCACCCACACCTGCTTCATGGTCACCCCCTACGAGGGCTACGTGGAGGTCGCGGAGGCTCTCGCCGAGCTGACCCCGGGTAACCACGCCAAGAAGTCCGCGCTGTTCAACTCCGGCGCCGAGGCCGTCGAGAACGCCGTCAAGATCGCTCGTGCCTACACCAAGCGGCAGGCCGTCGTCGTGTTCGACCACGGGTACCACGGGCGGACCAACCTGACCATGGCCCTCACCGCCAAGAACATGCCGTACAAGCACGGGTTCGGGCCGTTCGCGCCCGAGGTGTACCGGGTGCCGGTGGCGTACGGCTACCGCTGGCCGACCGGGGCGGAGAACGCCGGTCCGGAGGCCGCCAAGCAGGCCATCGACCAGATCACCAAGCAGGTCGGCCCGGACAACGTGGCCGCGATCATCATCGAGCCGGTGCTCGGCGAGGGCGGCTTCATCGAGCCGGCCAAGGGCTTCCTGCCGGAGATCGTGAAGTTCGCCAACGACAACGGCATCGTGTTCGTGGCCGACGAGATCCAGTCCGGCTTCTGCCGGACCGGGCAGTGGTTCGCCTGTGAGGACGAGGGGATCGTCCCCGACCTGATCACCACCGCCAAGGGCATCGCCGGCGGGCTTCCGCTCGCCGCCGTCACCGGGCGCGCGGAGATCATGGACGCCGCGCACGCCGGTGGGCTCGGTGGTACCTACGGCGGCAACCCCGTCGCCTGTGCGGGTGCGCTCGGTGCCATCGAGACCATGAAGGAGCTCGACCTCAACGGCAAGGCCAAGCGCATCGAGGAGATCATGAAGGGTCGCCTCACCGCCATGGCCGAGAAGTTCGAGATCATCGGTGATGTCCGTGGGCGCGGTGCCATGATCGCCATCGAGCTGGTCAAGGACCGGACCACCAAGGAGCCGAACCCCGAGGCCACCGCCGCGCTCGCCAAGGCCTGCCACGCCGAGGGCCTGCTGGTCCTGACCTGTGGCACCTACGGCAACGTGCTGCGCTTCCTGCCCCCGCTGGTGATCGGCGAGGACCTCCTGGGCGAGGGTCTCGACATCATCGAGCAGGCCTTCTCGCGCATCTGAGCGAGAGGTCCGCACCTCTGACCGGCACCTACGGCAGGCCGTGTGAAGAAGGTGTGCGGGGTGGATGACGGGACGCGATTCCGTCTGCCCAAGCGCCTCGGGCTGCCGTAGGTTCTACCCAGATGAGAGATACACCCCGCCCACAGGGGACTGTGGGCGATTTCAGGCCGAGGCCTCCCCAGCTTCGACCTGGTCGTGCCCTCGCGCACACAACCGGCGCCTGACGGCTCCGGGATCTCCTCACCGATCGGACGGTCGCCGCCCCAAACCCCCCGGGGCGCGCGACGTTCCGATCCGGACGGCCGCCTCGGAACGACCCCCCCTGTTCCGGGGCGGCCGACCTCCTTCTCGCCGAGCCCGTCTGTCAGGCTGAGCGCCGTGTCGACCGTAGTCCGCCGCGCCCCGCTCCTCGGCCTCCCGGCCGTCCTCTTCGCGCTCATCACCTGGCAGGTGGTCGGTCACGGCCCGCTGCTGCGCCTGGACGCCCGCCTCAGCCGGGCCCTCGTCCATCCGGACGGGTTCTCCGAGTTTCTCTCCGATCTCGGGAACATCCAGGTCGCCGTCCCGGTGCTGGTCCTGGCTCTCGGGTACGCGGCCTGGCGGGGGCGTGCCGCCGGTGCGGACCGCTGGTGGCTGCCGCCGCTCGCCGCGGGCGTCCTGATGGCGCTGGTCCCGGCGGTCGTCGTACCGCTCAAGGAGTGGACCGCGCGGCCGGGGACCCCCGTGATGCCTCCCGGGGCGGGGTATTTCCCCTCCGGTCACACGGCCACGGCGGCCGTCGCCTACGGCTCCGCGACCCTGCTCCTGCTTCCCTGGCTGCGCTCCACGGCCGCCCGCCGCACCCTGGTCGCCGGCTGCGCGGCCCTCGTCCTCGGGGTGTCGTACGGCCTGGTCCGCCACGGCTATCACTGGCCGCTGGACGTGGTGGCGAGCTGGTGTCTGTGCGCCGTGCTGCTGACCGCCCTCACCCTGTCCGTCGGCCCCGGCAGCCGAAGCAGGCGTCGAGGTTCCTGTGGAACTCCCCGTTCGCGTGGCGGTCCCGGTTCACCGGCCACGCCATCAGGCCCCGCAGCGACGGCCGGGTTCCGCGGGTCGCGTACGAGCCGCGGTTCGTCTTCTTCGTAGGGCGTCGCGCAGGGCGTGCATCACCGGGAGGTACGCCCCGCGGTGCGGGTGCCGCCGCCCCGGACGCCGACCGCCCTCATTCCCCGCCCCCGGCCTGCTCCGCCGCCGCCTCGTGCATCGCCAGCTCCAGCAGCGCCGGGTCGGTCAGCGTGCCCGAGCCGTCCGGCGGCACCAGCCAGCGCACGCCGTGGGTGGCCCGGCCCGGGTACGGCACGACGATCCAGGTGCCGGGTCCCGCGGTACGGATGCCCGTGCCGAGCCAGCGGGCCGCGGTGCCCGGGGGCACGAAGAACCCGACCCGGTTGTCACCGGAGTCGGCGAGTACCGGGCCGGGCTGGTCGAGGACCCGGGTGAGCACGTCCAGGGTCGGACAGCCGAGCTCACCGGGCAGGATCAGCACGTCCCAGGCCCTGCCGGCGGGCAGCAGCGCGACACCGAGGGGATTGCGCTCCCATTCCCAGCGGCAGGCCTCCGGATCCGGCGCGACGGATACCAGCCACTCGACGGCCGTCTTCGCCCCAGTCATGAGAAGGCCTCCCTCTTCTCTCGCCCGACCGTTCTTCCGCGGTCGCGTCAGGAGGAGAGAGGGAGGCCTTCCGCGGGCATTACGCGGGTTTCGCGACTCTCTTCAAGTGAGCTGGCTCACACCCGTGAAGGCTCAGCTGTCGAATCCCAGCCCCAGCCGGTCCATCGTCCGCAGCCACAGGTTGCGTCGGCCGCCGTGCGCGTCCGCGCGGGCCAGAGACCACTTGGTGAGGGCGATCCCGGTCCAGGCGAACGGCTCCGGCGGGAACGGCAGCGGCTTCCTGCGGACCATCTCCAGCTCCGTCCGATCGGTGCGCTCCCCGTCCAGCAGGTCCAGCATCACGTCCGCGCCGAAGCGGGTCGCGCCCACACCCAGGCCCGTGTAGCCCGCCGCGTACGCGACCCTGCCCTGGTGCGCTGTGCCGAAGAACGCCGAGAAGCGCGAGCAGGTGTCGATCGCGCCGCCCCAGGCGTGGGTGAAGCGGACGCCCTCCAGCTGCGGGAAACAGGTGAAGAAGTGGCCCGCGAGCTTGGCGTACGTCTCCGGCCGGTCGTCGTACTCGGAGCGGACCCGGCCGCCGTAGTGGTGGATCGCGTCGTAGCCGCCCCACAGGATGCGGTTGTCGGCGGACAGGCGGAAGTAGTGGAACTGGTTGGCCGAGTCGCCGAGGCCCTGTCTGTTCTTCCAGCCGATCTCCGACAACTGGCCGGTGGTCAGCGGCTCGGTCATCAGCGCGTAGTCGTAGACCGGGACGGTGTAGGAGCGCACGCGGCGCAGCAGGCTGGGGAAGATGTTCGTGCCGAGGGCGACCCGTCGGGCGCGGACCGCGCCGTACGGGGTGCGTACGGCCATCCCGGCGCCGTACCGCTTCAGGGTCAGCGCGGGTGTGTGCTCGTGGATCCGCACCCCGAGGTTCAGGCAGGCCTGCTTCAGGCCCCAGGCGAGCTTCGCGGGGTGCAGCATGGCCACGCCCCTGCGGTCCCACAGGCCGGCCTCGAAGGTGGGCGAGTTCACCTGCTCGCGTACCGCGTCGGCGTCCAGGAACTCGATGCCGTCGGCGAGGCCCCTCTCCGCCAGCTCCCGGTGCCAGTCCTTCAGTTCCCAGGCCTGGTAGGTCTCGGTGGCGACGTCGATCTCGCCGGTGCGCTCGAAGTCGCAGTCGATGCCGTGCCGGGCGATCGCGGCCTCGATCTCGTCGAGGTTGCGCCGGCCCAGCTCCTCCAGTGTGTGGATCTCGTCGGGCCAGCGGGTGAGGCCGTTGGGCAGACCGTGCGTGAGGGAGGCGGCGCAGAAGCCGCCGTTGCGGCCGGAGGCGGCCCAGCCCACCTCGCGGCCTTCCAGCAGGACCACGTCGCGCTGCGGGTCGCGCTCCTTGGCGTTCAGCGCGGTCCACAGCCCGCTGTAGCCGCCGCCGACGACCAGCAGGTCGCAGGTGTCGGTGCCGGTGAGGGCGGGCTCGGCGGGTGGCTTGCCGGGGTCTTCCAGCCAGTACGGGACCGGCTGGGCTTCGGAGAGAGAGGAGATCCACTTGTCTTTGCCACGGCTCATGGCGCTTGGGGCCATGATTTCAACTCCCTACAGAGGACGTTCCCGAAAAGGCCTACGCCTTTTGCTTGTTCCGGCGGTTGGTGATGACCATCGAGGTCAGGACGAAGAGCACGGCGACGAGGAACATGGCCGTGCCGATGACGTTGATCTGGACGGGCGTGCCGCGCTGCGCCGAACCCCACACGAACATCGGGAAGGTGACGGTCGAGCCGGCGTTGAAGTTGGTGATGATGAAGTCGTCGAAGGAGAGCGCGAACGACAGCAGCGCGCCCGCGGCGATGCCCGGTGCCGCGATGGGCAGGGTGACCCGCAGGAAGGTCTGCACGGGGCCGGCGTACAGGTCCCGGGCGGCCTCCTCCAGGCGCGGGTCCATCGACATCACGCGCGCCTTGACCGCGGTGACGACGAAGCTGAGGCAGAACATGATGTGCGCGATCAGGATCGTGTAGAAGCCGAGCTGGGCGCCCATGTTGAGGAACAGGGTGAGCAGCGAGGCGGCCATGACGACCTCGGGCATCGCCATCGGCAGGAAGATCAGCGAGTTGACGGCACCGCGGGCCCGGAAGCGGTAGCGGACCAGCGCGAAGGCGATCATCGTGCCGAGCAGGGTGGCCCCGATCGTCGCCCACACGGCGATCTGGAGGCTGATGGACAGGGAGCCGCACATGTCGGCGACGCCGCACGGCTGCTTCCAGGCGTCCAGCGAGAACTGCTGCCACTCGTAGTTGAAGCGGCCCTTCGGCTTGTTGAAGGAGAACACCGTGACGATGACGTTCGGCAGCAGCAGGTACGCGAGCGTCAGGAGTCCCGCGATGACGACGAGTCGGCGCTTGAGCCAGGTGACGACGGGCATTTAGACCAGGTCCTCCGTCCCGGACCGGCGGATGTAGATCGTGACCATGGCCAGGATGGCGGCCATGAGGATGAAGGACAGGGCCGCGGCCGTCGGGTAGTCCAGGATCCGCAGGAACTGCGTCTGGATGACGTTGCCGATCATGCGGGTGTCGGTGGAGCCGAGGAGTTCGGCGTTGACGTAGTCACCGGCCGCGGGGATGAAGGTCAGCAGCGTGCCGGAGACCACGCCCGGCATCGACAGCGGGAAGGTGACCTTGCGGAAGGTGGTCCAGGGTTTGGCGTACAGGTCGCCGGCCGCCTCGTGCAGCCGCCCGTCGATCCGCTCCAGCGAGGTGTACAGGGGAAGGATCATGAACGGCAGGAAGTTGTACGTCAGACCGCAGACGACGGCCAGTGGGGTGGCCAGGACGCGGTCGCCGGCCGTCCAGCCGAGCCAGTTGGTGAGGTCCAGGACGTGCAGCGAGTTCAGGGCGTGCACGACCGGGCCGTTGTCGGCGAGGATCGTCTTCCAGGCCAGGGTGCGGATCAGGAAGCTGGTGAAGAACGGCGCGATCACCAGGATCATGATCAGGTTCCGCCAGCGGCCCGCGCGGAAGGCGATCAGATAGGCCAGCGGGTAGCCGAGGAGCAGGCACAGCACGGTCGCGGCGGCGGCGTACGCGACGGAGCGCAGGAACTGCGGCCAGTACTCGGACAGGGCGTCCCAGTACGTCACGAAGTGCCAGGTGACCTTGTAGCCCTGCTCCAGGGAGCCCTGCTGCACGGAGGTGGAGGCCTGGTAGATCATCGGCAGCGCGAAGAAGACGATCAGCCAGAGCATGCCGGGCAGCAGCAGCCAGTACGGGGTGAACCGGCCGCGTCTGCGCGGGGGCTTCTTCTCCGGTGCGGTGGGCGCGAGGGGCGGGGGCGCCTCGGTGAGCGTCGACATCAGGCGGCCGCCTCTTCCTCGGTGCCCGCGCCGATGTCCTGGGCGGCGTCCAGACCGAAGGTGTGCGCCGGGCTCCAGTGCAGCACGACGTCGGCACCGGGCACGAGCCGGCCGTCACGCTCGACGTTCTGGACGTACACCGCGAGTTCGTCGCAGACCGGGCTGTCGATCACGTACTGGGTGGAGACGCCGATGAAGCTCGCGTCGGCGATCTTGCCGGTGAGGCGGTTGCGGCCCTCGGGGATCGAGCCCGCGTCGTCGGCGTGCGTGAGCGCGATCTTCTCGGGGCGGACGCCGACCAGCACCTTGCCGCCGGCCGTCGTGGGGGCGGAACATCGCGCCTCGGGCAGCACCAGCTTGCCGCCGGCCGCCTTGAGCACGATGTCGTCGCCGTTCTTCGTGTCGACCTCGGCCTCGATGAGGTTGGAGGTGCCGAGGAAGTTCGCGACGAACGTCGTCTTCGGGTTCTCGTAGAGGTCGGCCGGCGAGCCGAGCTGCTCGACGCGGCCCGCGTTCATCACGGCGACCGTGTCGGCCATGGTCATGGCCTCCTCCTGGTCGTGCGTGACGTGCACGAAGGTGATGCCGACCTCGGTCTGGATGCGCTTGAGCTCCAGCTGCATCTGGCGGCGCAGCTTGAGGTCGAGGGCGCCGAGCGGCTCGTCGAGGAGGAGCACCTTGGGATGGTTGATCAGCGCGCGGGCGACGGCGACGCGCTGCTGCTGGCCGCCGGAGAGCTGGTGCGGCTTCTTGCGCGCCTGCTCGCCGAGCTGGACCAGCTCCAGCATGTCCTCGACCTGCTTCTTCACGCTCTTGATGCCGCGCCGGCGCAGACCGAAGGCGATGTTCTCGAAGATGTCGAGGTGCGGGAAGAGGGCGTAGGACTGGAAGACCGTGTTGACCGGCCGCTTGTACGGCGGCAGGTGGGTGACGTCCTGGTCGCCGAGACGCACGGTCCCGGAGGAAGGTTCCTCCAGGCCGGCGATCATGCGCAGGGTGGTGGTCTTGCCGCAGCCGGAGGCACCGAGAAGAGCGAAGAAGGAGCCCTGCGGCACGGTCAGGTCCAGCGGCTGCACGGCGGTGAAGCCGTTGTCGTAGGTCTTGCTGATACCGGAGAGGCGGACGTCGCCGCTGTTGTCTGGTGTCGTCATCGTCGTCACGCCCCTGTGAGCTTCGAGAACTTCTGCTGGTAGGCCGTCTCTTCCTTCGAGCTCAGGGAGCGGAAGGCATGGGACCTGGCCTGCATCGCCTTGTCGGGAATGATCAGCGGGTTGTTCGCCGCCGACTTGTCGATCTTCGCAAGGTAGGGCTTCACATCCGCGACGGGGCTCACGTAGTTGATGTACGCGGCGAGTTCGGCGGCCGGCTCCGGCTCGTAGAAGTAGTCGATGAGCCGCTCGGCGTTCGTCTTGTGACGTGCCTTGTTGGGGATCAGCATGTTGTCCGTCGACGTCATGTAGCCGCTGTCGGGGACGACATAGCCGACGTCCGGGCTGTCCGCCTGGAGCTGGACGATGTCACCGGCCCAGGCGATACAGGCCGCGAAGTCGCCCTTGGTGAGGTCGGAGGTGTAGTCGTTGCCGGTGAAGCGCCGGATCTGGCCCCTGTCGACGGCCTTCTGCAGGCGGGCGATGACCTGGTCGTAGTCGTCGTCGGTGAACTTCGCCGGGTCCTTGCCCATGTCGAGCATCGTCATGCCGATGCTGTCGCGCATCTCGGTGAGGAAGCCGACGCGGCCCTTGAGCCTGGGGTTGTCGAGCAGGTCGGAGACCGACTTCACCTCGATGCCGTCGAGCGCCTTCTTGTTGTAGGCGATGACGGTCGAGATGCCCTGCCAGGGGTACGAGTAGGCGCGGCCCGGGTCCCAGTCGGGGGCCCGGAACTGGTCCGACAGGTTGGCGAACGCGTGCGGCAGGTTGGCCGGGTCCAGCTTCTGGACGTACCCGAGGCGGATCATGCGGGCGGCCAGCCAGTCGGTGAGGACGATGAGGTCACGGCCGGTGTCCTGGCCGGCGGCGAGCTGCGGCTGGATCTTGCCGAAGAACTCGTCGTTGTCGTTGATGTCCTCGGTGTACTTGACCTGGATGCCGGTGCGCCGGGCGAACGTGTCGAGCGTGGGATGGCGCTTGCCCTTGTCGTCCACGTCGATGTACTCGGGCCAGTTGGAGAAGTCGACGACCTTCTCCGTGGCGGAGTGGTCGTCGGCCGACACGCCGCCCTGCGTCTTGGTCGCCGCGGGGATGCCGCAGGCGCTCAGCGCGCCGAGTCCGCCGGCCGCGAGCGCACCGCCCGCGGAGGCCCGCAGCAGGGACCGGCGGGTCATGGCGGCCCGGCCGTTACGGAGGCTGCGCCGCATCGCGGCGACTTCGACCGGTGTCAGGCGGTCGGGCTCGTACTGCTCCATGCGCGTGGTGCCCTTTCGGGAGGGATGGGTGGTCGGCCTGGTCGGGGCCGGGTCGTCACACCCGGCAGCAGCCGGCTGCACGTGGTGCCCGGCTCTCGCCGGGCGGCGGCTGCTACCGGTCCCCGAAGATCGTGCGGTGCCAGTCCTTGCGGGCGACCGCCGTGTTGTCGAACATTACGTGCTTGACCTGGGTGTACTCCTCGAAGGAGTACACCGACATGTCCTTGCCGAAGCCGGACGCCTTGGAGCCGCCGTGCGGCATCTCACTGATGATCGGGATGTGGTCGTTGATCCACACGCAGCCCGCCCTGATCTCGCGGGTGCAGCGGTTCGCGCGGTAGACGTTCGCGCTCCACGCGGAGGCGGCGAGGCCGTAGGGGCTGTCGTTGGCCAGCCGGATGCCCTCATCATCACTGTCGAAGGGCAGGACGACCAGGACGGGGCCGAAGATCTCGGACTGGACGATCTCGCTGTCCTGGGCCGCGTCGGCGATCAGGGTCGGCCGGTAGTAGGCGCCGTTCTCCAGACCGCCCTTCGGCGCCTCGCCGCCGGTCACCACGCGCGCGTAGGCACGCGCACGGTCCACGAAGGCGGCGACCCGGTCCCGCTGGGCGTGCGAGATGAGCGGGCCGAGGTCGGTACCGGCGGCGAACGGGTCGCCGAGCCGCACGGTCTCCATCAGCGCCGCCGTCCGCTCGACGAACGCGTCGTACAGCGGTCGCTGCACGTACGCGCGCGTGGCGGCCGTGCAGTCCTGTCCGGTGTTGATGAGCGCACCGGCGACGGCGCCGTGGACGGCGGCCTCCAGATCGGCGTCGTCGAAGACCACGAAGGGTGCCTTGCCGCCCAGCTCCAGGTGGAGCCGCTTGACGGTGGCGGTGGCGACCTCGGCGACGCGCTTGCCGACGGCGGTGGACCCGGTGAAGGAGGTCATGGCGACATCGGGGTGGCCGACCAGGTGCTCCCCCGCCTCCCTGCCGGTCCCGGTGACGATGTTGACCACACCGTCGGGGAGGCCGGCGTCCGTGGCGGCCTGGGCGAAGAGCAGCGAGGTGAGCGGGGTCAGCTCGGCCGGCTTCAGCACGATGGTGTTGCCCGCGGCGATCGCCGGGAGGATCTTCCAGGCGGCCATCTGGAGGGGGTAGTTCCAGGGCGCGATGGAGCCGACCACACCGATCGGCTCGCGCCGGACGTACGACGTGTGGTCGCCCGAGTACTCGCCGGCGGACTGTCCCTGCAGGTGCCGGGCGGCGCCCGCGAAGAAGGCGGTGTTGTCGATCGTCCCCGGTACGTCGAACTCGCGGGTCAGCTTCAGCGGCTTGCCGCACTGCAGCGACTCGGCGCGGGCGAAGTCCTCGGCACGCTCGGCGAGCACGGCGGCGAACCGGTGCAGGGCGTCGGAGCGCTCGCCCGGGGTGGCCGAGGCCCAGCCGGGAAAGGCCTCGCGCGCGGCGGCGACGGCCGCGTCGACGTCGTCGGGGCCGGCCAGCTCGTAGGTGTACACCTCCTCGCCGGTGGCGGGGTCGACCACGGCGTGGGTACGGCCCGAGGTGCCCTTGGTCAGCCGGCCGGCGATGAACTGCGCGCCGTCGGCGAATCGCTTCTCGGCGGGAAATCGTTCCGGGGTGGCGGTGCCCGGGTTGTGCATGTCGCTCTCCTCCGCCGTTCGCCCCGTCCCGGGGGGTGGGTGGCGTAGCTCCAGCTCGATTTGAGTGCCGATCCTGACAGAGGGAGTGGACTCCAACAAGTGATTCCGTTGTTGCCTTTTGGTTACGCGACGGAATCTGTCGACCAGGTGTCGAGTCCGGCGGGGAAAGGCCGGACGGAGTGTCAGTGGTACGTGCCAGACTCGCGTGCATGGGGAAGATCGACGGGGTGGAAGCCCTGATCAGCGAGGTCCGGGCAGGGGCCCGGATCAAGTACCTGCACTTCTGGGGGCACCGGCCGCGGCCGGACGGCAGGATCGGCGCGAGCTGTCTGAGCCAGTGGTGGCCGTCACCGTTCGTGGTGGACGGCGTGGAGTACGCGACGGCCGAGCACTGGATGATGGCCGGCAAGGCGCGGCTGTTCGGGGACCCGGAGGCGGAGCGCCGGGTTCTGGCCGCGGAGCATCCTTCTCAGGCCAAGAAGGCGGGGCGGCTGGTCCGGGGCTTCGACGAGGCGGTGTGGGAGCGTGAGCGCTTCGGGATCGTGGTCGAGGGCAGTGTCCACAAGTTCGCGTCGGACGACGATCTGCGCGAGTTCCTGCTGGGCACCGGCGACCGGGTGCTGGTGGAGGCGAGTCCCGTGGACCGCATATGGGGCATCGGCCTCGCGGCGGACGACGCGGCGGCCATGGATCCGGAGCGGTGGCGGGGGCCGAACCTGCTGGGGTTTGCGCTGATGGCGGCGCGGGAGCGGTTGTCGGGCGCGGGGGCCTGAGCGGCCGGAAGCCGGGGGGCCCGGCCTGATGCCCGGCCCCCCGCGTCTCCTCCCGGTCCGCCGGGACCGTCAGAACGTGCCGACGCTGAAGATGCTGGCGAAGAACGCGAAGACCAACACCGGCAGGAGCACGGTGGCGATGATGCCGCAGACGAGACCGGCGGTCGCCGCTCCCTTGTTGGTGGCCTCACCCCGGTTGGCCTTGCCCCGGCCCACGGCACCGAAGATGATCGCCAGGATGCCCAGGATCATCCCGAGGATCTCCATCGCGATGGTCAGGCTGCAGACCACCCCGATGATGCCCAGCACGAGTCCCGCGGTGCCCATGCCGTTGCTCGGCTGCATCGGCATCGCATAGCCGGGGGCCTGCGGGTAGGCCGCGGGCGGCGCGGCCGGGTAGGACGGCCCCGACTGGGGGTGGCCGTAGCCGGGCCCGGGCTGCTGCGGGTATCCGTATCCCGGTGCCTGTTGCGGGGCGGGCTGGCCGAAACCACCAGGTTCCGGGTTGATGTGGGACATGAAGTGGGTTCCCCTCCGTTTGACGATCAAGGCATCGTAATGGCCGCGCGCAGGAGAGGGAGCGGGTTCCCGGCCTACGGGTGCCGGAAGAGCCGCGGCCCGGCGGATTCAGCGGTCGGCGGCCACCGTCACCGAGACGCTGCGGGCGGAGTCGTCGTACGGGTCGGAGTGCGTGCTGCCCTCGTGGATGGCGGCGGTGATACCGATCGCGAGCAGGACGATCACGGCGATGCCGAGCACGATGCCGATGACGCCCATGATCAGGCCCGCCTGGGCCTGGCCGTGGTTGGTGGCCTCGCCGCGATCGGCCCGCCGGCGGCCCTTGACGCCGAAGACCACCGCGAGGATGCCCAGCACCACCGAGACCACGCCGTACATGCAGAACAGGCACAGGGAGAGGATGCCGAGCACCATCGCAGCGGTACCCATGCCGTTCTGCGGGGCCATCGGCATGCCGGGCCAGCCGTAGCCCGCGGGGTAGCCGGGATAGCCGTAGCCGCCGGCAGCGGGCGGTGCGGGTATGCCGGGGCCCGAGGGCGCGATCGGCGGGGGCGGTACCGCCTCGCCGCCCACCGGGGCCGTGCCCGGCACACCGAACCCGGAGGCGGCGGCCGGTGGTGCGAAGCCGGGGGGAGACGCGGGCGGGGCGAAGCCGTCGGTCTGCAGGGAGGCCATGGTGGCCTGGTCGTGCACGGACGGCGGCTGCACGGGCGGCTGAGCCTCCGCGCCGGACGGCTTCTTCTCCAGCGAAGGCCGGTGCTCGGGCGGCGCCCACAGGTTGTAGTCGCCCCCTGAGGCGCCGCTCGGCTGCGCTCCGTCACTCACGGGCATGTCCCCCTCGGTCGTTCGTGCCGCCATGCTAAGGCCTCGCCGCCGCACCACTGCGGCCCGGTCCCATCGGGTGCACCCAGGGCACGCGGTGCGGCCGCCCGCCGCACCGCCCCTCCGCCGGCCGGCCCGCACCCGCCGCCCGCCTACGATGTCGTCCGTGCCACCGATCAGCCGATCACCCGCGCCTCGCCCGCACCGGGCCGCCGGCGCCTTGTCCGGGGAGGACCCCATGACCGACAGCAGCTCCGTACCCGCCGCCGGCACGGCCGACCGCGACCTGCGGGCCTTCATCGCCGGGCTGCCCAAGGCCGAACTGCACGTCCACCACGTCGGCTCCGCCTCCCCGCGCATCGTCTCGGAACTGGCCGCCCGCCACCCCGACTCCAAGGTGCCCTCCGACCCCGAAGCCCTGGTCGACTTCTTCACCTTCACCGACTTCGCGCACTTCATCGACGTGTACCTGTCGGTCGTGGACCTCATCCGCACCCCGGAGGACGTCCGGCTGCTCACCTACGAGGTGGCCCGCGACCTGGCCCGGCAGCAGGTGCGGTACGCCGAGCTGACCATCACGCCCTTCTCCTCGACCCGGCGCGGCATCGACGAGCTGGCGTTCATGGCGGCGATCGAGGACGCCCGCAAGGCGGCGGAGGCCGAGTTCGGGACCGTGCTGCGGTGGTGCTTCGACATCCCCGGTGAGGCCGGCCTCGAGTCCGCCGAGGAGACGGCACGGCTCGCCACCGACGACCGGATCCGCCCCGAGGGGCTCGTGTCGTTCGGGCTCGGCGGGCCCGAGATCGGCGTACCCCGGCCGCAGTTCAAGCCGTACTTCGACCGGGCCATCGCCGCCGGCCTGCACTCCGTGCCGCACGCCGGTGAGACGACCGGCCCGGAGACGGTGTGGGACGCGCTGAACGAGCTGCGCGCGGAGCGGATCGGGCACGGCACCAGCTCCGCGCAGGACCCGAAGCTGCTCGCGCATCTCGCCGAGCACCGCGTCCCGCTGGAGGTCTGCCCGACCTCCAACATCGCCACCCGCGCGGTCCGCACCCTGGACGAGCACCCGATCAAGGAGTTCGTGCGGGCAGGGGTGCCGGTCACGATCAACTCCGACGACCCGCCGATGTTCGGCACCGACCTCAACAACGAGTACGCGGTGGCCGCCCGGCTGCTGGACCTGGACGAGCGGGGCCTCGCCGGTCTCGCCAGGAACGCGGTGGAGGCGTCCTTCCTGGACGCCGCGGGCAAGGCCCGGATCGCGGCGGAGATCGACACGTACACCAGCACCTGGCTCGCCTCCTGAGCCCACCACAATGGGGGGCATGCAGACCGTGACCGCCGTGGCCCACCGCGGCGACCCCTACCGCTTCCGCGAGAACACCGTCGACTCGCTGCGTTCCGCGCTCGACCAGGGCGCGGACGCGGTCGAGATCGACGTACGGCTCACCCGCGACGGTGTCCCCGTGCTGCTGCACGACGCGACGCTCGCGCGGCTGTGGGAAGTCGAACGGCCGCTCGGCGCGCTGTCCGCGGAGGAGCTGCGCGGGCTCACCGCGGGCGGTGTGCCGACGCTCGCGCAGGCGCTGGCCGCGACCGGCGACTGCCGGGTGATGGTGGACCTGTGCGGGCGGCCCGACCGGCGGATGGTGGACCGGGTCATGGACGTGGTCCGGCTGAGCGGGGCCCGGGAGCGCGTCTACTACTGCGCGGGCGCCGAGGCGATGCTCGCCGTCCGCGCCGCCGACCCGGCCGCCGAGATCGCCCTGACCTGGACGACCCTCGCCCCGCCCCGGCCCGTGCTGCTCGACGTGGTCCGCCCGCGCTGGCTCAACTACCGTTTCTCGCTGGTGAGCCGGGAGCTGGCGGCCCGCGTGCACCATGACGGGCACCTGCTGTCCGTGTGGACCCCGGACACCCGCCGCGCGATGGGCCGCCTGCTGGACCTGGGCGTCGACTCGATCACCACGAACCGGATCGACGCCCTGCACGCCCTGCGCAACGGCGGCTAGGCATCTGCTGGGTGCCGGCCGGCAGGACGGCAAAGCCCACGGCCGGACTTCCCATGCCGGTGGCGGCGGGGTCGGTTTTCTGCACCGGGAGCGCCCGCGGGCCGGAACCGGGGCCGGAGCAACCGGCCCGCCCGTCCGCGCCCCGCACCACCACGGCTGCCAGCAGGTGAGTCAGGCGGCGGTGAGCGCCTCCAGCCGCTTGATCTTCTTGCGTACGGCGTACAGCGGGATCACCCCGAACACCCCGAAGGACATGTCGATCACGCTCCACCAGAAGGGGATCCCGCGGATCGGACCGCAGACGAGGGCGAGGGGGATGATGCCGGCGCAGGCGATCATCCCGAACTCGACGACCCAGATGTTGCGCACCGGGTCGCGGTACGGGCCGTAGAAGGCGACCGCGATGACGAGGTGGGCGAAGGCCAGCCAGTCGGTGCCGTAGAGCAGGAACGGGTAGTCCGCGTCGGCGGTGTCGAGTCCGTCCCGTACCCGTGCGATCCAGGCCGTCAGCCCCGGCAGGTGCTCCGGCGCGGACAGCGCCCGCAACGCGCTGTCCGTCCAGCGCAGTTCGTGCACCAGGGGGAAGGCCGTGGCCCCGCTGAGCACGAGGCACACGACGAAGAGGGCCAGCCAGACGCGAATGCCCTTGAGCAGGGCGGCTCTGTCGCTCATGGGAGGAGCGTACGCCTGCGTTTGAACGCGTTCAAAACCGCCCCGCTCCCTGCGGTCACCCCAGCCGGTCGTCCAGCGGCACCTGCCACACGCCCGGCAGATGCCCGTCCAGCTCGCCCGGTTCGAAGCGGCACATGCCGACCGCGTGCCAGAACTCGCCGGTGACGTCTCCCTCGTACTTGTAGCCGCCGGACGGGGCCAGGGCCGCCCAGCCGCCGGGCAGGCCGACCAGGGTGACCCGCAGGGTGGCCGGAGCGTCGGCGGGGACGTTCCACAGCCGTACCGTGCCGTCCTCGCCGCCACTGGCCAGCAGGGAGCCGTCGGGGCTGAACGCCACCGCGAGGATCCGGCCGGTGTGGCCCGTCAGCACAGCCGTCTGCTCGCCGGTGTCCGGGTTCCACAGACGGACGGTGCGGTCGTCGCCCGCCGTCGCCAGCAGCGGGCGCAGCGGATGGACGGCCGCGGTCCAGAGCTTGCCGGTGTGGCCCGTCAGCCGGTGGTCGGTCTCGCCGTCTTTCCAGATCACCGCCGTACCGTCCCACGAGGCGCTGGCCAGCCAGGAGCCGTCGGGGGCGAAGGCCACCGCGTACACCCGGTCGGTGTGGCCGTCGAGTTCGGCGGTGATCCGGTGTCCGTCCACGTCCCAGATCCGCACCTTGCGGTCGTCGCAGCCGGTGGCCAGGACGGCGCCGTCGGACCGGAAGTCGATCGCACGGACCCGCCCGTAGTGCTCGCCGATGGTGGCGACATGCGCTCCGGTGGCCCGGTACCACAGCCGTACCGTGTCGTCGTCGTTGGCGGTGGCCAGCAGTTCACCGTCGGTGCTGAACGCCTCCGCCCACACATGGTCGGTCTCCACGTCCAGTTCGCGCTGGTACTCGCCGGTGGCCGCGTTCCACAGATAGACGTCGCCGTCACTGCTCGCGGTGGCCAGCAGCGGGCCCGCGGGCCCGAACACCGCGGAGACCAGGCGGTCGCTCTGCCCGGTCAGTTCGCGCAGCCGCCGGCCGGAGGCCGAGTGCCACACCCGCACCACGCCGTCGTTGCCGCCGGCCGCCAGCATCGAGCCGTCGGCGCTGAACGACAGGGTGCCGATGCGCCGCCCGTGGCCGCGCAGGATCCGCCGGCCTTGCCCGGCGGCCGGCTCCCACAGCCGTACGACGTCGTCGTTGCCGCCGGTCACCAGCAACGTGCCGGAGCCCGGCGCCGGGGTGTCGCCGTGCGGGCGGAACTTGCACACCCACACCGAGCCGCGGTGCTCGGCGGGCTGCCGGCTCAGCGGCGCCGCGACCGGCTCGGCCGCCGGGTCGATCCGCCACAGCCGGACCACCCCGGCGCTGTCCCCGGCGGCGAGCAGGGTCCCGTCGGGGTCGAACAGCACCTGGTACACGGCCCCGCGGCAGCCGCCGAGCAACCCGGCCGAGCGTCCCGCCGCCAGGTCCCACAGCCGCACCTCCCCGTTGGTGTCGCCGCTGACCAGCAGGGCGCCGCCGGGGTGGAAGTCCAGGGTGTAGACGCGGCCGGAGTGCCCGGTGAACACATGGCGCGGCGTCCCGGTGGCGAAGTCCCACACCCGCACCGTGCCGCCGTGCCCCTCGTCGCCGCGGTCGGCGGTGGCCAGCAGGGTGCCGTCCGGGCTGAACCGCGCCCGGTACACCACCCCGTGGTGACCGGGCAGCTCCCCGGTCCGCCGCCCGGTGGCCAGGTCCCACAGCCGTACGACGGTGGAGGCGTCCCCGGTGACCAGGGTGGCGTCGCCGGGTCCGAAGGCGACGGTGTAGACGGGCGCCGCGTGTCCGGGCAGCCGGTGCAGCGGGGTGCCGGAGGCGGTGTCCCAGAGGGTGACCACGCCGTCGGCGTCGCCGGTGGCCAGGCGCGAGCCGTCGGTGTCCAGGGCGAGGGGCCACACGCCGTTCGGGTGGATCTCCAGCCGGTGCAGGCAGCGGCCGGAGACCGGGTCCCACAGCCGTACGGTCCCGTCGGAGCTGCCGGTGGCCAGCACGCGTTCGCGGAACTTGACGGCGTACACCCGGCCGGTGTGCCCCTGCAGGGTGCGCAGGGCGATGCCGGTGGCGGCGTCACAGACCAGGACACCGCCGTCCTCGCTGCCCACGGCGAGCAGTTCGCCGTCGGGGCTGTAGGAGATGGGCTCGGGCAGCCGGACGCGGGCCTCGTAGCCGTACGGCACCCCGACCGTGGAGGGCCGGAAGCCGGAGTCGACGGCCATGCCGGGCGCGATCGCGGCCCCCTGGAGTTCCGGGGTTCGCGCCAGCGGCCCGGTGGTCGCCGAGATCAGCGCCGCCCGCCGCCACCGGCCGCCGTCCACCCGGGCACCGGTCAGGTCGGTGCCGATCAGCCGGGCCCGCCTGAGGTCGGCGCCGCGCAGGTCGGCCCCCGTCAGATCGGCGCCGTCCAGCCGGGCGCCGGTCAGCCGGGCGCCGCGCAGGACGGCGCCGGAGAGGCTGGCGCCGACCAGCCGGGCGTCGGTGAGGTCGGCGCGGGTCAGATCGACGCCGGAGAAGTCGCGGTGGGACAGGTCCTCCCCGGCCAGGGCGGCACCGCGCAGATCGGTGTGCGCGGGCACGCGGAGCCGGCTGAGGATCTTCACCGCGTTGGCGTGGCCGGCGTCCGGCGAGGCGTCCCCGGCAGTGCCGGACAGCTCCCGCTCGGCCCACGCCTGGCAGACCCGGTGGTCGGCGAGGTCGCACAGGAACTCGACCGCCAGCTGGCTGAGCTGGCGCCGCCCCAGCAGGGCGCTGTCGCCTTCGGTGAGCCCGCGGGCGCACTCCCGGGCGACGAGCCACTCCACCACCGAGCCGTGGATGAACCGGAACACGCCGTCGTCACTGCGCACCAGCAGGCTGCCGGAGCCGATGGCGTGCGCGGTCTGCGGCACCGACATCCGGTCGCCCGCGAGCCCGCTCAGGGTCTCGGCGACATCGGTCAGCTCGTCCAGCCGCAGCGAGTCCTGCCCGCTCTCCCACAGCCGCAGGGCGAGCGCGGTGACCGCGTGCCACAGCTGGTCCAGGGAGAGCCCGGGTGCCCGGCCGGGGCTGCCGCTGCCCCGCTGGGCCTCGAAGCCCAGCCAGGCGGTGAGGACCTCCTCGTACAGCCCGGCGGGGCTGAGGGCGCGCCCGGCGCCGGCGACCGCCCGCAGCCGGTCGTCGTCGAGGTCGGCGACGAAGCCGAGCAGCCGGGGGTTGCGGCACAGGGCGAGCAGGTCGGGGACGGCGTCCAGCAGCCGCAGCCGGTGGTCGGCGGCGCGTTCGTCGCCGTCGTAGCGGTTGACCAGGTAGGCGCGGATCTGCTGCGGGCTGAACTCCTGGACGGCCAGGACCCGGCGGTGCGGGAGCAGGCCGACGCGTTCGCCGAGCGCGGTCAGCACCTGGCCCTGTGAGCGGAAGTGCTGGGTGCGGCTGGAGACCACGATCTTGGCGCTGTCCACGGCCGAGTCCAGCAGCACCTGCAGACGCTCGGCGGCGCGGTCGTAGGTGACCTGGTTGACGAGTTCGTCGAAGCCGTCGAAGAGCAGCACGATCCGCCCCTGCTGGAGCATGTACCTGAAGGCCCGCAGGTCGATGTTGTCGACGCCGTGGGCGGCGAGGTGCGCGGCGACCAGCCCCTCGAACGAGTACGCCCGGTCCAGCGCGTGCAGTTCCACCAACAGGGGGACCAGATGCGGTAGTTCGGCGGGGACGCGGCGGGCCAGCTCGCGCAGCGCGAAGGTCTTGCCGTGCCCGAAGTCGCCGAGCAGCAGCAGGAAGCGCCCCTGGTCGGAGTCGAGCAGCCGCAGCATCTCGTCGACGAGCCCGTCGCGGTCCTCGGCGTCGAGGCGTTCCACCTCGCGGTACCGCTGCGGCAGGTACATGCCCGGCGGGTAGCGCGGGTCGGTGCGCAGCCGCTCGCTCTGCGCGCCGACGTATCCGCGCAGGTCCAGCAGACCCTGGAACTCGGTGAAGCTGCGCACGCGCACGCCCCGGCGGCGGGCGGCGTCGCGCAGTTCGCGGGCGGGCGGCGGGCCGTCGTGGACGAGTTCGGCCTCGGTCTCGGCGTCGGCGGCGTGCACGAGGGCCACGAACCGGTCGACGTCCTGCGTGGTCGGGGTGCCGGTGTGCACGGCCACGCGCTGCTGCCGGACGAAGCCGGACTGGGTCCAGGTGACCAGCAGTTGCGGCAGCGGCCCGTCGACCTGGCGGATCTGGGCGCCCTCGTGGCGGGTGCGGCACACCTCGGCGACCCGGGCGAGCAGTATCTCCACCGGGCTCGTCAGGGCGCGCGGCTCCGGCTCGGGCTCGGGGAGGCCGTTCCGGCCGGCGGGGGGCACGGGGTCCGCGCCGGGCGTGCCGTCCCCGGATGCCCCGGGACCCCCGGGGGCGCCGAAGGCGCGGTGGGCCCGGAGCCACCGGACCGGCCTTCGCTGCGGGTCCCGCGGCCCGTCCCAGACGGCCAGTCCCTCCCGGCCGACCCGCAGCAACTGGTGCCGGCCGGGCCCGACGGCGCCGATCACCGGCACCTCGCCGGAGGCGGTGGTGAGCGCGGGCAGCGCACCGGCGTCGGCCGGGCCGTGCAGCAGCAGGTGCAGCCGGGGAGCGGTCAGCCGGGTCAGCACATCGGTGTCCCGCAGCGGCCCGGCGCCGTCCAGGGCTGCCGTGCCCGGCGTACCGGCCCGGCGGAGACCGGGGGCGGCGGGCCGTGCGACACCCGGCGAGTGCCGTACGACGCCGATCCTCAGCCACCCCTCGGTCTCATGGGGCCGCAGCGCCTGCGCGAACCAGGCGGCCTGCTCGCGCCCGATCAGCCCGTACTGGTCGTCACGCCGGTGGCTGTAGGCCATGGACGAGTTCAGCCCCGCGACCACCGTGTGCAGCTCCGGCACGGGAAAGAGGGTCCACGGCTGATCACTGTCGAAGACGACGTCCAGCCCCTGGTACAGCTCCTGGAACAGCCGTGCGAAGTGCCGCCACTTGGGCCAGTACGGCGGCCGGGGCGGCATCTCGTCCGCCTCGCAGGTGCTGAAGTAGGCCTGGCAGGCCGCCTGGTTGACGTCCTGGCCGCCCGGGACGAGGGCGACCCGGTGCGGTTCGAGCCCGAGCAGGGCCCGCATCCCGGTGAGGAAGGCGAGGGCCTGCTCGAACTCGCGCCGGCTGCCGGAGGCGGTCAGATCGCCGGTGACCACCAGCAGGTCCGGGGCGGGCGCCCCGGCATCCGCCAGCTCGACCAGGTCGCCCCAGATCGCCGCCTGCAACTCGGCGGGGTCCTGCCCGCGGCCGAAGGCGGGCCCGGCCAGCTGGAGCACGGTGACCGCCTCCCGCTCGCCGGCCGCTGCGGGCAGGCGCGGATACGACGGCGGCGCGGCGGGCCTGCGCCGCCCCGCCCACCCCGGCCCGCCGAGCGGGCGCCCGGGACCCGGAGCGGCCGGGGCGGACGGTACGGCGTGGCCGTTCGCCCCCGGGTAACCGGGCGGCAGACTGGGTCTGGCCCGCCCGTCGAGGGCCTGACGGACCCGGGCGAGCAGCAGCTCCCGCGCCGCCCGCGCATCGGCGACCGGCACCAGGTCCACGTAGGTGATGGTGGCCAGCAGCCCCTCCACCGGGATGTCCTCGACCCGCACGGTGATCAGCCGCCGCTCCGGCGCGTCCGGATCCGCCCGCAACGCGGCCTGCCACTCCATCCGCCCGTACCGGGACCGCTCGTAGTTCCGCGACAGTACGGCGATGACGGCGGCGGACTCGCTCACCCCCCGGTCCATGAAGTCCACGAAGTTCGTGCCCGGCACGAAGTCCCAGGCCTGCAGGACCGTGCGGTATCCGGCCTCCTCCAGGGTCCAGGCGATCCAGGACGCCCAGCGTTCGTCGGCCGGCGAGTAACTGATGAAGAAGTCCAATGGCCCGGTGCTGTCCCCCGGGGCGTTCTGACGAGCCACCATGTATTGATGATGCCGTGAAAAGAGAGGCTGATACCGGTCGTTTCCAGGCGTTCGACGACGCCCTGGTCACAGCGACGTACAAACGTGCGACCCTTCCAACCGTGCGTGCCTTACTGCTGCGTCTGCATGTCCTCGACCGGGTGGCGATCGGTCTGCTGGTGACCGGACTGCTGTGCGTGGCCACGGGATTGCTGCCGGCGGGGTCCGCGTCCGACGCGATGTCACGCATCGCCCCGCTCCTCGCCTTCCTGGGCACGGTCATCGTGCTGGCCGAACTGACCAGCAGGGCCGAGGTGTTCGACGTGGTGGCGGCGCGGGTGGCACGGGCGGGGCGGGGCAGTTACGCGTTGCTGTTCCTACTGTGCGTGCTGTTCGCCGCGGTCACGACCATCGCCCTGAACCTGGACACGACGGCCGTCCTGCTGACCCCGGTGATGCTGGCGCTCGCCTCCCGGGTGGGTATCGCGCCGGTGCCGCTGGCGATGACCACGGTGTGGCTCGCCAACACGGCGAGCCTGCTGCTGCCGGTGTCCAACCTGACGAACCTGCTGGCCGCCAACCGGGTGGCGCTGTCACCGCTGGGTCTGGCGGCACGGATGTGGGCGCCGCAGCTCGCCGCGCTGGCGGTGACGATGGCTTGTTTGTGGCTGTTCTTCTGGCGGCGGGGGCGGCGTGGGGGGCCTGTGGTGGACCGGTTCGGCCTGAGGGCGGCCGTACCGGTGTCGGGGCCGGGTGCGGCTCGCGCCGACGACGTACGCGCGGACGCCGCCGACCGCTATGTGCCACCGGCTGCGCACCGCCCGGCCGATCCGGTGCTCTTCCGCGCCTGCGCGCTCGCCTGCGCCGGCTTTCTGCTCGCCATCCTGGTCGCCGACGTACCGCTGTGGATGGCCTCCGCGACGGCCGCGCTCGTCGCCGTGGCGGCGTTCGGGGTGCGGCAGCGGTCCGTTCTCCGGCCGTCGCTCGTCCCTTGGCGGCTGCTGGTGATGGTCCCCGGCATGTTCCTGGTGGTCGAGACGTTCGACGCGCACGGGCTGCACCACCTGCTGGCCTCGGCGGTCGGCACCGACGGCGGCACGCTCGGCCTGTTCCGCGCGGCGGCGGTCGGCGGCGGCCTGTCCAACGCGCTCAACAACCTGCCGGTCTACCTGGCCGGGGAGGCGGCCGTTCCGGTCGGCAACCATGACCAGCTGCTGGCCCTGCTGGTCGGCACGAACGCCGGGCCGGTGATCACCCCGTGGGCGTCCCTGGCCACGCTGCTGTGGTACGAGCGCTGCCACGCGTACGGGGTCCGGGTGCCGGTCCGCCGGTTGATGGGGACCGGCGCGGTACTGGCGACGGCGGCGGCGGTCGCGTCGGTGATCGCCTTGGCGCTGACGCGCTAGGCGGGACGGTAACGGAAGCAGGAATTCCTGCTTTTTCCGTGCCGTGAGGCGCCTGAAATGGCGGCAGCCCGGGGCGGACGACCGAAACCTCGCTTTATATGCTCATGCCAAGCCGGAGAACCGGGCATTAAATGGCAGTGCATGTCTAAACCAAGGGTGCGCTTACCGGCCTGGATCCGGCCAAGATCCAGGCGCTGACCTGGGCCATCACCATTGCGCGAATATGCCTGACCGAAAAGCGCAGTACATCTAAAACGAGGCCGATCGTCGGATGGGCACAAGCGAAGCTCCTCACCATTGGAGCCTTTCTCTGAAAGATGTATGACGCCCTACTAATCGTTAACGGAGGGCCTAATTGTGGGTTCGCTCACAAATGATCGGCAGCGAATTCTCAAACCTTCGGAAAACTGATAGCCGTGAGAGACCCGCCGCACGACTCCGCCCCTTGGCGGACCGAAGGGACAGCACATGGACCTCGACGTCCTCGGAAGTATCGAGTCCGGGATCATCCACGCGATGGCAGCCGACGGATGGGCCGCCGTCCGCGCCGGCATCGCCCGCTCCATGGCGAACACCACTGCCGAGCGTGACAAGATCGCGGGCACTCTCGACGGCCAACGCGCGGCCGTCCTGCGCGGAGACGAGGGCACCGCGCGACGCCAGCTCAACCAGCTCCTCCGGGCTTACGCCGCCGCCCACCCTGACGCGGAAGCCACTTTCCAGTCCCTGCTCACCTCCCTGTCGAGGCCCGCCGTGAGCGACAACAGCGTCAACACCGGTGACGTGACCAACTCCAACATCGCCGGGAGCGGCGGACGCATCGCCACGAACGGCGGCATCGCCGGCGACGGGAACACGATCGCCGGCCGGGACGTCCGCCAGAACAACAGCGTCCGCAACAAGACCACCCACAAGGGCGCCGGACCGGCGGTGTTCATCGTCGTCGGACTGGTCGTGCTCGCGCTCGTCGTCCTGCTGGTCAACCACGCCAAGGCCAAGCAGGCCGACGGCTCCGACAGCGGCTCCCCCACCACCACCGAGAGCACCCACGACCCGCTCGCCGGTGTCACGGTCAAGACGTGCGGCGAGTGGCTCCGTCTGCCGCAGAGCGAGGGTGACCAGGTCGCCCGCGACATCGCCCTCCGCCTGGGCAACCACGAGGCCGCCCGGGACCCGTTCCTCGTGCAGAACGTGCAGTACGACTGCGGCGGCATCGAGACCAGGCGTCTCGCCGACGTCCTGGCACCGGGCAAGGTCGGCTGACCTCCAGGGTTTCGTCTGGATCAGTCCCGAGGGCCCGCCTGGCGCGGGCCCTTTCCTCGCGTCCAGCGGGAACCGCCACCGGCCGCGGTTCTCGACCGCACACAGAGCTCGGGGGAGTCGAGGTCATCGAGGACGGTGGCCGGAGCCGGGGGAGAACGAGCTGACGAGGTCCAGCAGGTCCGGCAGCAGCTCCGGGCGCCCCGCGACGAAGGAGCGCCCGGTGTCAGGGCCGCCGAAGCCACCGGAGAACTCCGCGCCGTCGAGGTGCCGCAGGGCGATGCCCGCCTCGCGGGCGAGCAGCGCACCGGCGGGCAGGTCGATCGCCTCCGCGCGGTAGCCGACGAAGCCGTCGATGTCGCCGCGTGCCAGCATCGCCCAGGCCACCAGGGGTGCCCAGAGCTGGAGCAGGCGCCGGGAGCGGAGTTCGAGGGTGTGCCGCAGGGCGCAGGCCACGGGGTCGTCGCGCAAGACGCCGTGACCCTGGGTCCAGGCCAGCAGGGGCCCGGCGGCCGGATGCGGGCGGTACTGCGCGGCCACGGCGAGCCGCCCGTCCGGACCCCGCGCCCCACCACCCCGCAGGGCGGACCACGTACGGCCGGTCACCGGATCGTGGACGACCCCCACGACGGGGGTGTCGTCGACGCACAGCGCGATGCCGACGACGTAGACCGCCAGCCCGATGACCACGTTGTTGCTGCCGTCGAGGGGATCGACGAGCCAGGTGCGGCCGCCGCCGTCGCCGGTGAGTTCGCCGGACTCCTCGGCCAGGATGCGGTCGTGCGGGAAGCGGTCGCGGATCCGGCCGACGACGATCTGCTCTGCGGCCAGGTCCAGGTCGGTGACGACGTCGCCGAGTCGGCCCTTGGGGCGGGCGGCGGTGAAACCGTCGGGGAAGCGGGACCGCAGCAGCGCCCCGGCCTCCTCGGCGGCGGTCACGGCCGTGCGGTGCTCGGTGCTGTAGCCGGGGTCAGGGTTCGGGCTCATGGATCCTCCTGAGGGCGGCCCGAGCGATCCGGGCGGTCTGGGTCGCGTCGCACGTGCTGCGGACCATGCGGTGCCCCGGTGCGGACAGCGGGCCCAGCGAGAGGTCCACCCGGCCGGGCAGGGTCCGCCCCAGCACCAGGGTGGCGGTGGGACGGTCGTCCGGGACCACGGTGGTGTGGAATTCACCCGCCGGGAGGGCGTAGGTCTGGCCGGGCGCGCTGGTGTGCTCGGCGCCGGGCCGGCAGCGCACCAGCCGCTCGGTGGGCCGCAGTTCGTCCACGCCCGAGGGGTCGCTGAGCACCTCGAAGACGCGGTGGGTGGCCGCGCCGGGGTCTTCCTCGACGTGCATGCGCCGGTTGCCGAGCCGGCCGTACAGCACGGTGCTGGTCAGGTCCCAGCTGTGGCAGTGCACTTGGGGGGCGGCCCGGTCGGGCACCGCCTCCGGTGTGCGGAAGACGTGGACGCAGACGCCGTCGCCGCCGTCGCGCAGCACGGGGAAGCAGACGAACCCCAGCGGATGGCGCACAGCGCGCAGGGCGCGGCGGCCCGAGGCGATCCGGTCCAGTTCCGCTGTGGCGTGTCGTATCAGCTCGGCGGTGGCGTGCCGCCGGGCGGCCCGTTCCAGGGCCGGGTAGTCCATGTTCCTTCCCCCCTTGGCCGGAACACGACGCTCACCTGCGGTACGGGTTCTCCGCGCGCAGCGCCTTGTCGATGATGTCGCCGACGTCACGATCGGTGAAGCTCGACGGAAGAGGCAGGCCGAGCCGGTCGAGCAGGCGTCTGACCTCGTCGACGGTCGGCTCCTCGGCGAGCGGGACGGCCTCGCGCAGATCGAGCTTGACCGCCTGTTCGCGGCTCTGGTGCAGCTCGGTGACGTAGTAGTCGTAGAGCGGCCGGTCCCGCTCCACGTACAGGCTGACCCGGCTCGGGTCGTCCTGGGTGATGATCAGGCAGGTGTCCGAGAGGTCGAAGCGCAGGGCCGGTGCCACCGAGGAGAGGTGGACGTCGATCTCCAGGGTGTCCAGCCGCTGCCGGTGCCAGCTCGCGGCGACGACGGTGGCGTACGCCTCCTTGCGGGTGCGCTCGACGGTCCACTCACCGAAGCCGCCGCCGAACGTGCTCCGGAAACGGGCGTACGCGGTGCACACCTGGTCGTCGGCCGGGTTGATGATGTCGATCTTCATGCTGAGCGAGCGCCGCTGACGCTGTGCCTCCAGCACGCACTCGGGCAGCGTGACGGCGCGCAGATAGGTGCCGGTGCCGCCCTTGAACACCCAGCGGGTGGTGGCGCGCCGGGCCCGCTCGTGCGCGAGCGCGACCTCGGCGCCGGACAGCGTGCGCACCATCGCCAGGTCCTCGATGGCCCGGCTGGTCCCGGCGGCCGCGGCCCGGATGTCGGCCAGCCGCCGGCGGCGCTCGGTGAGCCCGCCGTACACCAGCGCCGCGAGGACGAGCAGGGTGGCGCCGGAGACGATGTTGCTGTCCATGTTGTTGTTGAGGACGTCCATGAGCCCGACGACCACGGCGACGACGATCGCCACGATCCCGTCGGCGTTCCGGACCGCCCACGCGATCCCGTCCTCCAGCCGGCGCCCGGCACCCTGCGGTGTACTGCGCGTCACGTCCACCCTCCCCCGACGGTGGCTTCCATCGTAGGAGCACGGGCACGTCGTCAACCATGCATCAATCAGCCGTGAACACCGTGGAGTTCAGGTCGCCTCCGGCCCTCGCCCACCAGGCGTCCCGGTGCGGCACCTGCTGGGCCGGGCAGCCGTCACCGGCGCGGTGCGCTGCCGAGGTGGCGCAGTGCGGCGGCGGCTGCTCCGGTGGTGATGTCGCCGCCGGCGAGGTTGGGGTTGGCGGCGGCGAAGTCGGCGGGTGTGGTGGTGCGCAGGCCGACGATGCGGTCCCGGGTGCCCGGGGCGAAGCGTTCGAACTGGCCGATGACGGCTTCGGCCGCGTCGCCGTCGTATCCGTGCGGGACATGGGCGTAGGCGTGGACGGGGTGGACCCGGCCGGCGGACCGGGTGGGGTCCAGGGGCTGACGGCGTGGCGTCTGTTGCGTTCGGTCGCCCGGATACGGCCCGGCGAGAGCGTGGTGGTGCGCGCCGCCGCGGGCGGAACGGGCAGTCTCGCCGTCCAGTTGGCCCGGGAGTTCGGGGCGGGGCGCGTCATCGCCACGGCATCGTCCGCGGAGAAGCGTGCCTTCGCCCTCGAACTCGGTGCGGACGACACGGCCGACGGCGACGCGGAGGGCTGTCGGGAGCGCGTCCTCGACGCCCATCACGGACGGCCGGTCGACACGTCCTGGACGCCGTCGGCGGCCCGGTCCCCGACTCCGCTCCGGACACCCTCGGCCATCTCGGGCGACTGGTCGCCTACGGTGCCTCGTCCCGGCAGGCCGCTTCCGCCGTCGCGCCCAGCCGTCTCGCGCTGGGGAGCCGCACCGCCGCCGGCTTCCGGCTCATCCCCCTCATCGCCCGGGACGGGCCGGTGGCGCCGCGCTCGAGGAGCTGGTCCGGCTCACGGCGCGGCGACGTCTGCGCCCGCTGGCCGGCGCGGAGTTCGACCTCGCGCGCCCGCGACGCCCACGAGGACCTGCCGGCACGCCGCACGAAGGGCAAGCCGGTGCTCCGTCCGTGACGCTGCCTTCGTACGGGAGACCGCCCGCCGGATCACCGGCACGCTGATCGCGCCGGCGGCCGCATCGGCTCCGGCGTGCAGCATCATCTGCCTGGAACACGCCGGAGCCGAACGCCGGGCAGGCCCTCGACGCCGTCGAAGCGTGCCGAGCACTCACCGTGGGTGGGCCCGTGCCGGGGGAACTTCAGGTCCAGTGGCCTGTGGCGACAGCTTCGGTCACGAAGTCCTCGAAAGACCGGGGCGGTCGGCCGAGGGCTCGTTCCACACCGTCGCGGAGCGCGGCACCAGAACCGCGGCCGACCGTCGTGAGGACGTCGACGAGCAGCCGCGCGACATCGGGTGAGGCGCCGGCTGCGACCTGGCGCCGGACGAAGGTGTCCGGATCGACGTCGACGTGATGGATCGTACGCCCGGTTGCCTGGGCGATGAGGTGCGTGGCTTCGCCGAAGCCGATGGCCCGTGGACCGGTCAGCTCGTAGGTCTGGCCGCTGTGCCGGTCTTCGGTCAGCGCGGATGCGGCGACCTCGGCGATGTCCTCGGCGTCGATGAAGGGCGTACGCCCGTCACCCGTGGGCAGCGCCAGGGTTCCGGCGAGGATTCCAGGCAGCCAGGGTCCCTCGCTGAAGTTCTGCGAGAACCAGTTCGGGCGCAGGACGGTCCAGTCGGCGCCGGAGCCGCACACGGCCTGCTCGGCGGCATACAGGGGGTGGTCCCTTTCAGCGGCGCGCGGGGCGGACAGCAGTACCAACCGCCGCACGCCCGCGGCCACCGCCTCGGTCACGAACCGGGGGACGCGCGCCTGACGGTCCGTGCTCATCCGCAGGTCGGGCTCCACGAGGTAGGCAGCGGTGACCCCGTCGAGCGCGGGCCCCCAAGTCGTTGGGTCGTCCAGGTCGAAGGGGATGTCGCCGCCGGTGCGGGACGCCGTGCGGACGGGCCGTCCGGCGGTCTTCAGACACCGGACGATGCGGCTGCCGGTCTTGCCGGTGCCGCCGAGGACGAGGATGGTTTTCATGCCGCCCAGACAACTCCAGGGGCGCGTGGACGTTCCATGGGAGAACGTCGAAACCACCTTTGTGTTCGTCTAACGTGGGGCTGTGGATGTCCTGAGCGATCTGCTGCACCGGGCCCGTGCCAGGAACGCGTCGGTCAGGCAGCTGATCCGGTGCCCCCCGTGGTCGCTGGCCTTCGCCGACACCCCACCGCTCACGGTCGTGACCACGCTCGCCGGCCACGCCTGCGTCCGGTTCGACGAGGCGGGCACCGCGCCCGTACGCCTCGGTGCGGGTGACATCGCCCTGATCACCGGATCCGGCCGACACACGATCGCCGACGACCCCTCCACCCCGCCTCAGGTCGTGATCCACGGGCAGCACAAACACATCGTGGACGGTCACCACGACGCGGCGGGCACGGTCCGGAGCCTGGGCCCGCGTACCTACGGCGACGGTTCGCCCGGGGCCACGATCATGCTCCGGGGCGCCTACGAACTCCGCGGGGACGTGGGCGACCGTCTGCTGGGCATGCTCCCACCGGTGGCGGTCGTGCCCTCCGGGCCCGCGACCCGGGCAGCACTCGATCTCCTCGCCACCGAGGTCACCCGCGACGAACCGGGGCAGGACGCCGTCCTCGACCGGGCGCTGGACCTCGTGCTCGTGCTGGCGTTGCGTACATGGTGCGCCGGACCGGCGAGAGCGCCCGCCTGGTACCGGGCGCTGGGCGATCCCGCGGTCGGCGAGGCCCTGCGCCTGCTGCATGAGGATCCCGGCCGGCGCTGGACGGTCGCCGGGTTGGCCGCCCGAGCCGGCATGTCCCGCGCCTCGTTCGCCGCTCGTTTCACCGCACTCGTCGGTGAGCCCCCGATCGCCTACCTCACCGGCTGGCGGATGACGTTGGGGGCGGACCTGCTCCGCAACACGGAGGCGACCGTCGCTGCCGTGGCCCATGAGGTGGGATACGACGACCCCTTCGCCTTCAGTGTGGCGTTCAAGCGCGCCCGGGGCATGAGCCCCTCGGCCTGGCGCCGTCAGGGCCCTTGACCGCCGCACCGCACCGCACCGCACCGCACCGCACCGCACCGGCAGCCCAACGGCGGGAGGTGCCCGAGGAGTCAGGGGCCCGGCAGACTGCCACGACCGCTCTGCCCGGTGGCGCGACGCCGCTGACCAGGACCACGGTCGCGGGGGGGGGGGGGGGGGGGGGGGGGGGGGGGGGGGGGGGGGGGGGGGGGGGGGGGGGGGGGGGGGGGGGGGGGGGGGGGGGGGGGGGGGGGG
>NZ_JBVJVY010000031.1:0-113899 GCF_055603265.1 Streptomyces sp. NPDC037288
TCGGCGGCCTCGTCGATGATGCGTTTCACCAACTGGCGCATGGCCGTGATCTCGGCCGCGCCGAGGACCGCGGAGAGGCCTCCGGTGATGAAGGCGGCGCCGATCGAGAGGCCCACCGACCCTGCCATGACGGCGAGTTCGGCTTCGGCCTTGGTCTTCATCCCGAAGATGATGTCCGCGACGACGTCACAGGCGTCGGCGAACAGGCGGGCCAGCTCCGGGATCTTGTCCAGGTGACCGGCCTTGACCTGGTTCCAGTGGGTCTGCATCGAGTGCACGGCCCAGCCCTTGGACGAGGCGAGGATCTGCTCCACCGCCTTGTGCGCGTCCGCACCGTGTCCCTCGAACTTGTCGGCGAACTCCCGCATGGCGTCCGCCATGTGACGGTAGTCGTCCTCGTCCACATTCGGAAAGTGGATACCGATGTAGTCCAGGACCTGGTCCAGCCAGCCCGGAATCGTATAACCCATCCCCCGCAAAGTCCTTTCCGTACAGGCACCCCAGCACTGAGGGGCGGCACCTTCCAGGTGCCGCCCCTCAGATGTACAACATCACCGGCCGGTTACCGAAGTCGCGCCATCAGGGCGTGCTCGACCAGGGTGATCAGCGCGCTCTTGGCGTCGGCGCGGTGCCGGGCGTCGGTCGTGATGATCGGGGTGTCGGGGCCGATCTGCAGGGCCTCGCGGACCTCGTCGGGCTGGTACGGCTGGTTGCCGTCGAAGCCGTTGAGGGCGATGACGAACGGCAGGCCGCTGTTCTCGAAGTAGTCGACCGCGGGGAAGCAGTCGGCGAGGCGCCGGGTGTCGACCAGGACGATCGCGCCGATCGCGCCGCGCACCAGGTCGTCCCACATGAACCAGAAGCGGTCCTGGCCGGGGGTGCCGAACAGGTACAGGATCAGGTCCTGGTCCAGGGTGATACGGCCGAAGTCCATGGCCACCGTGGTGGTGGTCTTGTCTCCGGTGTGGGTGAGGTCGTCGATGCCGGCCGAAGCGGACGTCATGACGGCCTCTGTGCGCAGCGGGTTGATCTCCGAGACGGCGCCGACGAACGTGGTCTTGCCCACGCCGAAGCCGCCCGCCACCACGATCTTCGCGGAGGTGGTGGAGCGGGAAGGACCGCCGCTAGAGCTTGCGAAGTCCACTGAGCACCCTTTCGAGCAGTGTCACGTCTGGCTGGCCACCGGCGTTCTCGTCGCCGCCGGGCTGATGGATGGCGACCAGGCCCGCCTCCGCCAAGTCGGCGACGAGGATCCTGGCCACGCCGAGGGGGATCGTCAGCAGCGCGGAGATTTCGGCTACCGACTTGATCTCCCGGCACAGGTTGCAGATCCGCTGATGCTCGGGCAGCTGGCCCTGCATCTGGTGCGGAGCGGCGGTGGTGTGCACCAGTGCCTCGATGGCGAGCTGGTAGCGCGGGCGGGTCCGGCCGCCGGTCATGGCGTACGGACGCACCAAGGGGTTGTTCGACGCGGTCGCGGGCGCCGGCTCGGGGCGGCGCTGCGGTTGCACCGGCTGGATGCGCGGGGCCTGCGGCTGGTCGTACGGCGAGGGGCCGGGGCCCTGGGGAGCGTACGGCTGCCGGTGGCCCGGGGAGGAGGGGAAGTTGTAACGGTTCGGGTTCTGGGAACCGTCGCCGCGGCCCTGGGCAGGGCCGTACGACCAGTTGCCCGCATTGGAACCGCCTGGGGGTGTTGCCACTCTCTTCTCCTCCTCCGACCGTGCCGGGCACCCATCCGTGTGGAGCCGCGTCCCGAAACCTTACGGCCCCGGGACGCGTATACGCACCGTTCACCTGTTAGTTGAGAAGGCTGCCCTGGAGTTCTGCACGCAGATCCGGGGTGAGGACCGTGCCCGCGCGGTCCACCAGAAGGGCCATCTCGTACCCGATGAGGCCGATGTCCGCTTCGGGGTGGGCCAGCACGGCGAGCGACGAACCGTCGGAGATGGACATGATGAAGAGGAATCCCCGCTCCATCTCCACAACCGTCTGGTTCACGCTGCCGCCCTCGAAGATGCGGGAGGCGCCTGCCGTCAGAGACGTCAGACCGGAGGCGACGGCCGCGAGCTGGTCGGCGCGGTCGCGGGGGAAGCCTTCGGACATCGCCAGAAGGAGTCCGTCGGCGGAGACCACCACCGTGTGGGACACCCCCGGGGTGTTGTCCACGAAGTTGGTGATCAACCAGTTCAGGTTCTGTGCCGCCTGGCTCATCGGGCTCACACTAACGCTCCTGGTTGTAGGTGCTGTCAGGACCGAAGCCCTGGCCGTTCGTTTCACTGCCTGCGCTGCGTCCGCGCTGGACGCCCCGACGCAGGTTGCTCAGCCTGCCCCGGACGTCCTCCGGGGCGCGGGAGACCTGTGGGCCCCCCTGGGGGGTGGTTTCGGCGGAACCCTGGACCAGGTTGGCCTTGGGTACCCGCCGCGGCAGGCCCGAGGAGGTGACCCCGCCTGCCTTGGGCTTCCGGAGCTGCGAGGCCTGCTGCCAGCGCTCGTCGTTGGCCGAACGCCAGTCGCTGTCGCCGCCCGCCTGCGGTGTGTTGTCCGGTGCCGCGGCTTCCTGGTGCCTGCGCGCCGTGCCGCCCGCGGTATCCGAGCCGTTGGAACCGCTCGCGACGGATCCGCGGCGGGGCAGCCCGGCGTCGGTCAGCTGGTGGGCGGCGGGAGAGGCCGGTCCCGGACGGTCGAAGCCTACGCGGTTCCGCTCACTCGCGTCAGCGGCCTGCGAGGATTCCGTTTCCGGAGCGTACTGGTCCGGATACCCGTTCCGGTAGCCGTTCTGCGGCTGCTGGGGCTGCTGGGGCTGCTGCGGCCAGTCGTCCTGGTAGGACGGGGCCTGGGCCGGCTCCGCGTACGCGGGGTCCGGGTAGCCGCCGTTCGGCGCGTAGTACTGCTCCTCGTACGGCTTGTCGTACGACTGCTCCTCGTACGAGGCCTGCTGCGGCTCGGCGTACGTCTGCTCCTCGTACGTCTGCTGCGGCTGCTCCTGGTAGGCCTGCTGCTGGTACGACGGCTGCTGCTCCTGGTAGGCCTGCCGCCCGTCGAAGAGCGGGTCCTCGTACGAGGGGCCCTCGGGGGACTCGGCCTGCGGGTCGCCGGTCTGCTGGCCGTGCGTCTGGGCCTCCAGGGCCGCCCGGCGCTCCTCGCGCATCAGGGAGCGGCCGACGGGGTCCAGCTCGCGGATGTCGTCGGGGACCTCCGTGTACTGGCTGTCGTCGAAGCCCAGCTCGGCGGCGGTGCGCATCGGCTGCGCCTGGTGGAAGCTCTCGCCCTGGAACTGCTGCTCCGGGATGATCTGCGAGACCGTGAACTCCTCGCGGTCCAGCGGCGCCTCGCCGCCACCGCCGTGCGTGATCGCGTCCGGCAGCATGACCAGGGAGGTCGTACCGGCCTGCTCGCCCGAGGGGCGCAGCTGGACGCGGATGCCGTGCCGGTCGGACAGCCGGCCGACCACGAACAGGCCCATGCGCTGGGAGATCGCGGCGTCCACGGTCGGCGGGTTCGCCAGCTTGTGGTTGATGTCCGCGAAGTCCTCGGCCGTCAGGCCGATGCCCTTGTCGTGGATCTCGATCATGATACGGCCGTCGGGGAGACGGGTCGCGGTGACGCGGACCTTGGTCTGCGGGGAGGAGAACGTCGTCGCGTTCTCCAGCAGCTCGGCCAGCAGGTGCACGAGGTCGGTGACCGCGCGGCCGTGGATCTCGGCCTCCGGGACGCCGGACAGCTCGATGCGCTCGTACTGCTCCACCTCGGAGGAGGCGGCGCGCAGCACGTCGACCAGCGGGACCGGCTGGTCCCAGCGGCGGCCGGGCTCCTCGCCGGCGAGGACCAGCAGGTTCTCGCCGTTGCGGCGCATACGGGTGGCCAGGTGGTCCAGCTTGAAGAGGTTCTCCAGCTGGTCCGGGTCGGCCTCGTTGTTCTCCAGGTCGGTGATCAGGGTCAGCTGGCCCTCGATCAGCGACTGGTTGCGGCGCGACAGGTTGGTGAAGATCGCGTTGATGTTGCCCCGCAGCAGGGCCTGCTCGGAGGCGAGCCGGACCGCCTCGCGGTGGACCTGGTCGAAGGCGCGGGCGACCTCGCCGATCTCGTCCTTCGTGTTGATCGGGATCGGCGCGACCCGGGTGTCGACCCGGCCGGGGTCGGTGCGGGAGAGCTGGTCGACCAGCATCGGCAGACGCTGCTCGGCGATGCCGAAGGCGGCGTTGCGCAGCTGGCGCATCGAGCGGCTCATCTGGCGGGCCACGGCACCGGCCAGGATGAAGGCGAGCAGCAGGGCGACCACGACGACGCCACCGGTGATGAACGCCGAGGTCTTGGCGTTGTCGGCGATGTCGGAGGCCTCGTTCACGGCCCTGTCGGCCATGTCCGACTCGATCTGGCGGTAAGCCTTGTACTTCAGCGAGTTGACCGCGTACCAGTTATCGGCAGTGATGCCGCCCGCCGCGAGGGTCTGACGGGTGAGGACGCTGGTGTCCTTCATGGTGGCCAGTGCCGCCACCATCTTGGTCGGGTCGGAGGGCGGCGGGACGTAGTTCGGGTTCTGCTGCTTGGCCGCCGTGGCCATCGCGGCGCCCTGCGACTCGATCTGTGTCTGCTTGTCCTTCAGCTTCTGCGCGTCGGCCTCGGTGCCACCGCCCTTGTACTCCTCCACGGCGATGCGCTCGAGGTAGGCGTACGAGGACAGGGAGACCCGCTGGGTCGCCAGGTTCGGGGCGTCCGGACCGGGCTTGACCAGCAGATGCGTGCCGATCGACCGCTCCAGCGACAGCGCCGCCTTGGTCAGCGAGATGGCGTAGACGGTACGGCCGTAGGAGGTGATGTTGCCGGTGCCCAGACCGAGCTCGTTGGCGAACTCCATCAGGGGGTGGCTGACGTCGACGTAGCCCTCTTCGGTCTGTACGCCGGTGACCTTGGAGGTGTAGGCGACCTGCCGCAGCTGCGCGAGCCTGGGCTCCGCCTCGCGGAACAGCTTCAGCCGGCGCACCAGGCCCGACTTCTGCGGCATGTTCTGCGCGGCCTGGTCGAAGCCGTCGGCGGCGTCGTCCGTGGCCTTGCGGGCGGCGGCGATCGTCGCCTTGCTCTTGCTGTCCGTCTTCTTCAGCAGCAGGGGCGCCGCGGTGACGTCACGCTCGTTCTCGAGGGCGTCGGCGTAGGTGAGGGCGGCTCGCACCAGGCGGGCGGTGTTCTCGGCGTCGCGTGCCTGCTGCCAGGTGTCGATCGAGCTCTTGACCTGGAAGCCGCCCATGACGAGGCCGACCGCCACGGGTATCAGCAGGATCGCGTTCAGCCTGGTCGGCACACGCCAGTTGCGCGGCGAGAAACGGCCGCCGCTGGGCGCGGGTGCCGCCGTCGGTTCCGCGCCGGGCACAGGGGTGGGCGCCGCAGCGCGCGGCGGCGGGGTGAAGTTGCCCCGCGCCGACGGCTCGGGACCGTTCTTGCTTCGCCTCACTCGACCAACAACCTCTCGGCGGTCGGCACCTACGTCGTGCCGCAGTCTCTCAGAGCCCGGTTCGTCATCGACCCCTTGGCAGGTACGTCTTTGACTATTGGGCAGTTCAGGCATTCCAGCACGTGGACCAGCGCTCTTCCAAACAGCGGAAACCCCGGAGCGACCCTCTTGTAAGCCCCAGATAAAACGGTCATAAAGAGCGAGCCCCGCCAAAAGGCGGGGCGTTTGTGCGCACAGCGGCACTGCGCGACCGCGTCGCGTGGTGAAGCCGGGTGATTCCTCTGCCGAACTGTTATGAACGTCGGAGCCGACCGTGTCAAAGGCCACAGTCGGCTCCGTGCCGTTCACCGCAACTGCCGTAAACGCCGTCGCACTTGAGTGCGTACGCGTGTGCTACTTGAGGCGTGCCATCAGGGCGTGCTCGACCAGGGTGATCAGCGCCGACTTGGCGTCGGCGCGGTGCCGGGCGTCGGTCGTGATGATCGGGGTGTCGGGGCCGATCTGCAGGGCCTCGCGCACCTCCTCGGGCTGGTACGGCTGCTGTCCGTCGAAGCCGTTGAGGGCGACGACGAAGGGCAGGCCGCTGTTCTCGAAGTAGTCGACCGCGGGGAAGCAGTCGGCGAGGCGCCGGGTGTCCACGAGCACCACCGCGCCGATCGCGCCGCGCACCAGGTCGTCCCACATGAACCAGAAGCGGTCCTGGCCCGGCGTACCGAAGAGGTACAGGATCAGGTCCTGGTCCAGGGTGATACGGCCGAAGTCCATGGCCACCGTGGTGGTGGTCTTGTCTCCGGTGTGGGTGAGGTCGTCGATGCCGGCCGAAGCGGACGTCATGACGGCCTCTGTGCGCAGCGGGTTGATCTCCGAGACGGCGCCGACGAACGTGGTCTTGCCCACGCCGAAGCCGCCCGCCACCACGATCTTCGCGGAGGTGGTGGCCCGGCCCCCGTCAGAGCTTGCGAAGTCCACTGAGCACCCTTTCGAGCAGCGTCACATCCGGTGCGCCGCCGTTGTTCTCGTCGCCACCCGGCTGGTGAATGGCGACCAGGCCGGCCTCCGCGAGGTCGGCCACCAGGATCCGGGCCACTCCGAGCGGCATGGCCAGCAGCGCGGAGACCTCCGCGACCGACTTGACCTCACGGCACAGGTGGCAGATGCGCTGGTGCTCAGGGAGCAGTCCCATGAGCGCTGCCGGGTCGGCCGTGGTGCTGATCAGCGCCTCGATCGCGAGCTGGTAGCGCGGCCGGGTCCGGCCGCCGGTCATCGCGTACGGACGGACCAGCGGCTGGTCGCCCTCGTCCCCGTACGGTTCCGCATACGGATCGTGATGGGCGGTGGGCGGGGTCATGAATCCTCCGGGCGGGACAGCAAGTCGGTCAGTCAAGCCGTCTGACGGGGCCGGTGGGGGGATTGTGGCGGCCGGACGGTGTTTTCGTGAGGTGGGTGGTGCCGGGGGCGGTCAGTGGAGCAGACTGCCCTGGAGTTCGGCGCGCAGGTCCGGGGTGAGTACCGCCCCTGCGCGGTCGACGAGCAGTGCCATCTCGTAGCCGACGAGACCGATGTCGCACTCGGGGTGGGCCAGGACCGCGAGGGACGACCCGTCCGAGACGGACATCAGGAAGAGGAACCCGCGCTCCATCTCGACGACCGTCTGCGCCACGGTGCCGCCCTCGAAGATCCGGGACGCCCCGGCCGTCAGGGAGGTCAGCCCGGACGCGACGGCCGCCAGCTGGTCGGCGCGGTCCCGCGGGAAGCCTTCGGACATCGCCAGCAGAAGGCCGTCGGCGGAGACCACCACCGTGTGCGACACCCCGGGGGTGTTGTCCACGAAGTTGGTGATCAACCAGTTCAGGTTCTGTGCCGCCTGGCTCATCGGACTCAACTAACGCTCCTGCTGGTGAGTGGGGCTCGGGTAGCTGCCGGTCTGGCCGCTGCCGGCCTGACGGCCCTGAGCGATGCCCCGACGGAGATTGGTCAGCCGTCCGCGTACGTCGTCAGGCGCACGCGAGACCTGCGGACCGGCTTGGTGCTGTTGCTGCTGGGCGGTGCCCGGGACAAGGTTGGCCCGGGGCACCCGGCGCGGCAGGCCGGAGGTGGTGACCCCGCCCGCGGCGGGCTGCCGGACGCGCTCGGCCTGCCGGACGAGTTCGTCGTTCGGCGAGGTGCGCCAGGAACCGGTGGCGGAGCCGTTGCCGTTCGTGGGGCGCTGCGGGGCCGGGGCGGGTGCCTGCGGCTGCTGCGGCTGCTGCTGCTGCTGCGCGGGCGCGCCCTCCGCCTGCGGACCGCCGTGGAACCAGTTGGTCTCCAGCGTGTCGTACAGCGGGGTACGGCCGTCGCCCGGACCGGCGGCCGGCGGCAGGGCCTCCGGCTCACGGTGCACCGGACGCTGCTGCGGGGCCTGCTGGCGCGGGGCGCCGAATTCGTCCCGGCCGGCCGGCTGCGGGCGCTCGAACTGACCCGTGTGCGCCGGGTTCTGGCGGCCGGGCAGGGCGTGCCGGCCGGTGGAGCCGCCGTCGTAGCCGCCGTCGAATCCCTGCGGAGCCGCGAACTGGCCCGTGTTCTGACCCGCGTTCCGCGCGGGGTCGTTCTGCTGCTGCGCCGGCGTGTCGAAGACATCGGAGCGGACGTACGGATCGGCGCCCTGCGGGCCACCGGCGCCGTCGAACCGGCCGGGCAGCTCGGCGGCGTCCGGCCGGGCGAACTGGCCCGTCTGCTGCGGGTTCTCCGGGCGGGCGAACTGGCCCGTGTGCCGGGGGCCGCCCGGGCCGTTCAGGTCCGGGCGCGGGAACTCGCCCGTGGCGGCCGGGCCGTGCGCGTCGATCCGGGGCATCTCCGCGGTCGCGCCCGGGCCCTGCCGGTCGTCGACGCGCGGCATGTGTGCGGTGTGCGCCGGGTCCTGCTCGTCGTGGCCGCGCGGCGCGTCCAGCGAGGCACGCGACGGCGGGGTCTGCGCGTCGGCCCAGTCCGGGGTGCGCGGCTGCTGGGCACCGCCGGGCAGCTCGGCCCGCGGGCCGCCGCGCGGCGGCAGCTGGGGCTGGCGGCCCTGGTCGGAGGCGGCACCGGGCCGCTGCGGGCCACGGCCGCCGAAGGCGTCCTGCTGCGGGCCGACCGGGTTCGCGGTCTGCAGGCCCTGCGGAGCGCCGGGTGCCTGACCGCCGAAGCCGCCCGCACCGGCACCCGCGGGCATCGGCCGGCCCTGCTGCGGACCACCGAGACCACCAGCGGTACCCGGAGCACCGGGACCGCCCTGGGGACCACGCGCACCGGGACGGCCGCCCTGGCCCGTGCCGGGCAGCGCGGCCCGGGGGCCCTGGCCGGCGCCGACCTGGCCGCGCGGGCCGGGACCGGCACCGAGCAGACCGCCACCGGCCGGAGCACCGCCGAGGGCACCGCCCTGGCCGTTGTTGGCGTTCGCGCGTCGCGCCGCCGCCGCACCTGCGGCGGCCTGCGCGGCGGCGGGACCACCGGTTCCGCCGGGTCCGCCGGGCTTGCCCGGAGCGGGCTTCTTGCCGCCCTGGGCGACATCCACGGGCAGCATGACCAGCGCGGTCGTACCACCGGAGTCGGACGGGCGCAGCTGGATGCGGATGCCGTGCCGCTGCGACAGACGACCGACCACGAACAGGCCCATGCGGCGGGAGACGGAGACGTCCACGGTGGGCGGCGAGGCGAGCCGCTCGTTGATCGCCGCGAGGTCCTCGGGGGACAGGCCGATACCGGTGTCGTGGATCTCGATCAGCACGCGGCCGTCGGGCAGCGCGTGACCGGTGACCTTGACCTTGGTCTGCGGTGAGGAGAACGAGGTCGCGTTCTCGAGCAGCTCGGCGAGCAGGTGCACGAGGTCGTTGACGACCCGGCCGGCGACCTCGGTGGTCGGGACGGCGGCCAGCTCGATCCGCTCGTACTGCTCCACCTCGGACGCGGCGGCGCGGAGCACGTCGACCAGCGGGACCGGGCGGGTCCAGCGACGGCCGGGCTCCTCACCCGCGAGAACGAGGAGGTTCTCACCGTTACGGCGCATACGCGTGGCGAGGTGGTCCAGCTTGAACAGCGAGGACAGCTGGTCCGGGTCGGCCTCGCGGGACTCCAGTTCGGAGATCAGCGACAGCTGGCGCTGGATCAGACCCTGCGAGCGGCGCGAGAGGTTGGTGAACATCGCGTTGACGTTGCCCCGCAGCAGCGCCTGCTCGGCGGCGAGGCGGACCGCCTCGCGGTGCACGTCGTCGAAGGCCGCGGCCACCTGGCCGATCTCGTCCCGGGAGTGCACACCGACCGACTCCACCGAGGTGTCGACGTCCTGCGGGTCCGACTCCGACAGCTGCTTGACCAGCTCGGGCAGGCGTTCCTGGGCGACCTTGGTCGCGGTCTCCTGCAGCCGGCGCAGCGAGCGGATCATCGAGCGGGCCACGACGAACGCGCCGACGAGCGACACGCCGAGCACGAGCAGGATCAGCGCACCGGAGATGATGGCGTCCTGCTGGGTGGCGCTCTTCAGCTCGCGGGCCTTCTGCTCCATCTGCTCGAGCAGCGTGTGCTCGATCTTCTTCATCTGGTCGATCTTGGTCGAGCTGTCGTCCACCCAGTCCTTGTAGGACCGGTTGTTCATGCTCTGTATGCCGTCGCGGGAGTCGAAGACGCGCTTGGCGTAGGTGTCCGCGGACTGGATCGTCGGGTTGCCCTCGTCGATCGGCTTGAGGAGTTCCTCGGCGTTGTTGTTGGCGTAGATCTTCCGGAAGATCGCGATTTCCGAGTTCTCGCTCTCGTACGCCGACTGGCCGTACAGGCGGTCGTTCTCGGAGAGGTCGCCCTTCTTGTCCGTGGTCGCGGGCAGTGCGGCGGCGATCGTGGCGCGCTGCACGGAGGCGTACTCCTTGGCGGTGGAGAAGGCCGCCAGGGCGCGGGTGCGCGAGATCATCTCCGGGTTGCTGGACGCCTCGGCCATGTCCTGGGACAGGCTGATCAGCTGGGTGATCAGCCGGTGGTAGGACTCCACCGTCTGCGTCGAGTTGCCCTGCGACTTGTAGGCCGTCTTGCGGATCTTGGCCAGGTCGTCCAGCTGGTTGGCCAGGCCGACGAGCGCGTCGCGGACGCCCTGGAGGTTGCCGTCCTTGCTGGCCGCGTCGATCTGCTCGGAGGAGTTGAGGAAGTTCTCGCGGGCCCGGTCGGTCTTCTCCTCGAAGCCCTTGACCGTGTAGTCGTTCTGCGACAGGCCGTGCGCCAGGGGGCCGGCGGACTGGTCGCGCTCGTCCTGGAGGGCCATGGCCAGCTCGGTGGCCTGCTTGGTCATGTCCGTCAGCAGCTTCATGTTGTCGAGCTGCTGGATGTCGTCCATGTTGTCGCTGATGCGCAGCGCGCCCAGCGAGGTGGCCGCGATGACGGGGAGCGCCAGCAGCGAGACCAGACGCGTGGAGATGCGCCAGTTGCGCAGGGCCATGCGTGAGCCGGGGCCGGTGGGGCCCTTGGGGGGCTTCACGTCCGGCGTGGGGGCGGCACCGGAGCCGGCGCTGCCCGTGCCCGCGGACGAGCCCGACACGCCGGGGCGTCCGCTGCGCTCGCCGCCCCCGAGGGCCTGGCCCGGGTTCTGGGCGTGCTGGGGCGAGGAGCTGCCCTTCATGGGGCCAGTCCCGTCGTGCGACTCCGGCTCCGCCGAAGCGCTGCCATCCCTCTTGAAACGTCCCTGCACTAGCGTCGCAACCTCTGGACCAGGCACCCCTCCGCGTGAACGGAGGGACACGGTGTCGGCGTTGTGGAGAGCGCCCTGAAAACGCCCTCCGGGTGGTCTTGAGTGACCGGCGCTGGCTCCCCCCTGATCTCGCCGCCGCTCGGCGCTGCGTCGCGCCCGGTGCGCCGGCTCGATCCCCGCGGCGGTCCGTGGAATTCCAGCACAGTGCCGGATCTCCAACAAGGTCCGTGTCCCGAGCTGTGACCTCCGTGACGGGGTGTGAGTGCCGGGTTACCAGCCGTGGAGGCCGATCCAGGTCAAAACGGGCGTTTCTCGGCGAGTTGTCGCTCGGTGCCCGGTGTCCCAGTCGCCATGATCAGGAGCGGAATGATGGCTTCAGGGGGTCAATGTCCGTTTCGCTAGGGCGCGTTGCGGGTCAGGTTTGACCGGTTTGTCCGCGAGGTCGTGAGCAAACTCACATGAACATCCTGGGTGGTTGGCGCCTGCGGCAACGAATTGAATGTTTAGCCTGGCGCTTTACAAGAGCGACGCTTCTGTATCGACACAGGACTAGGACTCGTACAACCGTGAAGACGACGATGATGTTCCACAAGATCGCCAACCCGCGACGCACCACCCTGGCGCATCTGAAGGACACCGACGAGCTGCACACCCCCGAGTTGCCGGAGCACTCCGTCGACCTCCCCGCCCAGACCGCCAACCCGCGGCGCACGGTCCTGGTGGACGTCCCCGTCGGCGCGACGGCGGCCGTCGGAGAGTAGCGCGGCGCGCTCCAGGCTCCGGCCGGCCGGCTCCTGGCTCACCATTTCCGCTGAATTCCGAAATTTCCCGTACGACACCGCGGACTCGGAATTCCGGCGGTCCGACCGGTTAACCTGAGGCGTCAGTACGCCGGTTCTCAGTGAGGGGCGCAAGGATCCCGTGCGCATCGCCAGGTTCTCCATCGACGGGAACGTCGCCTTCGGCGCGGTCGAGGGCGACAAGCAGGACGAACTCGTCCTCGACATCATCAAGGGCATCCCGTTCGCGGACCACGAGCTGTCCGGTACGAAGGTGCCGCTGAGCAAGGTCAGGCTGCTCCCGCCGGTCCTGCCCAACAAGGTCGTGGCGTTCGGCCGCAACTACGGCGAGCACGCGCGCGAGCTGGGCAACGAGGTGCCGGACGCCCCCTTCGCCTTCTTCAAGCCGTCGACCTCGGTGATCGGCCCCGGCGACGACATCCAGTACCCGTCCTTCTCCGAGGAACTGCACCACGAGGCCGAGCTGGCCGTCGTCATCGGCCGCATGTGCCGCGAGGTGCCGCGCGAGCGCGTCAAGGACGTGATCTTCGGCTACACCTGCGCCAACGACGTCACCGCCCGGGACGTCCAGCGCCGCGAGAAGCAGTGGGCGCGGGCCAAGGGCTTCGACAGCTCCTGCCCGCTCGGCCCCTGGGTGGAGACGGACCTGGACCTGGAGCGCGCGAACGACCTGACCATCCAGCTCACGGTCAACGGCCAGCAGCGCCAGCTCGGCCGTACCAGCGAGATGGTCCACCCCATCGAGGACCTGGTCGTCAACATCTCCGAGGCCATGACCCTGCTCCCCGGCGACGTCATCCTCACCGGTACCCCGGCGGGGGTCGGCCCCCTGAACGTCGGCGACGAGGTCGCCGTCACCATCGAAGGCATCGGCACTCTCACCAACAAGGTTGTCAAGCGTGGCTAGCGCACCCGGCTCACCCGTACGCGTTCGTTTCTGTCCCTCACCCACCGGTAACCCGCACGTGGGCCTGGTCCGCACCGCCCTGTTCAACTGGGCGTTCGCCCGGCACCACCAGGGCACCCTGGTCTTCCGCATCGAGGACACCGACGCTGCCCGCGACTCCGAGGAGTCGTACAACCAGCTGCTCGACGCGATGCGCTGGCTCGGTTTCGACTGGGACGAGGGCCCCGAGGTCGGCGGCCCGCACGCGCCGTACCGCCAGTCGCAGCGCATGGACATCTACCGGGACGTCGCCCAGAAGCTCCTGGACGCCGGCCACGCCTACCACTGCTACTGCTCCCAGGAGGAGCTGGACACCCGTCGCGAGGCCGCCCGCGCCGCCGGCAAGCCCTCCGGCTACGACGGCCACTGCCGCGACCTCGGCGCCGAGCAGGTCGAGGAGTACAAGGCCCAGGGCCGCACCCCGATCGTCCGCTTCCGCATGCCGGACGAGACGATCACCTTCACCGACCTGGTCCGCGGCGAGCTGACCTTCACGCCGGAGAACGTCCCGGACTACGGCATCGTCCGCGCGAACGGCGCCCCGCTGTACACGCTGGTCAACCCGGTCGACGACGCGCTGATGGAGATCACCCACGTCCTGCGCGGCGAGGACCTGCTCTCCTCCACCCCGCGCCAGATCGCGCTCTACAAGGCGCTGACGGAGCTGGGCATCGCCAAGCAGACCCCGGCCTTCGGCCACCTGCCGTACGTGATGGGCGAGGGCAACAAGAAGCTGTCCAAGCGCGACCCGCAGTCGTCCCTGAACCTCTACCGCGAGCAGGGCTTCCTGCCCGAGGGCCTGCTCAACTACCTGTCGCTGCTGGGCTGGTCGCTCTCCGCCGACCAGGACATCTTCACGATCGACGAGATGGTCGCGGCCTTCGACATCTCCGACGTCAACCCCAACCCGGCGCGCTTCGACCTGAAGAAGTGCGAGGCGATCAACGCCGACCACATCCGCATGCTGGATGTGAAGGAGTTCACCGAGCGCTGCGCGCCCTGGCTGAAGGCCCCCTTCGCCCCCTGGGCACCGGAGGACTTCGACGCGGCCAAGTGGGAGGCCATCGCCCCGCACGCCCAGACCCGCCTCAAGGTCCTGTCGGAGATCACCGACAACGTGGACTTCCTCTTCCTCGCCGAGCCGGTCTTCGACGAGGCTTCGTGGGCGAAGGCGATGAAGGAGGGCAGCGACGCCCTCCTGCGCACCGCCCGCGAGAAGCTGGAGTCGGCCGACTGGACGTCGCCCGAGTCCCTCAAGGAGGCCGTCCTGGCCGCCGGCGAGGCCCACGGCCTCAAGCTCGGCAAGGCCCAGGCCCCGGTCCGCGTCGCCGTCACCGGCCGCACCGTCGGCCTGCCGCTCTTCGAGTCCCTGGAGGTCCTGGGCAAGGAGAAGACGCTGGCCCGTGTCGACGCGGCCCTGGCCAGGCTCGCAGCGTAACGAACGCCACACAGGGGCGGCACCCGGTCTCCGGGTGCCGCCCCTGTGCCGTACCCGTCCGCCGGACAGCACGGCCGCGTGCCGGTTACCGTCGGTGTCATGACGATCAGAGCCGTGGTCTGGGACGTGGACGACACCCTCTTCGACTACACGACCGCGGACCGGGAGGGCATGCGGGCGCATCTCGCGGCGGAGGGGCTGCTCGCCGGGTACGACAGCCCGGAGCAGGCCCTTCTGCGCTGGCGGGAGATCACCGACGCCCAGTGGGCCCGGTTCGCCTCGGGTGAGGTCGACTTCGTCACACAGCGCCGCGACCGCACCCGGGTCTTCGTGGGCCAGGAGCTGACCGACGGCGAGGCCGACGCGTGGTTCGCGCGCTACCTGGTCCACTACGAGGCCGCCTGGGGCCTGTTCCCGGACGTCCTGCCCGCCCTGGAGGCCCTCTCCGCCAGCCACCGGCACGCGGTGCTGTCCAACTCCAGCATCACGGTCCAGGAGCACAAGCTGCGCACCCTCGGCCTCCTCGACCGCTTCGAGGCCGTGCTGTGCGCCGCCGAGCTGGGCGTTTCCAAGCCGGAGGCCGACGCCTTCCTGGCGGCCTGCGAGGCGCTGGGCCTGCCTCCGCACCAGGTGGCGTACGTCGGCGACCACCCGGAGATCGACGGGCGGGGTGCGGCGGAGGCCGGGCTGCTGTCCGTGTGGATCGACCGCGGGACGGCATACGCGCAGGCCGCCGGGGAGGTCGTCGCGCACCGGATCTCGACCCTCGCCGAACTCCCGGCGCTCGTCCGCGCCGATACCCGTTTTGGAGCCCCGTCCACCTTCGGGTAATGTTCTTCCTGCGCCGAGGGGAGCGGGCCGGAAGGCCGGAGCCCCGAGGAGCAAGCTAGAACGAGAACCCCGTAGGGGCTTGAGTTCCGGTGGCCTATGGTGTAATTGGCAGCACGACTGATTCTGGTTCAGTTAGTCTTGGTTCGAGTCCAGGTAGGCCAGCTCGCAGAGCTTATCTGCAAAGCCCCCGTTGTGTAGCGGCCTAGCACGCTGCCCTCTCAAGGCAGTAGCGCCGGTTCGAATCCGGTCGGGGGTACTGATCCTGACTTCGGTCGGGATCGCTAGGGCCCCCGTTGTGTAGCGGCCTAGCACGCCGCCCTCTCAAGGCGGTAGCGCCGGTTCGAATCCGGTCGGGGGTACTGACTGGTCTAAACCATCATTGGTCTATGGTGTAATTGGCAGCACGACTGATTCTGGTTCAGTTAGTCTTGGTTCGAGTCCAGGTAGACCAGCTCGGACCTGCGGAAACGCAGTGTCCACGCCCCCGTTGTGTAGCGGCCTAGCACGCCGCCCTCTCAAGGCGGTAGCGCCGGTTCGAATCCGGTCGGGGGTACACAGGGAAGGCCCTCCACTTCGGTGGGGGGCCTTCGTCGTCCCCGGGCGCTACTCGAAACCGTAGCGACGCCCCGACTCCTCCTCCTGGGCCAGCCGGCGCAGGGCCTGCAGCATCGGCTCGGTCAGTACCGAGCCGAGCACCGCCGTCTCCACCTTCTCCGCCTCCGACGGATGCGTCTCCACGAAGTCCAGGTCGAGTTTGGCCGTCTCGTGCATCAACGTGGCGTAGGACGCGAGCAGTTCGAACCCCCAGTCGTAGCCGAGCCGGCGGAACGCGGCCACCGCCACCACCAGGGAGCGGTACGCGGGGGAGAGGGTCGTGAGCTGCTTGGCGTTCTCCCAGCCGAGCCGGTCCAGCAGCGCGGTGACCTCCTGGTGCGCGGCCTGGACGTACGCGTCCTCCTCGTCCGGCTCCGGCACCTGCGGCAGCGCCCACAGGGCCGCGCCCAGGCGCATCGAGAGGCCCAGGGAGTCGTCGTCCACGTGCCCGAGCACCTCGCGCACCTTCGCCACCGGCACCCGGCCCACCTGGATCATCGCCCGCACCAGCCGCAGCCGGCGCAGGTGCTCCTCGCCGTACTCGGCCGTCGTGGCGTTGATCTGGCCGCCCGGCGGCAACAGCCCTTCGCGCAGGTAGTACTTGATCGTCGCGGCGGACACACCGCTGCGTCTGCTCAGTTCGGCGAGCCGCATGTCTTGCGCTCCTTCTCGGATAACGGCACTATCCAATCATCGGTACTCGGATAGCGCCGCTCACCAACAAGGGGGACGTGGCCATGGTGTCCCGTACGACCGCCGACGCGAAGGGCGACGTCGTCGTCCTGCTGATCGGCATGCGCATCAACCGCTTCTGGGCCGTCCATCTGTGGCTGCCGGTGATGCTCGGAATGTTCCGCATGCTGCGGGAGCTGGAGAAGGACCCCGCGCGGGGCCTGCGCAGCCGGGTGATGCTGACGGCTTCGCCGCGCACGTACTACGTCGTGCAGTACTGGGAGTCCAAGGAGAAGCTGTACGCCTACGCGACGGCGCCGGACGCGTTCCACCACCGGGCGTGGGCCGCGCTCAACCGCAGGGAGCGCAGCGGAAGGCTGCGGGGGCAGGTCGGGATCTGGCACGAGACGTACGTCGTGCCGGAGGGCTCGTACGAGGCGATCTACGGGGACATGCCGGCGTTCGGCCTCGCGGCCGCACACGGGCAGATCCCGCTGGAGAAGCGCGGCCGGTACGCGAAGGACCGGTTCTCGTACCGCTCGCAGCAGGACCCGGTGGCCGAGAGGACCAGCTGAACGGGGGGAGGGGGCGAGGAGGGCCTGCCGCGGCGTTGAGGCAGGCCCTCCTCGGCGTTCCCGGACGGCGCCGGCTCAGGCCGAGCGGCGCAGGGCCTCCGAGAGGCGGGCCGCGGCGTCGATGACCGCCTGGGCGTGCATCCGGCCCGGGTGGCGCGTCAGGCGCTCGATGGGGCCGGAGACCGACACGGCGGCCACGACGCGGTTGGAGGGGCCGCGTACGGGTGCGGAGACGGACGCGACGCCCGGCTCGCGCTCACCGATGGACTGGGCCCAGCCGCGCCGCCGTACGCCGGACAGGGCCGTCGCCGTGAAGCGGGCGCCCTGCAGGCCCCGGTGCAGGCGCTCGGGCTCCTCCCAGGCCATCAGGATCTGCGCCGAGGAGCCGGCCTTCATCGTGAGCGTGGAGCCGACCGGGACGGTGTCCCGCAGGCCGGACAGGCGCTCCGCCGCGGCCACACAGATGCGCATGTCACCCTGGCGCCGGTAGAGCTGTGCGCTCTCGCCGGTGACGTCGCGGAGGTGGGTGAGCACGGGGCCCGCCGTCGCGAGCAGGCGGTCCTCGCCCGCCGCCGCCGCAAGCTCCGCGAGGCGCGGGCCGAGAATGAAACGGCCCTGCATGTCGCGTGCCACCATGCGGTGGTGTTCCAAGGCCACGGCCAGGCGGTGAGCCGTGGGTCGTGCCAGTCCGGTCGCGCCGACCAGACCCGCGAGGGTGGCCGGACCGGACTCCAGAGCGCTCAGGACGAGGGCCGCCTTGTCCAGAACGCCGACGCCGCTACTGTTGTCCATGCAACGATACTCACGTCTCACTCTGTGAAACGCAAGTTCAATTTTCCGTGGAACGCGCCACCCTGGAATCACACAGCGGCCCGCAGACCAACGGGCCTGGCGGTGGACGCCTGGAATCACGACATCAGGGTGCGGCGGCCGCTTCCTCAAGATCTCTAGTTGGGTCGGTGGACCTTTGCCGGCCGAAGGGAAAGCGATGGGTAGGACACTCGCGGAGAAGGTCTGGGACGACCACGTCGTCCGGCGCGCCGAGGGCGAGCCCGACCTCCTCTTCATCGATCTGCACCTGCTGCACGAGGTGACCAGCCCGCAGGCCTTCGACGGGCTGCGCAAGAACGGTCGCCCGGTGCGCCGCCTCGACCTCACCATCGCCACCGAGGACCACAACACCCCGACCCTCGACATCGACAAGCCCATCGCCGACCCGGTCTCCCGCGCCCAGCTGGAGACGCTGCGCAAGAACTGCGCCGAGTTCGGCGTGCGGCTGCACCCGCTGGGCGACGTCGAGCAGGGCGTCGTGCACGTCGTCGGCCCGCAGCTGGGCCTGACCCAGCCCGGGACGACCGTGGTCTGCGGTGACTCCCACACCTCCACGCACGGCGCGTTCGGCGCCCTGGCCTTCGGCATCGGCACCTCGCAGGTCGAGCACGTGCTGGCCACCCAGACGCTGCCGCTGGCCCGCCCCAAGACCATGGCGATCACCGTCGAGGGCGAGCTGCCCGAGGGCGTCACCGCCAAGGACCTGATCCTGGCGATCATCGCGAAGATCGGTACCGGCGGCGGCCAGGGCTACATCCTGGAGTACCGCGGCTCCGCCATCGAGAAGCTCTCGATGGAGGCCCGGATGACCATCTGCAACATGTCGATCGAGGCCGGCGCCCGCGCGGGCATGATCGCCCCTGACGAGACCACCTTCGCGTACCTCAAGGGCCGCCCGCACGCCCCCGAGGGCGCCGACTGGGACGCGGCCGTCGAGTACTGGAAGACGCTGCGCACCGACGACGACGCCGAGTTCGACGCCGAGGTCGTGATCAACGCCGACGCGCTGTCGCCGTTCGTCACCTGGGGCACCAACCCCGGCCAGGGCGCACCGCTTTCGGCGGACGTCCCCGACCCGGCTTCGTACGAAGACGCTTCGGAGCGCCTCGCCGCCGAAAAGGCCCTGGAATACATGGGGTTGGAGGCCGGTCAGCCGCTGCGCTCCATCAAGGTGGACACCGTCTTCGTAGGCTCCTGCACCAACGGCCGCATCGAGGACCTGCGCGCCGCCGCGGATCTGCTGCGCGGCCGCAAAGTCGCCGACGGCGTACGGATGCTGGTCGTCCCGGGCTCCGCCCGGGTGGGTCTGCAGGCCGTCTCCGAGGGCCTGGACGTGGTCTTCAAGGAGGCCGGCGCCGAATGGCGGCACGCGGGCTGCTCGATGTGCCTCGGCATGAACCCCGACCAGCTGGCCCCGGGTGAGCGCTCCGCGTCCACCTCCAACCGCAACTTCGAGGGCCGACAGGGCAAGGGCGGCCGTACGCACCTGGTGTCGCCGCAGGTCGCGGCGGCGACCGCGGTCCTGGGCCACCTGGCCTCGCCCGCCGACCTGTCCGACGCCGAGACCCGTACGCCCGCTGGAGTCTGATCAGCCATGGAAGCATTCACCACCCACACCGGCCGGGCCGTCCCGCTGCGCCGCAGCAACGTCGACACCGACCAGATCATCCCTGCTCACTGGCTCAAGAAGGTCACGCGGGACGGCTTCGAGGACGGTCTGTTCGAGGCCTGGCGCAAGGACGAGAACTTCATCCTCAACCGCCCCGAGCGGCAGGGTGCGACCGTCCTGGTCGCCGGCCCCGACTTCGGCACCGGCTCCTCCCGCGAGCACGCCGTCTGGGCACTGCAGAACTACGGCTTCAAGGCCGTGATCTCCTCCCGTTTCGCGGACATCTTCCGAGGCAACTCGCTCAAGAACGGCCTGCTCACGGTGGTCCTGGACCAGAAGATCGTGGACGCGCTGTGGGAGCTCACGGAACAGGACCCCACTGCTGAGGTCACTGTGGACCTTGAGGCACGTGAGGTGCGCGCCGAGGGCATCACCGCCTCCTTCGAGCTGGACGAGAACTCCCGCTGGCGGCTGCTGAACGGCCTGGACGACATCTCCATCACGCTGCAGAACGAGGCCGACATCGCCGCGTACGAGGTCAAGCGGCCGTCGTACAAGCCGAGCACGCTCCAGGTCTGATCCGCTCCGGCCGCCGGGCCCGGGCGGTCGAGATCCGGCCACCCCAACACCCCCTCCGTACCCCCGATCACCACGATCGGGGGTACGGCCGTGTCCGGGCCCGAACCGCCCCGCACGCTTCTCGTCCTGCTCTCAACTCCCCACGTTACGAAGGGCGTTGCACGGGTACGTGAGTGCTGGGATCGCGTCCTGTGCAAGTGCCTGGAAGGCCGTTTGAGGCGGGAGTTGCCCCCTGGGCAGGCGACAACTCGCCCCAGATGGCACAATCTGTGCATGGGACACGACGGCCAACTCCAGCTCTATACGGCGGTCGCGAACCAACTGAAGGAAGCGCACGCAAGAGTGCGCGCACTGCAAGTCCCGGAGGGCGTACGGATGGCGCTGACCCGGAAGCTGCTGGTCATTACGGCCGCGGCCAAGCACGATCTCGCCGCTGCGGCAAGGCGGCTCGAGCGGTTCAACGAGGACCTCGACGAGGGTCGGATCCCCGACGAGGACCACTGAACAGCCCGAGACCACCGAGTCCGTTGCGGCACAAGGGTGATTAGCCCGTTTCGTGTTTGATTTGCGGTATATATCTGCCTAACGTGCGAAAAAGCTTGAACACTTTCGTTCTGGCGATGTCTCCGAAGGGGAAGACGTGAACAAGGCGCAGCTCGTAGAAGCGATTGCCGACAAGGTGGGTGGCCGCCAGCAGGCCGCCGACGCTGTCGATCATGTCCTGGACGCCATCGTCCGCGCGGTCGTCGCGGGCGAGCGGGTCTCGGTCACCGGCTTCGGGTCCTTCGAGAAGGTGGACCGCCCCGCCCGTTACGCCCGCAACCCTCAGACCGGCGAGCGGGTTCGGGTCAAGAAGACCTCCGTGCCGCGCTTCCGTGCCGGTCAGGGCTTCAAGGACCTGGTCAGCGGCTCGAAGAAGCTGCCGCGCGGTGGCGAGGTCTCGGTCAAGAAGGCGCCGAAGGGCAGCCTGACCGGCGGCGCCGCGGCGACGGTCAAGAAGGCCGCCGCGAAGAAGACCGCCAAGGCAGCCGCCGCGAAGAAGACCACGGCGAAGAAGGCGCCCGCGAAGAAGACCACGGCCGCCGCGAAGAAGACCACGGCGAAGAAGGCGCCCGCCAAGAAGACCACGGCGACCGCCAAGACCACCGCCGCGAAGACGACCACCGCCAAGAAGGCCACCGCCAAGAAGGCCCCGGCGAAGAAGGTCACCGCGAAGAAGGCCCCGGCCAAGAAGTCGACGGCGCGCAAGACCACCGCGAAGAAGGCCACCGCCCGCAAGGCGACGTCGTAAGGACGCCAGGGCACGACGCCAGGGCACTCACGCGCCGGGCCGGACTCCCCAGGGAGCCCGGCCCGCGGCGTGTGTAAGGGCGGTTACAGCGTTTGGAGGGTTACGAGGGTGATGCGCAGGGCGTCGCCCTGTCCCTCGGTCTCGATCCGCACACGCTGACCGGGCCGCAACAGGCGCAGGCCTCCGGCGGCGAAGGCGGCGGCGTCGAAGGGGACCGGGGTGCCGTCGTCGAGGAGCACCTGCCCGCTCCGGGTCTCTGCGTCGTAGGTGTATGCGGTGGCCTGCATGACGGCCAGCCTAATGTGTGCCGTTGCCGGTAGCGCCGCAGGGCCGCAGGCCGTCCGTGGCATGCGGGTCCGTGCGCCCTGAACCCCCGGCCCGCGCTCCGGCCGCCTCAGGACCCCGGGATCAGCAATCCGGCCGAAACGGCCGCCGTATACGGTCCGACCCCCAATGCCAGCGCCGCGCGCAAATCGTCCCCGGTGTCCACGTCCTGCCGAACCGAATCCACACCCGTGAGCCGGAGTTCTTCCGCGCCCGAGGCCCGGTGCCGGGAACGGGAATCAATGCCGAACTCCGGCTGCAATTCCCCGTCCGGCCCCGCGGCCAGCAACGTCGTGCCCAGCTGTGCGGCATCCGCGAGAAACGCCCGCGGAAACTCCGCCGCCTCGCCCAGGACAACGGCCAGTTCCGCCGGCCGCAACGCCGGCAGGTCGGCGTTCAGGGCGGCAACCGGTGTGCGCGGGCGCATGTCGCGGACGACGGCCGCACCGTGCGCCAGCGCCGCGTTCAGACCGTTCGCCGGTGCGTCGGGCACGATCCGCGCGCCCAGCGCCGCCAGCTCACGCGCCGCCAGCTCGTCGTCCGTGACGACCGCCACATCCCCGACCGCCGCACAGGCCAGCGCCGCGGCCACCGTGTCCTGCGCGAACGCCAGCGCCAGCCCCGGGCGCACCCCGTCGGCAGCGGTGTCCGAGAGTCTGCTCTTGGCCCGGGTCAGGGGCTTCAGGGGGATGACCAAGGTCCACTGCACCGGCGTACCGCCCCTCTCTTGTCCCGATCATTGTCCCCGGGTCATCTGGCGGCCTGTCCCTCGGGGCGTACGGTGTTCTCGACAGACCGGCGGCTCGGGGCGACACTTGTGCGGCCCCCGCCGGGGTGGCAGCCCCTAGAGGAAGGTGTCCTTGTGCCCCGCCGCAGAATCGGCTTCTGGTACCGCTTCGCCGCGGTGATCTGCAAACCGCCGCTGGTGGTTCTGATCAAGCGGGACTGGCGTGGAATGGAGCACATTCCGGCCGAGGGCGGATTTATCACCGTGGTGAACCACAATTCCCACGTGGACCCCTTCGCGTACGCGCACTATCAGTACAACACCGGACGGGTTCCGCGATTCCTGGCGAAGAGCGGGCTTTTCAAGAAGGGATTCGTCGGCGCCGCCATGCGCGGCACCGGGCAGATCCCCGTCTACCGCGAGTCCACGGACGCGCTCAGCGCCTTCCGCGCCGCGATCGACGCCGTGGAGCGCGGTGAGTGCGTCGCCTTCTACCCCGAGGGCACCCTCACCCGCGACCCGAACGGCTGGCCCATGACCGGCAAGACGGGTGCCGCCCGCGTCGCCCTGCAGACCAAGTGCCCGGTCGTCCCGGTCGCCCAGTGGGGCGTCAACGAGCTGCTGCCGCCGTACGCCAAGAAGCCCGACCTCTTCCCGCGCAAGACCCACCATGTGCTGGCGGGCCCGCCCGTGGACCTCTCGCGCTTCTACGACAAGGAGATGACCCCGGACCTGCTGAAGGAGGCCACCGAGGTCATCATGGCGGCCATCACCCGCCAGCTCGAGGAGATCCGCGGCGAGAAGGCGCCCGAGACGCCCTACGACCCGCGCCGCGAGCGGATCGAACAGCGACGCCGCACCCACGCGCAGACGAAGCGCAAGGAACCGGAAGGGCAGGGCAAGTGAGCAAGGCGGTCAAGGCGGCGGTCATGGGCACCGGCTCATGGGGCACCGCCTTCGGTATGGTCCTCGCCGACGCGGGCTGCGAAGTGACCCTGTGGGCGCGCCGTCCCGAGCTGGCCGAGGCGGTCAACTCCACCCGGACCAACCCCGACTACCTGCCCGGTGTCGAACTCCCGGGGAACCTCACAGCGACCTCCGACCCGGCCGAGGCCCTGCGCGACGCGGACTTCACCGTCCTCGCCATCCCCTCCCAGACCCTGCGCGCCAACCTCGCCGAGTGGACCCCGCTGCTCGCCCCGGACACCGTGCTCGTGTCCCTGATGAAGGGGGTCGAACTCGGCTCCACCATGCGGATGAGCGAGGTCGTCGACGACGTCGCCAAGGTCGGCGCGGACCGCATCGCGGTCGTCACCGGGCCCAACCTGGCCCGCGAGATCGCCGCCCGCATGCCCGCCGCGGCCGTCGTCGCCTGCACCGACGAGACCGTCGCCCAGCGCCTCCAGGCCGCCTGCCACACGCCGTACTTCCGGCCGTACACCAACACCGACGTCGTCGGCTGCGAACTGGGCGGAGCGGTCAAGAACGTCATCGGCCTCGCGGTCGGCATCGCCGACGGCATGGGGCTCGGCGACAACGCCAAGGGCTCGCTCATCACGCGTGGCCTCGCCGAGACCACCCGGCTCGGCATGGCGCTCGGCGCCGACCCGCTGACGTTCTCCGGACTCGCGGGCCTCGGCGACCTGGTGGCCACCTGCTCCTCGCCGCTCTCCCGCAACCACACCTTCGGCACCAACCTCGGCAAGGGCATGACCCTCCAGGAGACCATCGCGGTCACCAAGCAGACCGCCGAGGGCGTCAAGTCGTGCGAGTCCGTGGCGGATCTGGCCCGCCGGCACGGTGTGGAGATGCCCCTCACCGAGACGGTCGTCGACATCGTGCACGAGGGCAAGCCGCCGGTGGTCGCCCTCAAGGAGCTGATGGCGCGCAGCGCCAAGCCCGAAAGGCGCTGAACCTCCTGCCGCGCGACGCTGAGCGACCGTTGGAGGGACGCTGAGTCACGGCGGCCCAGCGGGCGCTGACTAGGGGGATACCACCGGGTACTCTCAACGCGATATGAGCACCGAGAACCTTCCCCAGCACCCTGAGCAGCCGTCGCGCAAGCCGCGCGTGGCCGTCGTGTTCGGCGGGCGCAGCTCCGAACACGGGATCTCCACGGTCACCGCCGGCGCCGTGCTGAGCGCCATCGACCGGACCAAGTACGACGTGCTGCCGATCGGCATCACCCGGGAGGGTCGCTGGGTGCTCACCGCCGACGAGCCGGAGCGGATGGCCATCGCCGACCGCCGGGTTCCCGCCGTCGACGACATGGCCGAGTCCACCGAGGGCGGCGTGGTGCTCCCCGTCGACCCGGCCAACCGCGAGGTCGTCTACAGCGAGCCCGGCTCGGTGCCCAAGGCGCTCGGCGAGGTCGACGTGGTCTTCCCGGTGCTCCACGGCCCGTACGGCGAGGACGGCACCCTGCAGGGCCTCCTGGAACTGTCCGGGGTGCCCTACGTGGGCGCCGGTGTGCTCGCCTCGGCCGTCGGCCAGGACAAGGAGTACATGAAGCGGATCTTCACCTCCTACGGGCTCGCGGTCGGCCCGTACGTGGTGATCCGGCCCCGTGAGTGGCAGCAGGACGAGTCCGCCGCCCGCAGGAAGATCATCGACTTCGCCGGCGAGCACGGCTGGCCGCTGTTCGTGAAGCCCGCGCGCGCGGGTTCCTCGATCGGCATCACCAAGGTCGACGACCTGTCCGGCCTGGACGAGGCGATCGCCACCGCGCAGGCCCACGACCCGAAGATCCTGGTCGAGGCCGCCGTGCGGGGCCGCGAGATCGAGTGCGGGGTGCTGGAGTTCGAGGACGGGCCGCGCGCCTCCGTGCCGGCCGAGATCCCGCCGCCGGACGCGCACGCGTACTACGACTTCGAGGCCAAGTACATCGACTCCACGCCCGGCATCGTCCCGGCGCCGCTCACCGAGGAGCAGACCGCCGAGGTGCAGGCGCTCGCGGTGCAGGCCTTCGAGGCGGTCTCCTGCGAGGGCCTGGTCCGCGCGGACTTCTTCCTCACCGAGGACGGCACGTTCGTGATCAACGAGATCAACACCCTGCCCGGTTTCACGCCGATCTCGATGTACCCGCAGATGTGGCAGGCCAGCGGCGTCAGCTACCCGGAGCTGATCGACCGCCTGGTCCAGGCCGCGCTGCGCCGCTCGACCGGGCTGCGCTGAGCAGCCGGCTGGTCATCCGCGCATGGAGGCGATCCCCTTGGGGATCGCCTTCCGCACGGCCGCCGCGAGGTCGGTGAGCACGGCTGTGCCCTCCTCCTGCGCGGACATCCCCCTGGGCAGGCTCACCTGCACATAGGCCACGCGGTTCGCCGTCGTGAACCGCCAGGTGCCGTCGCCCTGCTTCTCCATCAGCCAGTCGACGCCGTTCACCCCGCCCGCGACGGCGTCCGGGTCGCCGCCTTCGGCCACCTTGGGATCGACCATCTTCGGCGGCCGTACGACACCGCAGCGCAGTATGATCGCCGGGTTTCCCCAGCCCGCCGTGAAGGCGGACCGGGGTTCGGGGTCGTTGCGGCTCCGTCCGTCGAGCTTCTGCGGCAGCACCCGGTGCAGATCCCGGCACACCTTCGCCGTCTTCGCGTCGGGGCCGGGAACCGCCACCGTGGCGCCGTCGTCTGCCGATGAGCAGCCCGCGACCGCGATCAGCAGCGCGGGCGCGAGCAGGCCGGAGGGCCGGTGACGGAAAATGTTCACCGGCCAAGGGTAGACGGGGGCTACAGATGCACGACCGGACAGGTCAGGGTGCGGGTGATGCCGTCCACCTGCTGGACCTTGGCGACCACCATCCGACCGAGGTCGTCGACCGTGTCGGCCTGGGCGCGCACGATGACGTCGTACGGTCCCGTCACGTCCTCGGCCTGGATCACTCCAGGGATCTTGCTGATCGTCTCGGCGACGGTCGACGCCTTGCCGACCTCGGTCTGGATCAGGATGTACGCCTGTACCACGGAACCTCCAGAGCGGCCACGAGGATCATGTGGGGAAAAGGAACGCCACGGTATCGCGTCGCCGCTCCCCGCGGGGAGACCTGCGGGAACCGGGCTTGCGCGCCAGGGTGCAGGCACGACGGAAGTTGACGGTCATCTGACCGTATCGACGGTCGTTCCGACCGTGTCGACGGTCACCTCGACCGTATCGGGGACACTGATGACGCGCGAGTGGGCACGGCAAGGCAGAGAAGGGGAGCAAGAGCAATGAAGGGCACTGTTGGTGAGCTCGGGGAGTTCGGGCTCATCAGGGAGCTCACCTCCCGGCTCACCACCACCCCGGCGGTCCGGATCGGCCCCGGCGACGACGCCGCGGTGGTCGCCGCGCCCGACCGGAGGGTGGTGGCGAGCACCGACATCCTCCTGGAGGGGCGGCACTTCCGCCGCGACTGGTCCACGGCGTACGACGTCGGCCGCAAGGCGGCGGCACAGAACCTCGCCGACATCGCCGCGATGGGCGCCGTACCGACCGCCCTGCTGCTCGGCCTGGTCGTACCGGCCGAACTCCCGGTGACCTGGCCGAGCGAGCTGATGGACGGCCTGCGCGACGAGTGCCAGGTCGCGGGCGCCTCCGTGGTCGGCGGGGACGTCGTACGAGGCGACACGATCATGGTGTCGATCACCGCGCTCGGCGATCTGCGCAACCGGGAGCCCGTCACCCGCGCGGGCGCCCAGCCCGGCGACCTGGTGGCCGTCACGGGCTGGCTGGGCTGGTCCGCGGCCGGTTACGCGGTCCTCTCCCGTGGCTTCCGCTCCCCGCGCGCCTTCGTCGAGGCCCACCGGCGCCCGGAGCCGCCGTACCACGCGGGCCCGGCCGCCGCCGCGCTCGGCGCGACCGCGATGTGCGACGTGAGCGACGGGCTGATCGCCGACCTCGGGCACATCGCCGAGGCCAGCAAGGTCCGCATCGACATCCGCTCCGGCGCGATCGACATCCCGACGCAGATGAACGACATCGGTCAGGCCGTCGGCGTCGACCCGATGCAGTGGGTGCTGACCGGGGGAGAGGACCACGCCATCGTGGCGACCTTCCCCCCGGACGCCAAGCTCCCGGCCCGGTGGAAGGTCATCGGCGAGGTCCTCAACCCCTCCGCGCTGCCCCAGGTGACCGTCGACGGGGCCCCCTGGACCAGCAAGGGCGGCTGGGACCACTTCGGGGACATCGAGTCATGAGCCCGCCGAGGGTCTTGACGGTGGCCGGCTCCGACTCCGGCGGCGGCGCCGGCATCCAGGCCGACCTGAAGACGATGCTGGCGCTCGGCGTGCACGGGATGAGCGTGCTCACCGCCGTCACCGCCCAGAACTCCCTGGGCGTGCAAGGCGCGTGGGAGCTGCCCGTGGAGGCCGTCCGGGCGCAGTACCGCAGTGTCGTGGACGACATCGGCGTGCAGGCCGTGAAGACCGGCATGCTGGCCTCGGCGGAACTGGTCGAGGCGGTCGCCGAGTTGATCTCCGGCACGGACGCCCCGGCCGTGGTGGATCCGGTGGGCGTCTCCAAGCACGGCGATCCGCTGCTGGCCGCCACCGCCCTGGACGCGGTCCGCACCCGGCTGCTGCCGGTGGCGACCGTGGCCACCCCGAACCTCGACGAGGTGGCCCAACTCACCGGGGTCCGCGTCGAGTCCGAGGACGACCTGCGGCAGGCGGCGGCGGCCGTGCTGGCGTACGGGCCGCGGTGGGCGCTGATCAAGGGCGGACACCTGCCCGGGGAGGCTGTCGATCTCCTGACGGACGGCTCCGAGGAGCACTGGCTGCGCGCGCCCCGCCACGACAACCGGCACACGCACGGCACGGGCTGCACGCTCGCCTCCGCGACCGCCTCGGGGCTGGCGAAGGGCCTGAGTGTCCCGGAGGCCGTCACGCAGGCCAAGAAGTACGTCACGGGGGCGATCGCCGCCGGGTTCGCGCTGGGCGCGGGCATCGGGCCGGTGGATCACGGATGGGCCCTGCACAGGCCTCACACCGGGTAGTCCCGCAGCCGGATGTCCGTGGCCGCCTTCTCGGTGAGCCGCTTGAAGAAGCCGGCCAGCAGGCGTGAGGCGAGCAGCCGGTACATCCGGTCACGGCTGCGGATGCGCCGCTCGGTGGGCGGCGCGAAGAACGGCCCCGCGTTGCCGGAGATCTTCTGGCAGCCCTTGGCGAAGCCCGTGATCCGGCTCTCGTACTCGGCGAACGCCGTACGGTGGTCACCGCCCGCGAGGGCGAGTTCACCGGCCAGCACATACGCGCCGACGATCGCCACCCCGGTGCCCATCCCGCCCATGGTGGCGCCGTACCCGGCGTCCCCGAGCAGCACCACCCGCCCCTTGGCCAGCCGGTCGACGTGGATCTGGGCGATGGCGTCGAAGTACAGCTCGTCGGTCTCCTCCAGCGCCTTCAGGACGCGTGGGGTCTCCCAGCCCATGCCCGCGAACCGCTCGACGAGGATCCGCTTCTGCGCGGCCGGATCCCGGCGGTCGTACGCCAGCGGCTCGGACCGGAACACCAGCAGCGCTCCGGCCCGGTCCGGGTCGCCGTCGTAGTTGCTGAGCGCGACGCAGCGTCCGGGCTCGCTGTGCAGGAGGCCGCTGCGGTCCAGGCCCAGGTGGTTGGGCACCGGGAAACCGGCCACGTAGTGGTCGAAGAACCGCAGGTAGCGGGACTCGTCGCCGAAGACCAGACGGCGGGTGTGGGAGTGCAGACCGTCGGCACCGACGACGAGGTCGAAGCGGCGGGGCGCGCCGCGCTCGAAGGTGACGTCGACGCCGTCCGCGGTGTCGGTGAGCGCCGCGATCGAGTCCCCGAAGACGTACTCGACCCGGTCCGCGGTGCGCTCGTACATGATCCGTGCCAGCTCGCCGCGGAAGATCTCCACGTCACCGCTCATCAGCTCGGCCGGCAGGTCCACGCGCCGGCTGCCGTCGGCGTCGACGACGCTCTGCGGACCCATGTGCGTCTGGCGGGCGTGGATCTCCTCCCAGATGCCCATGCCGGTGAGCACCTTGCGGTGGACGTGGCCGCGGAAGTCGACGGCGAAGCCGCCGCCGCGCAGGGCGGGGGCCCGCTCGACGACGGTGACACGGGCGCCGTACCGCGCGAGGTTCAGCGCGAGGGCGGGTCCGGCGACACTGGCGCCGGAGACGAGGACGTTGAGGTGGCCGAGGCTGTGGTGGGTGTGCGTCATGCCCGTCAGCCTCGGCGGGGGCACTGACCGTCCGCCTACCGTTCGCTGACCGCCGCTGACCGCAGCCGCCGGCCCCGCTCGAAGGCCCGGTCGTACGCCGCCGGGGCCAGTCGCGCGCGCACCTCCCGCTCCGTGCGTACGACGTCGGGGTCCCCTTGGGGCACGGCGCCCCGCAGACCGGCGCCCGCGCCGAGCAGGACGGCGGCCCGCTCGGACGTCCCGGCGACGGACGCCAGCGCCTCGGCCGCCTCGGCGAGTTCCAGGACGCCCGGGCCGTCGGCGGCCAGAGCGGCGGCCTGCCCGAACCAGTCGCGCGCCTCCTCGACCCGCCCCTCGGCGGCGGCCGTACGCCCCAGGCCGATGAGGATCCGCACGGTCTCGCCCGCGCTGAACCAGTTGGCGGCACATGCCCGGAGGGCCTCTTCGTAGTGCACGCGCGCGCGTGCGGTGTCTCCCGACAGGCGAGCCGCGTCGCCGAGGCCCCGCCGGGCGGCGGCCACCTTGTCGGGCGCGCCCGTGGAGCGGGCGAGGGCGGCCGATCGCTCGAAGTGCGCGACCGCGTCCTCGACGTCACCGCGGTGCAGCAGCACCGTCGCCCGGGTCCGCAGCAGGTCCGCGGTCTCCTCCGGAGCCTGAAGCTCCCGGACGTGCGCCAGGCCCTCGTCGAACAGCGTCAGAGCCCGCTCGTAGTCGCCGCGCCAGTCGGCGAAGGCGCCCAGCGGATCCAGGCAGTTGGCCATCCCCCAGCGGTCACCGGCCGCCCGGAAGCCCTCCAGGGCACGTGTGAAGGCGGCCTCCGAGTCGGCCGGACGCCCCGCGAACTGCGCCTGGTAGGCGAGCCCCAGGTCCAGCAGCGCGCGAGCCCACGGGTCCTCGCCGATCCGGACGGCCCGCAGCTTCGCGTCGTCGGAGAACAACGGGCCCCCGGTCAGCGCCCAGAGAACCATCGTGAACGGCAGCCGCATCGGCCCGTCCAGCGTGCGCATGAACTCGGCCACGCGCGCGATGCGGCCGGGTTCGGCGGGGTCGTCACCGCTTCCGGTGATCGTGTTCATCGTGCACAGGGCGTACTCCTCGACCAGGCCCGGCGGCGGTGTGTCGCCGACGGCCGCCAGCAGGGTCCGGGCCAGCGGTACCTGTTCGCCGTGCAGCCCGCGCAGCCGCCAGAACCAGGACAGCGCGGCCATCAGGCGCAGCGCGTGCGTGGTGTTGCGGCGGGTGAGGTGGCGCAGGGCCGCGTCCAGGTTGGCGTGCTCGGCGGCCAGCCGGGCCAGCCAGGGCAGTTGCCCGCCACTGCGCAGAAACGGCTCGGCGCGCTCGGCCAGCCGCAGGTAGTAGGCGGCGTGCGCGTCCCGCAGCGAGGGGCCGCCGGACACGTGCTCGGCGGCGAAGGCACGGAGGGTCTCCAGCATCCGGTACCGCCCCTCGGACACCTCCAGGAACGACTTCTCCACCAGCGACACCAGCAGGTCCTCCGGATACGGCACCCCGCACACGGCCTCCACCGCGTCCGCCGTGGCGCCCCCGGAGAACACGGTCAGCCGCCCGGCCAGCTCCCGTTCCTCCTCGTCCAGCAGCTCCCAGCTCCACTCCACCACGGCCCGCAGCGTGCGATGGCGGGGCGCCTTGGTGCGGTCGCCGCGGGACAGCAGCCGGAAGCGGTCGTCCAGGCGGTCCGCGAGTTCCTGCGGCTCCAGCGTGCGCAGCCGGGCCGCCGCCAGCTCGATGGCCAGCGGCAGCCCGTCCAGGGCGCGGCAGACGTCCGCCACGCGCGCGTGGCCGTCGAATCCGGGGCGCACCGCCCGGGCACGGTCGAGGAACAGCCGCTCGGCCGGCTCCGGCGGCAGCGCGGGCACCGGCACCAGCACCTCGCCGGTGATGCCGAGGGCCTCCCGGCTGGTGGCGAGGATCCGCACCCCGGGGCAGCAGCCGAGCAGCAGCCCCGCGGTCCGGGCCGCGTCCTCCACCAGGTGCTCGCAGTTGTCCAGCACGAGCAGCAGCTCCCGGTCCTCCAGCGCGGCCAGGAGCCGCCCGGCGGTGTCCGTCGTGGCGCCGCGCAGGCCCTCGCGGACCCCGAGGGCGGCGAGAATCGCGTACGGGATCCGGGTCCCGTCGGTGAGCGGGGCCAGCTCGACGAGGTACGCGTCCGCGCGGGCGCGGGCGGCCTCGATCGCGAGCCGGGTCTTGCCCGCCCCGCCGGGACCGGTGAGCGTGACCAGGCGCGCGTCGGCGAGCAGCGCGGGGATACGGGACAGTTCGGCGTCCCGGCCGACGAAGCGGGTCAGCTGCGCCGGCAGCCGGGACCGCGGGCGGACCGGCTCCGCACCCCGGAGCAGCTCCAGGTGCAGGGCCGCCAGCTCGGGCGAGGGATCCGCGCCCAGTTCGTCGGCGAGCGTGCGCCGCGCCTCCTCGTACACGCGCAGCGCCTCGGCGGACCGGCCGCCGGCGTGCAGGGCCCGCATCAGCTGCCCGTAGAGCCGCTCGCTCAGCGGATGCGCGGCGAGCAGTGAGCGCAGCTCGGGCACCAGTTCCGGGCCGCCGCCGGAGCCGAGGTCGGCCTCGATCCGGTCCTGTACGGCGGCCAGCCGCAGCTCCTCCAGCCGGGCGGACTCGGCGTGCGCGTCCGGCAGATCGGGCAGCGCGGGGCCCCGCCACAGGGCGAGGGCCTCGCGCAGCAGGGTCGCGGCACCCTGCGGGTCGCCGGCGGCGAGGGCCTCGCGCCCCTCCCGGGCCAGCCGTTCGAAGCGGTGGGCGTCGACGGAGTCGGCGCAGGCGGTGATCCGGTAACCGCCGGGCGTGGCCTCGACCTCCGTGTGCGGGCCGAGGCGCCTGCGCAGCCGGGAGATCTGCGACTGCAGAGCACCGGCCGCACCGGCGGGAGGTTCGGCGCCGTACAGACCGTCGGTGAGCCGCTCCGTGGCGACCGGGCGGCCGGCGTCCAGGAGCAGCAGCGTGAGCAGGGCGCGGGGGCGGGGGCCGCCGGGGTCGATCGGGCCGCCGTCGTCGGTGCGGATGTCCAGCGGGCCCAGGATGCCGAAGCGCATGCCCCGGATTCTGGCAGGCGGCGAGTGACGTCGAGTGACTCCGGGTACGGCAAAAAGCCGGTCCACCCTGGGGTGGACCGGCTCAGTGCAGCGAACCAGGCAGTGGCCGCGCGCTCAGCTGTAGCGTCAGCGCGAGACCTTGCCGGCCTTGATGCACGAGGTGCAAGCGTTCACGCGCTTCGGCGTCCCGCCGACCACGGTACGCACACGCTGGATGTTCGGGTTCCAGCGACGGGACGTACGGCGGTGCGAAAACGAGATGTTGTTGCCGAAGCCCGGCCCCTTGCCGCAGACGTCGCAGTTGGCAGCCACGGGTCACTCCAAAGACTTCAGATGCACTTACGGTTAATCCCGGCATGCCGGGATCGAGATCGTACGACCTGAGATCTGAGTGGCGTTGCCAGGGGAACAGCCCGATCAGATCGGGCAACCGGAGCAGCATACAACGGCTGCGCCCGTACAACGAAACTACCATGGCAGCTCAGGGCCCCGCCCCCGGCCCTCTTCCGGTGCACACGGTTCCGGGGTCTACGCTGCGTCCCACGTCCAGCTCAGGGAGGCGCAGGTGGCGCAGGTGCCGCAGACGTTCTTCGATGCTCTCGCGGTGCGCACCTGGTGCGGTCTGGCGCTCCGGGCACTGGGCCGGGCCCGTGAGGAGATCGACGCGATCAACGTCTATCCGGTGGCCGACGGCGACACCGGGACGAACCTCTATCTCACCCTGGAGTCGGCGGCCACCGCCGTGGAGGCGGTGTTCGCCGGGTACGAGACGGGCGCAGGGGAGCCGTCCCTGGCCGACGCCGTGCACGCGATGGCCCACGGGGCGCTCATCGGGGCCCGAGGCAACTCCGGGACGATCCTGGCGCAGCTGCTGCGGGGCATGGCACAGGTGCTCGCGGACGCCCCGGGGGACGAGACGTCCCACGTCGGCGGCGCGGGGCTGCGGCAGGCCCTGCGGCGGGCCGCCGACTCCGCCCGGCAGGCCGTGGCCCACCCCGTCGAGGGCACGGTCCTGACGGTCGCCTCGGCCGCCGCCGAAGCCGCCGAGGGGGCCGAGGGCGACTGCGGGACGGTCGCGCGCGCGGCCTACGACGGTGCGCTGACCGCCCTGGCGGCCACGCCGGGCCAGCTGCCCGTGCTCGGCCGGGCCGGAGTGGTCGACGCGGGCGGACGCGGCCTGGTGGCGGTACTGGGGGCACTGGTGGAGGCGTTCACGGGGGAGACGGTGCGGGAGGCTGTGGCGGCGCGGGAGGTGTCCGCGGTGCCGGAGAGCCCTGCGGCAGGGGAGACCCCGGGGATCCCGCACGCCGGCGAGGCCGCGGACGGCGCCGGGACCGCGGACGGCGGGGCTCGCGGGGCGCACGCGTGCGTGGCGGCCGTTTCCGATGCCGGGCCGTGCGCCGACGGCTCCGGGACCGCCGGGCCCGCCTACGAGGTGATCTATCTCCTGGAGGCCGGCGACACGGCCGTGGCCCGGCTCCGGGAACGCCTCGACGCGCTCGGTGACTCCCTGGTGGTGGTCGGCGGCGACGGGCTGTGGAACATCCATGTGCACGTCGACGACGCGGGCGCCGCCGTGGAGGCGGGTGTGGAGGCGGGGCGTCCGTACCGGATCAGGATCACCCACTTCGGTCTCGGGGACGTGCACACCCGCGGGGAGCGGCACCCGCGCGAGCCCGTCCAGCGGGCCGTCGTCGCCGTCGTACCGGGCGAGGGCCTGGCCGGCCTGTACACGGAGGCGGGCGCGACCACCGTCCTCGCGCGCCCGGGGGAGCCGCCGGCCAGCGGGGAACTGGTGCAGGCGGTACGGCGTGCCCACGCGCGCGAGGTCGTCCTGCTGCCCAACGACGCCGAGCTGCGCCACACGGCCGCCGCGGCCGTCGAGCAGGCCCGCACCGAGGGCATCCGCGTGGCCCTGATCCCGACCCGCTCGGCGGTCCAGGGCATCGCCGCGCTCGCCGTCCACGAGCCGGGGCGCCGGTTCGACGAGGACGTCGTCCAGATGACCGCGGCGGCGGGCGCCACCCGGTACGCCGAGGTCGTCGTCGCCGAACGCCAGTCCTGGACGACGGCCGGGATCTGCCAGGCCGGGGACGTGCTCGGGCTGATCGACGGCGACGTGGCGGTGATCGGCCCGGACGTCACCGCCACCGCCGCGACCGTCCTGGACCGCATGCTCCAGGCCGGCGGCGAGCTGGTCACCCTCGTCGTAGGCGACGAAGCCCCCCAGACCATCGCCGAACACCTCGAAACGCGCGTGCGCGAGTCCTACCTCGCCGTGGACACGATGGTGTACCGGGGCGGCCGCCAGGGCACCCTGCTCCTCATCGGCGTGGAGTGACCCGCCCTCACGACTCCGGGTCGAGCAACCGGGCGGCCTCCGCCCGCCGTGCTCGGACGGTCTCGTCCCCGGCGCCGGCATCCTCGTAGGCCGCGAGTACGGCACGCGCGCGTGCCGCCGCCTCCGCGGGACGGCCCAGATCGGTTTCCAGCCGGCCCGCGGCGAGTTCCGCGCCGGTACGGCTGTGCAGCCCGTCCGCGCCCAGCGTGCCGAACAGCGAGGCCGCCCGCTCCATCTGCGCCAGCGCCGCCTCGAACGCCGCCCGGACGGCGCCGTCCTCCGCCTCCTCGGACGCCGAGCGGGCCAGCAGGTCGCCGAACTGGCGGTGGGTACCGGCCAGCTCCTCCGTGAGCTGTTCCCGCGACACCGGGTCGGCAGCGAGCTCCAGCGCCCGCTCGCACTCCCGCACCGCCTCCGCCATCAGCTCGCCGGCCCCCTCCGCTCCCTCCTCCCCGCGCAGCGCCAGCCAGCCGCGGGCGCGCAGTGAGCGGACGAGGAAGGGCGCATTGCCCAGTGCCCGCCACAGGTCGCCCGCGCGCGCATAGGCCTGGTCCGCCTCCGCCGGCAGACCGGCGTTGCTCAGCGACTCGGCAGCCAGGTGGGCGAGCGTGGCGTGGTCCTGCTGCTCGGGCCAGTGCCGGGCGATCTCGGCCGCCCGCAGCCTGTGTTCGGCGGCCGAGCGGTGGTCGCCCAGCTCGCTCAGGCAGTCACCGAGCCACCATTGCGCCTGTACGACGGCGCCGTCGCCGTGCCTCTCGGCGGACAGGTCGGCCAGCGCCGACTCCAGCACCTCTGCGGCCTCCGCGCAGCGGCCCTGGCGGAGCAGGAGCCCGCCCAGCTGCTGCCGTGCCCAGGCGCCCAGCGTGGCGCTCTCGCCCGCCTCGTCGGCCCAGTGCGTGGCCTCCAGCGCGTGTTCGGCGGCTTCGACGCTCTCGCCCCGCCCGCCGATCACCTCGGCGAGCTGCAGATGCAGCTGGGCCAGGCCGACCGGCTCCACGTACGGGCCGCCGTGCTCCAGGGCGGACCGCAGCGCCCGCTCGGCCTCGGCGAGGTCACCGGCCTGGTGGGCCAGTGCGGCGACCTGCACCTCGTACTCGACCGCGAACCACGGGAGCCCGGCGGCCACGTAGTCGGCGGCGGACCGCCGGAACAGCTCCGCGGACCGCTCGGCGTCCCCGGCGTGCGCGGCCAGTTCGGCGAGCATGGCCCGCGCCTCCGCGGCCCGGGCGGCCAGCCGCACATCGTCCCCGACCCGCCCCCCGACCAGCGCGAGCACCTCCCGCACGGACTGCTCGGCGCAGGCCTGGGCATCCCCCCGAACTCCCCCACCCGCCCCTTCCAGCCCGATCCCACCGGCCCCGGCCCCCGCCGCCGCCACCCCACCGGCCTCCTCCACCGGACCCCTGCCCGGCCCGTGCTCGCCCGAGGCGGCCGGCTCTGGCACAGGGCCGCCGGGCGACGGTGTCTCGGCCTCAGGGGCCGCGGTGGCGGTCCCGTCCGGGCCGGGTGCGCCCGAGACGGCTTCCCCCGTCGGGTGCCTGTCCGGCCACGGTGTCTCGGCCGCAGGGACACCGGTGGCGGTCCCGTCCGGGCCGGGTGCGCCCGAATCGGCTTTCCCCGCCGCGCCTCCGCTCGGCTCCGAACCGCCCGGAACCGGCCCTTCCGGCGTGGACCCGTCCGGCCCGGCCACTGCGGCTGTCGGCGCCCCAGGCACCGGCCCGTGGAGGCCTGCCCCGCCGATCCCAGCCCCCTCCGCCACCAACTCGTCCGGCGCCCCGCCGCCCGAACCGGTTTCCTGCGCCGCGTGCTCGCCCGGCCCCGGCCGGTCCGAAACGGCTTCTTCCGCCACTGACCCGTCCGTCACACACCCGCCCGGTGCTGCTCCCTCGCCCGGCGGAGCCTCGAAAACCGCCCCCTCCTGCAGTCGTCGCATCAGGATCCGGGCCCGGCTCATCAGCACCGATGCCGTCTGCCGCAGGCCGGTGGCATGCGTGGCGTACAGGGCGAGTGCCTCGTCGTACAGGGCGGTGACGGTGTGCAGCGCCGCGTCCACCTCGCCCGTCAGGGCGCGGACGTACGCTCCACGCGCGCGTGCCGCCAGTGCCTCGCCGGGGTCGCCCGCCTCCGCGTACAGCACAGCCGCCCGTTCGAACAGCGCGACCCCCTCGGGGCCGCGGGCCATCGCCTCGTGGTCGGCGATCTCGGCGCGGTCGCGTGGCCCCAGCTCCGCGTCGCCCGCGGCCCGCGCGACCGCCGCCCAGGCTTCAAGGGCATGCGGCTGCAGCGTGTCCGACAGCCGTCGGGCCTCGGCGAGCAGAGCCCCCAGGCCGGGCGCCTCGGTGACCTCGGGTGCCGCCGGTACGGCCACCGGTGCCGATGCCGGGCCCAGCGTGCGCACGCCCAGCGGCAGGCGGTCCACCAGCGGCCGTTGCGCCATACGCGCGCGTGTCCGGTCGCCGACGTACGACGTGCCGTTGCGCCGGTCGAACCGCTCGGCCAGCTCCAGCGCCTCCACGCGCGCGTGGGCGGCGAGTTCCCCCGCGGTCCAGTCCCGTCCGGCCGGCCCCGGCACCCGCTGCCCGGCGAGCCCCAGCTCGGCCAGCCGGTCCATCAGCAGCGCCACCACGGCCAGGAAGTCCAGCCGGCTGCGCGGGTGCCCGGTGTCCGTGAAGTACGCCGGCCGCGCGGCGAGCAGCTCCAGACCGCGCGCCTCGTTGCCGGTCAGCGCACAGAACTCCACGTGGTCGGCGTACGCGCCGCGCATCGACTCCATCGGGCGCACGAGGCGAAAGCCCCGCAGGTGATGGGCGCGGGCCTCGTCCACGCGGCCCAGGCGCAGCAGCGGGGCCAGCGAGGAGGCCAGCACGGTGTGCGGTTCGTGCGCGCACGCGTACTCACCCTCCAGCACCGGCCGCCAGAGGCCCAGCCCCTCCGCGTCGCGGCCCCGCTCGACCTGCCAGAAACCCTGCCCGTGCAGCTCGCACGCGGGACAGTCGGCCATCCGGTCGCGGTCCGCGGCGAGCCACGCCGCGTACGCCCGCTCCGCGCGCGCCAGGTCCCCGACGTGCGCGGCCACGCTGAACTCGGCGCCGCGCACCGCCCGTTCGGAGTGTCCGGCGAGACGGTAGCGGTGCTCCATCTCGCCGAGCCACTTCTCGATCGAGGCGAGCGGGATGTGCGGCTGGTCGAGCATGCCCGCCGACACCCACTTGAAGACCCAGTGCAGCGAGTGCGTCTCGTACGCGTCGAAGTCCTCGGGCCGTTCGTCCCACATGCGCAGCAGCCGCGCGAACGGGACGAACATCTTGTCCTTCTCGGAGCTGTAGTTGTAGACCTTCAGCTGGTGCCCGAGCGCCTCGATCACGGCGAGCGGGATGTCCAGCCGCTCGGCCTCGGCGAGCAGCTGCTCCGCGCGCGCGTTGCGGGCCGGGCCCTCCGGCTGCTCGGAGTTCTCCGCCATCGCCCGGCGCAGCGCGTCGAAGTCCGTGGCCTCACCCATCAGCGACCGTTCTCCCCGCCTGTGGAATCCCCGTGTGTGGCCCACTCCAGCAGGCCGATGAACGCCCGGTTCAGCAGCGCCGAGTCCGCCGGCCGGAGCGGGCGCTGCGCCATCAGCAGGGCCTGCCCGTACAGCGACTCGGTGGCGGTGCCGATCAGTTCGGGGTCCCTGAGCGAACTGATCCTGCGCACCAGCGGGTTGAGATGGTTGAGCACCAGACGCGCGCGTGGGGCGCTGCCGCGCAGCGAGCCGAGGATGCCCGCCCACAGGTCGTCGGCCTGCTCCTCGGCCTCGGCCCGCGCCTGCTCGTGCCGGGCCGCCCGGTCGTCCAGGTGCAGCGCGGGCACCGACAGCGGGTGGAAGGCCCGGACCACGACGTCACAGCCCAGCGGGTCCAGTTTCGCCCGCGCCGCCGCCAGGAAGCCCGACAGGGCCAGCTCCTCGCCCGGGTCGACGGCGTCCAGGTGCGCGGTCACGGTGTCCGCGTCCAGCTCGGCGACCACCGTTCCCGGCCGCACCGAAGGCAGCGCCTCGACCAGCTCGCTGTCGTACGTGTAGCCCCCGTTGACCACGCCGACGCCCTGCGCGGAGGCGATCGGCGCGACCTGCCGGTACTCCTCGACGGTCCGCGTGAAGTGCACCACGGGATGTCGCTGCGCGAACTCCTCCAGGGACAGCTGCCCGTCGGTCGTCTCGAACGGCAGCCAGGGCAGCATCGTGCGCAGCATGTCGCGGTCGTGCCGGGCGAGGGACTTCACGCCCAGGTGGTGCACGGCGAGGAACGCCGCCAGCCGCTCCGGATCACCGGCGGCGAGCCCCGTGAGCCACGAGCGGATCCTTTCGCCGAGCGCCTCCCGCACGGCGGCCAGCGTCTCGTCCTCGTACAGCGACTCGCGCGAGGCCGTCGGCCGCAGGCTGTCGGTGTCCAGCACGCAGCGCACGAAGAACGCCCAGTCCGGCAGCACCTGTTCGGCCCGCTCGGTCAGCAGCATGCCCTTCAGATGCACCCGGTGGGTCGCCCGCTGGGCGGGGCTCACCGCCGACGGCAGCACGTACGCCACCCCGCGGATCCCCGCCAGCGGCACGTCCAGGTCGATCGAGTCCAGCGGCGCGAACCCGAACAGCTCCCGGCAGTGCCGGGCCAGCGCGCCCCGGCGCGCGGCGGGGGTCGGATACGGACGGTCCCAGGGCGCGGGCAGATCGGTGACCGGCTCCTCGCCCACCCGCACGTCGTACGGCAGCAGCGAGCCGAAGTCCCGGGCGAGGGCGAGGACCCGCTCGGGCGACAGCCACTCGGCCGCCCCGGCCCGCGCGGTCAGATACACCGTCGTGCCCGGCTCGGTACGCGCCGAGCCGGGCAGCGTGCGCACGGTGTACGACCCGTCGTCGCTCGCCGTCCATTCCACCGGCGGCGCGCCGGGCGTACGGGCGCTGCGGCTGACCACCCGGATCCGCTCGGCGACCACGAAGCAGGCGAGCAGGCCGATGCCGAACTGGCCGAGGAAGTCCGAGCGGGCCTCCTGCAGGCCCTCGGCGCGCTTGGAGCTGCGCCCGATGGTGGCCAGCAGGTCGTGCACATCCGCCTCGGTGAGCCCGACACCGCTGTCCTCCACGCGCAGGCCGCCGTCCGCCGCGTGCAGCCGGACCAGCGCCGGCGCGTCCGGCTGCGCGGCCCGCCGGGCGGTGATCGCGTCCACCGCGTTCTGCAGCAGTTCGCGCAGATAGACCTTGGGGCTGGAGTAGAGGTGATGCGAGAGCAGGTCCACCAGACCGCGCAGGTCGACCTGGAACGTATGAGGTTTGTGAGGTTCGTGAGGTGACCGGGGTGCCTGGGATGACTGCGAGGTCTGGGAGTCCATCGTCACGGCGCCGCGGGGCGGGGAACTCGCACGGCGCGGGGTCGGGCGGTCCCGGTGGGGCGGTGACCGCGGAGGGGATGGCCGGAGCGCGCCATCCTAGAGCCCGAACGAACCGTGTGACCAGGACTTTCCCGAAGCGTATACGGCATTGTCAGTGCCGTGGTGTGCAATGGATCTCGTGCCCGCACTGGAAGAACCACTGAACCAGCCACTGAAGTCAGTGCTCGGCCCCGCCACCGCGAAGGTGATGGCCGAGCACCTCGGCCTGCACACCGTCGGCGACCTCCTCCACCACTACCCGCGCAGATACGAGGAGCGCGGCCAGCTCACCCACCTCGCCGACCTCCCCATGGACGAGCACGTCACGGTGGTCGCCCAGGTCGCCGACGCCCGGCTGCACAGCTTCGCCTCCGCCAAGGCCCCCCGCGGCAAGGGCCAGCGCCTGGAGGTCACGATCACCGACGGCAGCGGCCGACTCCAGCTGGTCTTCTTCGGCAACGGCGTCCACAAGCCCCACAAGGAGTTGCTGCCGGGCACCCGCGCGATGTTCGCCGGCAAGGTCTCGGTGTTCAACCGCCGCCTCCAACTCGCCCACCCCGCCTACGAGTTGCTGCGTGGCGACGGCGAGGAGGCGGTCGAGACCTGGGCCGGCGCCCTGATCCCCATCTACCCGGCCACGGCCAAACTGGAGTCCTGGAAGATCGGCAAGGCGGTCCAGACGGTGCTGCCCGCCGCCCAGGACGCCCTCGACCCGCTCCCGCCCGCCCTGCGCGAGGGCCGCGGCCTGCTCCCGCTCCCCGAGGCCCTCCTCAAGATCCACCGCCCGCACACCAAGGCCGACATCGCCGATGCCCGCGCCCGCCTGAAGTGGGACGAGGCCTTCGTCCTGCAGGTCGCCCTGGCCCGCCGCCGCCAGGCGGACGCCCAACTCCCCGCCGTCCCCCGCACCCCCAGGCCGGACGGCCTCCTCACGGCCTTCGACGGCCGCCTCCCCTTCACCCTCACCGAGGGCCAGCAGAAGGTCTCCAAGGAGATCTTCGACGACCTGGCCACCGAGCACCCGATGCACCGCCTGCTGCAAGGCGAGGTCGGCAGCGGCAAGGCCCAGCCGCTGGACTCGCTCGTGCTCACGCCCTGCGGTTTCCGGCGGATGGGCGACCTGGAAGTGGGCGACGAGGTCGTCGTGCCGGCCGGCGAGACCGCTCTGATCGACGGGGTCTTTCCACAAGGCGACCGGGATGTCTGGCGTGTTGTGCTTTCCGACGGAAGTTCGGTCGAGTGCGATGACGAACACCTGTGGATCGTCGGCACAGACCGCGGCGGGGACCGTCGCCGGCCCCCCGAAGTGCTGACCACCCGGGAAATCCGGCAGGACCTGTTCAAGGCCGACGGGTCGTCGAAGTGGTACATCCCGGCGGCGACCCCGGTGGACCTCGGCGACGACTGCGTGCTGCCTCTGGACCCCTATCTGCTCGGGCTGCTGCTGGGCGACGGCTCGTTCCGGCACCCTCTGCGGTTCTCCACTGCCGACGCGGAGATCCGCGATGCGCTGGCGGCCCTGGTGGCTCCGGACTGCCGTCTCGTCCCCGTGGCCGGTTCGCTCTGCGACCACACGATTGAGCCGGCCCACCGCTCGGGGGGCGTTCCCAACCCCGTCGTTCAGACTCTGCGTGACCTGGGCCTCTGGGGGGTGGCGTCACACGACGAGTTCATCCCCGTCCAGTTCAAGAACACGTCGATCAAGAATCGCCTCGCCCTCCTGCAAGGGCTCATGGACACCGGCGGCACCGTTGATCAAGATGGCATGAGCATTTCCGTGTGCCCGGCATCGAAGACGTTGGCGGACGACGTGGCCTGGCTCGTCCGTTCCCTGGGCGGCCGGGCGCGTGTCCTGCCCGAGAGGGCCGCTTTCCACGTCTCCGTGGCGTTGCCCGAGGGCTTCGCCCCCTTCCGGCTCACCCGCAAAGCCGAGCGCGTACGCCCACGACCGCAGGACGACACGTTCCGGCGCGGGATCCGCTCCGTGGAGCCCGTAGGCCGCAAGCCGGTGCAGTGCATCAGCGTCGCCCACCCCGGCCGCGCCTACGTCACCGATCACTTCACGGTGACGCACAACACCATGGTGGCCCTGCGCGCCATGCTCACCGTGGTCGACGCGGGCGGTCAGGCCGCCATGCTCGCGCCCACCGAGGTCCTCGCCCAGCAGCACCACCGCTCGATCACCGAGATGATGGGCGAGCTGGCCGAGGCCGGCATGCTGGGCGGCGCCGAGCACGCCACCAAGGTCGTCCTGCTCACCGGCTCGATGGGCGCGCCCGCCCGCCGCCAGGCCCTGCTCGACCTGGTCACCGGCGAGGCCGGCATCGTCATCGGCACGCACGCCCTGATCGAGGACAAGGTCCAGTTCCACGACCTCGGCCTGGTCGTGGTCGACGAACAGCACCGCTTCGGCGTCGAGCAGCGCGACGCCCTGCGCGGCAAGGGCAAGCAGCCCCCGCACCTGCTGGTGATGACGGCCACCCCGATCCCGCGCACGGTCGCCATGACGGTCTTCGGCGACCTGGAGACCTCCGTCCTCGACCAGCTCCCCGCCGGCCGCTCCCCGATCGCCAGCCATGTGGTCCCGGCCGCCGACAAGCCCCACTTCCTCACCCGTGCCTGGGACCGGGTCCGCGAGGAGGTCGAGAACGGTCACCAGGCGTACGTCGTCTGCCCCCGCATCGGCGACGACATCGATGAGGCACCCGCTCCCGGGAAGGCCGGGCAGAAGCCGCCCGAGGACGAGGCGGAGAAGCGCCCGCCGCTCGCGGTCGTGGAGGTGGCGGACCAGCTGAGCCGCGGACCCCTCCGGGGCCTGAGCGTGGAGGTGCTGCACGGCCGTATGAACCCGGACGACAAGGACGCGGTGATGCGCCGCTTCGCGGCCGGCGAGACCGACGTCCTGGTCGCCACGACGGTCATCGAGGTCGGCGTGAACGTCCCCAACGCCACGGTGATGGTCATCATGGACGCCGACCGCTTCGGTGTCTCCCAGCTCCACCAGCTGCGCGGTCGCGTGGGCCGGGGCTCGGCCCCCGGCCTGTGCCTCCTGGTCACCGAGATGCCCGAGGCCAGCGCCGCCCGCCAGCGCCTGAACGCCGTCGCCTCCACCCTCGACGGCTTCGAACTCTCCCGGATCGACCTCGAACAACGCCGGGAGGGCGACGTCCTGGGCCAGGCCCAGTCCGGCGCCCGCACCAGCCTGCGCGTCCTGGCGGTCATCGAGGACGAGGAGGTCATCGCGGAGGCGAGGGAGGAGGCGACGGCGGTCGTGGCTGCGGATCCGGAGCTGCGGCGGCTCCCGGGCCTGCGCACGGCTCTGGACGCCCTGCTGGACGACGAGAGGGAGCAGTACCTGGAGAAGGGGTGAGGCCGAAGCGCCCCCGAAGGGGCGCGGGGGACTGGCGACCGGCCACAATGAACCGTAAAGCCGCCCACTAAGAAGGACCCCACATGACCCGCGTGATCGCCGGCCGGGCCGGCGGACGGCGCCTCGCAGTACCCCCTGGCACCGGAACCCGGCCGACATCGGACCGTGCCCGCGAAGGTCTCTTCTCCACCTGGCAGTCCCTCCTCGGCGGCCCCCTGGACGGCGAACGGGTCCTCGACCTCTACGCCGGCTCAGGCGCCGTAGGCCTGGAGGCCCTCTCCCGCGGCGCGGGCCACACGCTCCTCGTCGAGGCGGACCCCCGCGCCGCGAAGACCGTCCGTGAGAACGTGAGAAACCTGGGCCTCCCAGGCGCCGAGGTCAGAGCAGGCAAAGCGGAACAGATCATCAAGCAGCCGGCACCGGAAGAGCCGTACGACCTCGTCTTCCTCGACCCCCCGTACGCCGTCACAGACGACGATCTTCGCGAGATTCTGCTCACACTCCACTCGGAACGCTGGCTCGCTGAGCAAGCGCTCGTCACCGTGGAGCGCAGCACCAGAGGCGGCGAATTCCACTGGCCGGACGGCTTCGAGGCGATCCGGTCCCGTCGCTACGGCGAGGGAACGTTTTGGTACGGTCGCGCCGCCTCTACGTGCGAAGACGCACGATGACCGGACCGGAGAGCGAGGGATCACAAGTGCGCCGCGCCGTCTGTCCCGGGTCGTTCGACCCGATCACCAACGGACATCTCGACATCATTGCCCGCGCCTCCCGTCTGTACGACGAGGTCTACGTCGCGGTGATGATCAACAAGTCCAAGAAGGGCCTGTTCGAGATCGAGGAGCGGATCGAGCTGATCCGCGAGGTCACCGCCGAGTACGCGAACGTCCGGGTCGAGGCCTTCCACGGCCTCCTCGTCGACTTCTGCAAGCACCGCGACATCCCCGCCATCGTCAAGGGACTGCGCGCCGTCAGCGACTTCGACTACGAACTGCAGATGGCCCAGATGAACATCGGCCTCACCGGGGTCGAAACGCTGTTCGTGCCCACCAACCCCACGTACAGCTTCCTGTCCTCCTCCCTGGTCAAGGAGGTCGCCGCCTGGGGCGGCGACGTCTCCCACCTGGTTCCCGCCCCCGTCCTCGGGGCCCTGAACAAGCGCCTGCGCAAGGACTGATGGGGCTACAGTCGTCCCGTCCGTCTCCAACCCGGCTGTAGAGAGTGGCGAGCACAGGTGGACGTGCAGAAGAAGCTCGACGAGATCGTCTCCACGGTCTCCGGCGCCCGGTCCATGCCGATGTCGGCGTCGTGCGTGGTCAACCGCGCCGAGCTGCTCGCGATGCTCGAAGAGGTGCGCCAGGCGCTGCCCGGCTCCCTCGCGCAGGCGCAGGAGCTGATCGGCGACCGCGAGCAGATGGTCGAGCAGGCCCGCATGGAGGCCGGGCGGATCATCGAGAACGCGCACGCCGAGCGCGGCTCGCTGATCTCCGACACCGAGATCGCCCGCCGCTCCCAGGCCGAGGCCGACCGGATCCTCGCCGAGGCCCGCCAGGAGGCCGAGGAGATCCGCGCCGAGGCCGACGACTACGTCGACTCCAAGCTCGCCAACTTCGAGGTCGTCCTCACCAAGACCCTCGGCTCGGTCGGCCGTGGCCGCGAGAAGCTGCTCGGCACCGGCCCCGGCCTGGACGAGAACGGCTACGAGGACGAGGACGCCCCCGAGCGCAGCCACGACCCGGAGACCCTGCGCCACAACGCCGACCAGTACGTCGACGCCAAGCTGGGCGCCTTCGAGGCGGTCCTCGCCAAGACCCTGGAGGCCGTCGGCCGCGGCCGGCAGAAGCTGCACGGCCGGATCGCCACGGACGACCTCGGTGCCCTCGCCGACGACACCTCGACCTTCCAGCACTCCAGCGACGCCGACTACCTCGCCGACCTCGCCGCCCTCGCGGACCAGGACAGCCCGGCCGAGCGCCCGGAGCGGCCGGCCCAGCCGGCGCAGCAGCCGTCGTACGAGCCGCAGCCGGCGTATGCGTACGACCAGCAGCAGCCGGACCCCTACGGCGGCTTCCCGCAGCAGCCCGCCTACGGTCAGCAGGACCCCTACGGCTACCAGCAGGCCGACCCCTACGCCTACCAGGGCTCCTACGACCCCCAGCAGGCCGCCTACGACCCGCAGCAGCCGCAGCAGCCCCACCAGCACCAACAGCAGCCCGGTTACGCTCTGGACGAGACCAGCCTCTTCGATACCAGCATGATCAGCGCCGAGCAGCTGCGGGCGTACGAGCAGGGGCGCGGTCTGCAGTGACGTACCGGATTGGGCCCTGAGCTAAAGCTCCAGTATCCTGGCTCTTCGGTCGCGTGTACGTCCGCGATCTCCGCTGTCCTCGGTACCGACGGGCGGCGGCCCTCCGAGCTCGAAGATCGAAAGCAGGAATGGCTTCCAACGCCCGCCTCGACCACCGCAACCCCCTCGTGTTCGACACACACGAGCTGGGTCGGCGTCCTGGCGCGCTGCAGCGCCTGACCCGCACGATCGACGCTCCCGCCGATCTCGGCATCCAGGGGGTCATCGGAGTGCCGGAAGGCGCCCCGGTGGAGCTCGAACTCCGGCTCGAGTCGGTCATGGAAGGGGTGCTCGTCACAGGCACCGCCCGTGCACAGGCCGAGGGGGAGTGCGTAAGGTGTCTGGAGCCGGTCGGGCTGGAGCTCGAAGCGGACTTCCAGGAACTGTTCTCGTACCCTGACGCCGACGACCGGGGCCGCGTGATCGCGGAACCGGGCGACGACGCCGAGGGCGACGAGGACAGGTTCTTCCTCGAGGACGGACTCTTCGACCTCGAACCTCTGCTGCGCGATGCGGTGGTGCTCGCACTGCCGATGCAGCCGGTGTGCCAGGAAGACTGCCCGGGCCTGTGCTCCGAGTGTGGAGCGCGGCTCGCGGACGACCCGGACCACCACCACGACGCCGTCGACATCCGTTGGGCGGCTTTGCAGGGACTCGCCGGTTCACTCGAAGACGGCGAGAAGGACGAGATGAGCGGCGCTGACGCGGAAGCGGGCGTCGACGAGAAGCAGGAGAAGTAGCCGTGGCTGTTCCGAAGCGGAAGATGTCGCGCAGCAACACGCGCCACCGCCGGTCGCAGTGGAAGGCTGCGGTCCCCACCCTGGTTGCGTGCGAGCGCTGCCACGAGCCCAAGCAGCAGCACATCGCGTGCCCGTCTTGCGGCACCTACAACAAGCGCCAGGTCCTCGAAGTCTGAGCGGGCTGGTGAGAGGCACTGTGTCCAGTCCCAAGAAGGCGGAAGACGCCAAGGCGGACGCACCCGCCAAGAAGAAGGCGGACAACACGGCCTCGTCCCACACGCTTCTGGAAGGGCGGCTCGGCTACCAGGTCGAGTCCGCCCTTCTGGTGCGCGCGCTGACCCACCGTTCCTACGCGTACGAGAACGGCGGTCTGCCGACGAACGAGCGGCTGGAGTTCCTTGGTGACTCCGTCCTCGGTCTCGTCGTCACGGACACGCTGTACCGCACCCACCCCGACCTGCCCGAGGGCCAGCTGGCCAAGTTGCGGGCCGCGGTGGTCAACTCGCGTGCGCTGGCGGAAGTGGGCCGCGGCCTCGACCTGGGTTCCTTCATCCGGCTCGGCCGCGGTGAAGAGGGCACGGGCGGGCGGGACAAGGCGTCCATCCTTGCCGACACCCTGGAAGCGGTGATCGGCGCGGTCTATCTCGATCAGGGCCTCGACGCGGCGTCCGAGCTGGTGCACCGGCTCTTCGACCCGCTGATCGAGAAGTCCTCGAACCTCGGTGCCGGCCTGGACTGGAAGACCTCCCTCCAGGAGCTGACCGCGATCGAGGGGCTCGGCGTGCCCGAGTACCTGGTCACGGAGACCGGCCCCGACCACGAGAAGACCTTCACTGCTGCCGCCCGCGTCGGAGGCGTCTCGTACGGCACCGGCACCGGCCGCAGCAAGAAGGAGGCGGAGCAGCAGGCTGCCGAGTCCGCCTGGCGGGCCATCAAGGCCGCCGCGGACGAGCGCGCCAAGGAGGCCCAGCGGGCCGACGAGGCGGCCAAGGAAGCCGTCAAGGACGACGAGTCGTCGTCCGCTCCCGCCTGACCCACAGCAGTACCGAGCGCCCGCCCCGCCCTTCACGGTGGGGCGGGCGCTCGGCTCATCCACCGCTTCGTAACGGGGGTCCCGATGCCCGAGCTGCCCGAGGTGGAGGTCGTCCGGCGCGGCCTCGCGCGCTGGGTCGCCCACCGCACCGTCGCGGAGGTCGAGGTGCTGCACCCGCGCGCCGTGCGCCGGCACATCGCGGGCGCCGAGGACTTCGCACACCGCCTCAAGGGCCACCACATCGGTCCACCCAGCCGCCGCGGCAAGTACCTGTGGCTGCCGCTGGAGGAGACCAACCAGTCCGTCCTCGCCCACCTCGGCATGAGCGGCCAGCTGCTGGTGCAGCCGCAGGAGACGCCGGACGAGAAGCACCTGCGTATCCGCATCCGGTTCGCCGACTCCCTCGGCACGGAACTCCGCTTCGTCGACCAGCGCACCTTCGGCGGTCTGTCGCTGCACGACAACACCGCGGACGGCCTGCCCGACGTCATCGCGCACATCGCCCGCGACCCCCTCGACGAGCTGTTCGACGCCGAGGCGTTCCACCTGGCACTGCGCCGCAAGCGGACCACCATCAAACGCGCTCTGCTGGACCAGTCGCTGATCAGCGGGGTCGGCAACATCTACGCGGACGAGGCGCTGTGGCGCGCCCGCATCCACTACGAGCGCCCGACCGCGAACTTCACCCGCCCGGTCACGACGGCACTGCTCGGCCACGTCCGGGACGTGATGAACGCGGCCCTCGCCGTCGGCGGCACCAGCTTCGACAGCCTGTACGTCAACGTCAACGGCGAGTCGGGCTACTTCGACCGGTCCCTGGACGCGTACGGCCGCGAGGGCGAGCCGTGCAAGCGGTGCGGTACGCCGATCCGCCGCCGCCCCTGGATGAACCGGTCGAGCTACTTCTGCCCGAAGTGTCAGAGGGCGCCGCGCGTCCCGTCGTAACGCGCACGCGCCGCCAGTACGTCGTCCATGGCGCCTTCGACGCAGTGGATGAGCGCCAGCAGGCGCTCGGCGACCTGGCGGCCCAGAGGGGTCAGTTCGTAGTCCACGCGCGGCGGGTTCGTCGGCTGTGCCTCGCGGTGCACCAGGCCGTCGCGTTCCAGCGCGTGCAGGGTCTGGGACAGCATCTTCTCGCTCACCCCGTCCACACGGCGGCGCAGCTCGTTGAAGCGCAGCGAGCCCTCGTACAGCGCGCCGAGCGTCAGCCCGCCCCAGCGGCCCGTGACGTGCTCCAGCGTGCCGCGGGACGGACAGGCCTTGGCGAAGACGTTGTAGGCCAGGTCGTCGTACGCCTGGTCGTCGTGGTCCTGGGTGGTGGCGGTCATGCCGCCAAGAGTACGCGGGTGCAGCGCTAACCGGCAGGTTGCACTAACTACTGGTTAGTGCTTTCCTGGGGTCACTGTTTCTTGCGCTGCCCCTTGCGAGCCACCGTTCGAGGAGTCTCTGTGACCACCCCTGTCGTTTCCATCGCCTACCACTCCGGCTACGGCCACACCGCCGTCCTCGCCGAGGCCGTCCGCGCCGGCGCCGCCGACGCGGGTGCCGAGGTGCACCTGATCAAGGTCGACGAGATCACCGACGAGCAGTGGGAGGCGCTGGACCGCTCCGACGCGATCGTCTTCGGCTCGCCCACCTACATGGGCACCGCCTCCGGTGCCTTCCACGTCTTCGCCGAGGCGACCTCCAAGCGCTGGTTCGGCCAGGACTGGCGGGACAAGCTGGCCGCCGGCTTCACCAACTCGGCCTCCAAGAGCGGCGACAAGCTGCACACCCTGCAGTTCTTCCAGACGCTCGCCGCCCAGCACGGCATGACCTGGGTCAACCTCGGCCTGCTGCCCGGCTGGAACGCCAGCACCGCGTCCGAGAACGACCTCAACCGCCTCGGCTTCTTCGCCGGCGCCGCCGCCCAGACCAACAGCGACGAGGGCCCCGAGGGCGTCCACAAGGCCGACATAGCGACGGCCGAGCACCTGGGCCGCCGGGTCACCGAGACGGCACAGCGCTTCACGCGCGGTCGCGCCGCCTGAGACCCGTCGGCCCGAGACCGCTCGGACCGCGGAGGCGCGACGGTGTCAGTAACCGAAGTCCTGGGTCCACCAAGGGCCGCCGGGGCCGAAGTGGACGCCGACTCCGAGGGTCTTGAAGTCGCAGTTCAGGATGTTGGCGCGGTGGCCGGGGCTGTTCATCCAGGCCTTCATCACGGCCGCCGCGTCGGCCTGGCCGCGGGCGATGTTCTCGCCGCCGAGGTCGGTGACACCGGCCGCCGCGGCCCGGTCCCACGGGGTCTTGCCGTTCGGGTCGGTGTGGTCGAAGAAGTCCCGCGCCGCCATGTCGTCGCTGAACGTCTCGGCCAGCCTGGTCAGCGAGGAGTTCGCGGCCAGCGGGCTGCACCCGACCTTCGCCCGTTCCTGGTTGACCAGGGTGAGCACCTCCGCCTCGGCGGCGGCCCGCGCCGACACCGTCACCGGTGCGGGACTCGCCGCGGGCGACTTGGGTGCCTTGGGCGTACCGGGTGTCCGGGACGCCGCACCCGACGGGGTGCTCGTGCCCTTCGGCTTCGACGGCGTGGTCGCCGGCGCCGGCCTCTCGGACGCCGTCTTCGACGGGCTGGGCGTGGGGGAGACCGGCTTCGACGCCGACGCCGACGCCGACGTGGAGACGGACGGGCTCGGGGACTTCGGGCGTGCCGTGTTCCGGCCGGTGCCGGCGCCACCCCCGTGGCTGTCCGCGCTGCCCGAGGTGCCGCCCTGCTCGGCGGCCGTGTTGCTCGGCGTGTCCACCGCCTGCACCCGCTCACCACCGGTGGTGCTCGTGGCGCCGCCGAGCTTGTAGTTCTGCAGACCCGGCACCACGCCCGTGGCCACCGCGGCCGTACCGAGGGCGACGGCCGCGGACACCCCGAGCAGGCCCGCGCGCACCGGCTTCCCGGCCTTCTTCCGGCGCCGGTGGTCGTGAGAGGGGTCGCCGCCCGGTGTGAAGCCGGCGCCGGCCGGCGCCGGGCCCGCGTCGTCCGCCGCGTACAGATAGGCGTGGGCCCGGGCGGTCGCCTCGGCGTAGGCCTCCGGGTTCAGATACGGCGCGATGCCCCTGGGCGCCTCGCCCGCGTACGGGTTACGCGGGTCGCCGCTCCCGGTGCCGGAGCGCTCCGTACGTATGGCCCCCGTGGCGCGGCCCGTGGCGGCGCGGCCGGCGGCGATGCGTCGGTGGCGTCCCATGTCCTTGCCCTCTTCCTCGTCCTCGCGGTCGACCGGCGCCTGCGCGGCGAGTGACTCCTTCTGGCCAACCCGACTCACTCGATCGAGTGAGTTTCATATGAGATGCATTGGGTCGGGACGGTACCCCATGCCGCCGGGGCGCGACGTGTCCCGACCGACATCGGCCGGTTAGGTTGCACCCATGAGCGAGGACGTACGACTGGTCGCCTGGGTGCGCGGACAGGTGCAAGGTGTGGGTTTCCGCTGGTTCACGCGTGCCAAGGCGCTGGAGATCGGCGGCCTGAGTGGTTTTGCTCTCAATTTGGCCGACGGTCGCGTCCAGGTGGTCGCGGAGGGGGCCCGCGAGGGCTGCGAGGGGCTGCTGGACTGGCTTCAGGGGAACGACACGCCCGGGCGGGTGGACGGAGTCACCGAGATCTGGGACACACCCCGCGGCGGCTACGACGGTTTCGCCATCCGCTGAGCGGGTGCCCCGGAGGCGCGTGGGCCGGCGCGCGGCGAGCCGCCAAGAGCACCCGCACGGAGCGGAAACGACCTGGTGGTTGCCAAGAACGGCCCGACATGGCAGGCTCCGGCTGGTACTTCTGATCGTCACGCCCTGAGGGCCCCGGATGAGTCGCAGCGCCGCCGCTTTCCCGGCCGCGCGCCCGGTTTGCCCACCAATACAGGGCGTGATCGTGTTGACCGTCAAACTTTTTGGTGAGACGCTGAAAGCCCCGCGCACCTTAGCTGTTTGGCATGGAGCAACAGCAGAGCAACACCCGGATGTGCCAAGCACCGCGGGTGCGAATCCCTCACGACCCACACCGCATCGGTCGGTCACTCAGTGTGGAGGACCATCCATCATGGCAAAGGCGCTTCTCGGTTACGTCGGCGGCTCCGACCCTCGACTCCTCGCCGAGATGCGACGGCTGCAGCAGCGCGTCCAGGACCTGGAGTCCGAGCTGGTAAGGATCCAGGCGGAGAACGAAGCGCTGACGGCTGCCGCCTCTCAGGACAGGATCATGGAGAGCATCGACGCACACCAGGCGGAGCCTGCGCTCACCTGATCACTGCATCAGCTCCACAACAGCAGTCGCAGCGATCGGGCTGCCGTATCAACCGCTCAGTTGATCGGGCGACCGAAACCCGGTTGCCAGAGTTTGCAAGGGACGCTTCGGCGTCCCTTCTTTCTGTGCCCCGCGCATCCTTTCACTGTCTTTAACGTACGGTGTGCCCTGCATGTTCAATGGCGAAACCGCGGGGTTGCGAAGGTTCATGGAGTGAGATAGCGGCGCCCGGTAGAGTCCAGCGGCGTGCACCTCAAGGCCCTGACCCTCCGCGGGTTCAAGTCGTTCGCCTCGGCGACCACGCTCCGGTTCGAACCGGGCATCACGTGCGTCGTCGGACCGAACGGCTCGGGCAAGTCCAACGTCGTGGACGCGCTCAGCTGGGTCATGGGCGAGCAGGGCGCCAAGTCGTTGCGCGGCGGCAAGATGGAGGACGTCATCTTCGCCGGCACCACCGGCCGCCCGCCGCTGGGCCGCGCCGAGGTGTCCCTGACCATCGACAACTCCGACGGCGCGCTGCCCATCGAGTACGCCGAGGTCACCATCACGCGGATCATGTTCCGCAACGGCGGCAGCGAGTACCAGATCAACGGCGACACCTGCCGCCTCCTCGACATCCAGGAACTCCTCTCCGACTCCGGCATCGGCCGCGAGATGCACGTCATCGTCGGCCAGGGCCAGCTGGACTCCGTCCTGCACGCGGACCCGATGGGCCGCCGCGCCTTCATCGAAGAAGCCGCGGGCGTCCTGAAGCACCGCAAGCGCAAGGAGAAGGCGCTGCGCAAGCTGGACGCGATGCAGGCCAACCTCGCGCGCGTGCAGGACCTGACGGACGAGCTGCGCCGCCAGCTGAAGCCGCTGGGCCGGCAGGCGGCGGTGGCGCGCAGGGCCGCGGTCATCCAGGCGGACCTGCGGGATGCCCGGCTGCGCCTGCTCGCCGACGACCTGGTGCGCCTGCGCGAAGCCCTCAGGGCCGAGATCGCCGACGAGGCGGCCCTGAAGGAGCGCAAGGAGACGGCCGAGCAGGAGCTGAAGAAGGCCCTGCACCGCGAGGCCCTGCTGGAGGACGAGGTACGGCAGCTCACGCCGCGCCTGCAGCGCGCCCAGCAGACCTGGTACGAGCTCTCCCAGCTGGCCGAACGCGTCCGCGGCACCGTCTCGCTGGCCGACGCCCGGGTGAAGAGCGCCACCTCCGCGCCCCCCGAGGAGCGGCGCGGCCGCGACCCCGAGGACCTGGAGCGCGAGGCCGCCCGCATCCGTGAGCAGGAGGCCGAGCTGGAGGCGGCCCTGGAGGCGGCCCAGCGCGCCCTCGACGACACCGTCGCCCACCGCGCCGAACTGGAGCGGGAGCTGGCCGTCGAGGAACGCCGCCTGAAGGACGTCGCCCGCGCCCTCGCCGACCGCCGCGAGGGCCTGGCCCGCCTCTCCGGCCAGGTCAACGCGGCCCGCTCGCGCGCGGCCTCGGCCCAGGCTGAGATCGACCGCCTGGCCACGGCCCGCGACGAGGCGCAGGAACGTGCCGTCCGGGCCCAGGAGGAGTACGAGGCGCTCAAGGCGGAGGTCGACGGCCTGGACGCGGACGACGCGGACCTGGCCGAGCAGCACGCCGCGGCCAAGCGGCAGCTGACGCAGGCCGAGTCCGCCCTGAGCGCGGCCCGGGAGGCGTCCGCCGGGGCGGAACGCGCCCGCGCCGCGACCCAGGCCCGGCACGAGGCCCTGGCCCTGGGCCTGCGCCGCAAGGACGGCACCGGAATACTGCTCGGCGCCCGCGACCGCCTCACCGGGGTCCTCGGCCCGGCAGCGGAACTGCTGACGGTCACCCCGGGATACGAAGTGCCGCTCGCGGCGGCCTTCGGCGCGGCGGCGGACGCGATCGCCGTGTCGACCCCGGCAGCGGCGGCCGAGGCGATCCGGCTGCTGCGCAAACAGGACGGGGGCAGGGCGGCACTGCTGCTGGCAGGGGACGCGCCCCAAGGGGGCGCGGGGAACTGCGCGCCCAGCAGCAGCGAACCCGCAGACGAACGACTGCCCAGCACGGCCGGACCCGCGGAGCGTTTCGTCCGCGGCCCCGCCGAACTGCTCCCCGCTGTCCGCAGGCTACTGGCCGGCATCATCGTCGTCGGCACCCTCGAGGACGCCGAGGACCTCGTCTACGCGCACCCGGAGCTCACCGCCGTGACCGCGGAGGGCGACCTCCTGGGCGCCCACTTCGCACACGGCGGCTCGGCCGGAGCCCCCAGCCTGCTGGAGGTTCAGGCCTCCGTCGACGAGGCCGCAGCCGAGCTGGCCGAGCTGGCGGTGCGGTGTGAGGAGCTGGCCCGGGAGCAGCGGGCGGCAGCCGAACGGCGGACCGAGGCTGCCGCCCTCGTGGAAGAACTCGGAGAGCGGCGCCGGGCCGCCGACCGGGAGAAGTCAGGCGTGGCCCAGCAACTGGGCCGGCTCGCCGGACAGGCGCGCGGCGCCGCCGGGGAGGCCGAGCGGTCGGCCGCGGCGGCGGCACGCGCACAGGAGGCGCTGGAGAAGGCCGTACAGGAGGCCGAGGAACTGGCCGAGCGGCTGGCCGTCGCCGAGGAGATGCCGGTCGAGGAGGAGCCGGACACCTCCGTCCGGGACCGGCTCGCCGCCGACGGCGCCAACGCCCGCCAGACCGAGATGGAGGCCCGCCTCCAGGCCCGTACCCACGAGGAACGGGTCAAGGGGCTCGCCGGACGGGCGGACTCCCTCGACCGCGCGGCCCGCGCGGAACGCGAGGCACGCGCGCGTGCCGAGCAGCGCCGCGCCCGCCTGCGGCACGAGGCCGCGGTCGCCGAGGCCGTCGCCTGTGGCGCCCGGCAGCTGCTCGCGCACATCGAGGTGTCCCTCGCCCGCGCCGACCGGGAACGCACCGCCGCCGAGGCGGCCAAGGCCCAGCGCGAGCAGGAGCTGACCGCCGCGCGCACCGCCGGACGCGAACTCAAGTCCGAACTCGACAAGTTGACCGATTCAGTGCACCGGGGCGAGGTACTCGGTGCGGAGAAGCGGCTGCGGATCGAGCAGCTGGAGACCAAGGCGCTGGAGGAGCTGGGTGTCGAGCCGGCGGGACTGGTGGCGGAGTACGGTCCGCACCAGCCCGTGCCGCCCTCGCCCGCCGCCGACGGCGAGCAACTCCCGGACGACCCGGACCACCCCCGTAACCAGCCGCGCCCCTTCGTGCGGGCCGAGCAGGAGAAGCGGCTCAAGGCGGCCGAGCGGGCGTACCAGCAGCTGGGCAAGGTCAACCCGCTGGCGCTGGAGGAGTTCGCGGCGCTGGAGGAGCGGCACAAGTTCCTCAGCGAGCAGCTGGAGGACCTGAAGAAGACCCGCGCCGATCTGCTGCAGGTGGTGAAGGAGGTCGACGAGCGCGTCGAGCAGGTCTTCACCGAGGCCTACCGGGACACCGCCCGCGAGTTCGAGGGCGTCTTCAGCCGGCTCTTCCCGGGCGGCGAGGGACGGCTCGTGCTCACCGACCCCGACAACATGCTCACCACGGGCGTGGACGTCGAGGCGCGACCGCCGGGCAAGAAGGTCAAGCGGCTCTCCCTGCTGTCGGGTGGCGAGCGCTCGCTGACGGCCGTGGCCCTGCTGGTGTCGATCTTCAAGGCACGCCCCAGCCCCTTCTACGTCATGGACGAGGTCGAGGCGGCGCTGGACGACACCAACCTCCAGCGGCTGATCCGGATCATGCAGGAGCTGCAGGAGGCCTCGCAGCTGATCGTGATCACGCACCAGAAGCGCACGATGGAGGTCGCCGACGCGCTCTACGGCGTCTCCATGCAGGGCGACGGCGTCTCGAAGGTCATCTCCCAGCGCCTCCGTTAGCGCGGACTTCCAAGATCACCTCACCCTGTGTTCAAGAACTGAACACAGGGTGATCGGCTATATCGAAAAACTCACAGCCGTTGAAGTATTGACTTCGAAACTTGAAGGCATAGTCTCTGCAACGTTGCTTTTACCTTCAGGTCTCACCTGTAAGGGCTCGTCCCCCACCCCGGCAGCGTTGCCGTGGCCCGAGGAGATCCACGTGACCAGCACAGCGCAGGCACCTCAGTCAGGAGCCAGGACGGCTCACCCCGAACATCTCGGGCACGTCATCTTCATCGCGGCGGCCGCCGCCATGGGCGGTTTCCTCTTCGGCTACGACAGCTCCGTGATCAACGGCGCGGTCGAGGCCATCCGTACCAAGTACGACATCGGCTCCGCGGCCCTCGCCCAGGTCATCGCGATCGCCCTGATCGGCTGTGCCGTCGGCGCCGCCACGGCGGGCCGCATAGCCGACCGCATCGGCCGTATCCGCTGTATGCAGATCGCCGCGGTCCTCTTCACGATCAGCGCCGTCGGCTCCGCGCTGCCCTTCGCGCTGTGGGACCTCGCCCTCTGGCGCATCGTCGGCGGCTTCGCCATCGGCATGGCCTCCGTCATCGGCCCGGCCTACATCGCCGAGGTCGCCCCGCCCGCCTACCGCGGCCGGCTCGGTTCCTTCCAGCAGGCCGCGATCGTCGTCGGCATCGCCGTCTCGCAGCTGGTCAACTGGGGCCTGCTGAACGCCGCCGGCGGCGACCAGCGCGGCCACCTGATGGGCCTGGAGGCCTGGCAGGTCATGCTCGGTGTGATGGTCGTCCCGGCCGTCCTGTACGGCATGCTCTCCTTCGCGATCCCCGAGTCCCCGCGCTTCCTGCTCTCCGTCGGCAAGCGTGAGCGCGCCAAGGAGATCCTCGCCGAGGTCGAGGGCAAGAGCGCCGACCTGGACGCCCGTGTCGCCGAGATCGAGCACGCGATGAAGAGCGAGCACAAGTCCACCTTCAAGGACCTGCTCGGCGGCGGCTTCTTCTTCAAGCCGATCGTCTGGATCGGTATCGGCCTGTCGGTCTTCCAGCAGTTCGTCGGCATCAACGTCGCGTTCTACTACTCCTCGACGCTGTGGCAGTCGGTCGGTGTCGACCCGACGGACTCGTTCTTCTACTCCTTCACGACGTCGATCATCAACATCATCGGCACCGTGATCGCGATGATCTTCGTGGACCGCGTCGGCCGCAAGCCGCTGGCCCTCATCGGCTCGGTCGGCATGGTCGTCGGTCTCGCGCTGGAGGTGTGGGCGTTCAGCTACCACCTGGTCGACGGCAAGCTCCCGAGCACCCAGGGCTGGACGGCCCTGATCGCCGCGCACATCTTCGTCCTCTTCTTCGCCCTGTCCTGGGGCGTGGTGGTCTGGGTCTTCCTCGGCGAGATGTTCCCGAACAAGATCCGCGCCGCCGCCCTGGGCGTGGCCGCCTCCGCGCAGTGGATCGCCAACTGGGCCATCACCGCGAGCTTCCCGTCGCTGGCCGACTGGAACCTCTCCGGCACCTACGTGATCTACACCGTCTGCGCCGCGCTCTCCATCCCGTTCGTCCTGAAGTTCGTCAAGGAGACGAAGGGCAAGTCGCTGGAGGAGATGGGCTGACCCGTACGGACAGCCCCCGAGACCGAGGAGTAGGGGCCCAAGACCCCGCTGCCCCTCTCCTCGTACCACCCGCCGCCCCCGCACCGGCCACTGCCCGGTCCGGGGGCGGCGGTTTGCGCCGGCAGGGGCGTAGCAGGAGCGATGGGCGGATCCGTTGCGCGCACACCGGAGCGGATCTGCCAGAAGCCGCCTCGCGCCTCAGCCGCCCACCTCCGGCAGCACCCGCTCCGCGAACAACCGCAGGCTGCGCCAGCCCTCCTCCACCGGCATCCCGCCCACCAGCGGATGCAGTACGAGACTGTCGGCGCCCAGGGCCACGCACTGCTCCGGTGTGAGGATGCGGTACACGCCCTCCGCCCGCAGCTCCTCCACCGTCGTGGCCGCCGACCTCACCGCCGAGCGCATCCGGCCCGACTGCCAGGAGGCGTACGTCCGGGCCTCGTGCAGGAAGTGCTCTCCGTAGTGCGCCCACGCCCGGTCCGGGTCCTCGGCGACGTGCAGCAGAGGGGTCTCGGCGGCCGGCATCATGACCCAGCCCCCGGTGCCGTACTCGGTGAGCCTCTCCTTGTAGTACGCCTCCAGCTCCGGCAGATACGCGCTGGGGAAGAACGGCAGGCCGAGCCGGGCGGCCCGGCGGGCGGCGGCCTTCGAGGAGCCGCCGACCAGGAGCAGGGGGTGCGGTTCGGTCAACGGGCGCGGGGTGAGCCGTACCGTACGGCCCCGGTGTTCGAACTCCTCGCCGGTCCACGCCTTCAGCAGGGTCTCCAGCAGTTCGTCCTGGAGCCGGCCCCGGCGCCCGAAGTCGACGTCGAACAGGGCGTACTCCTCGGGCCGGTAGCCGATCCCGGCCACCGTCACCAGCCGCCCGCCGCTCAGCAGGTCCAGTACGGCGATCTCCTCGGCCAGGCGCAGGGGCTCGTGCAGCGGGCCGATCATCGCCGACACCGTCACCGCGATGCTCCGGGTCGCCCCGAACACCGCGCCCGCGAAGGCGAACGGCGACGGCAGCCAGTTGTCGGCGGCGCCGTGGTGCTCCTCGGTCTGCACGGTGCCGATCCCGTGCCGGTCCGCGTACGCGGCCATCTCCAGGGCGGCCCGGTAGCGGGCGGAGAGGGCGGCGGGGGCGGCGCCGGGAGCGACGAGGTTGAAACGGACGACCGTGACGGGCATGGGAAGTCCCCCTCCGGGGCGGGCGGTGGAGGGGGACGGTAGCTGACGTCGCGTCAGATGGCCATGGTGTCCGGCCGGTCCGAGAGCCGTCAGACGGTGACGGCCGCCGGCTCGTCCGCCGGCTCGGCGACCTCCACCGGCCGGGTCACCGCCGGCTTCGGCAGCGCCAGGTACAGCACGCCCGAGATCACGATCGTGGCGACCCAGCCGAGGCCGTACTCGCCGATGACGTTGTTCTTCGCGAGCGGGCCGGTGAACCAGTCCGAGGTCGTGAACATCAGACCCGACACCAGACCGACGGCCCAGGCGGCCACGGCCGCGGGGGAGAAGCCGCCCCGGTACCAGTAGGCGCTGGCGCGGGTCGTGTCGGCCATGGCCGCGCCGTCGTACTCGGTGCGGCGCAGCATGTCCGCGCCGAACACGCCGACCCAGGCGGAGAAGGCGACGGCCAGCAGCGACAGGAAGGCGATGAACGAGCCCATGAAGCTCGTCGCCACCAGCATCAGCACCCCGCCGAAGATCAGCGAGATCACCGCGTTCACCGAGACCGCCCAGTGCCGCGGCACCTTGAAGCCGAGGGTCTGCGCGGTGAAACCCGCCGAGTACATCGACATCGAGTTGATCAGCAGCATGCCGATCAGCGCGATGAACAGGTACGGCACCGCGATCCACGTCGGCAGGATCTCGCCGAGGAAGGACACCGGGTCGGTGGCCGAGGCCAGGTCCGGCGTGGAGACCGCCATCACCGCGCCCATGAGGACCATGGGCAGGACGACGATGCCGGCGCCGCCCACCGCCGTACCGACGATCGCCTTCGAGGACGCCGTGCGGGGGAGGTAGCGGGTGAAGTCCGGCGCGGTCGGGATCCAGCTGACGCCACCGGCCGCGATCATGCCGACACCGGTGATCACCGCGGCCGTGGAGCCGCCGCCGTGGTGCAGCACCTTCGACCAGTCCGTGTTCGCCACCAGGTAGACCAGGACGAGCACCGAGAAGACACCGAAGAGGTACGTGGCGTACTTGTTGCACTTCTGCACCGCGTTGATGCCGAGCCCGGAGATCGCGAAGGTCGCGACCACGAACACCAGCAGCATCACCATGTCCAGCACGCTGTTCGCCTTCAGGCCGAACAGGATGTCCAGGATGGTGAGCATCGCGTAGGCGCCGGTGACCGCGTTGATCGTCTCCCAGCCCCAGCGGGCGACCCAGATCAGGGAGCCGGGCAGCAGATTGCCGCGCTGCCCGAAGACCGCGCGCGACAGTGCCATGCCGGGCGCGCCGCCCCGCTTGCCGGCGATGCCGATCAGCCCGACCAGGCCGTACGACACGACCGGCGCGGCCACCGCGACGACGAGCGCCTGCCAGATGTTCAGGTGGTACGCCACGACGAGGCTCGCGCCCATGGTCAGCAGCAGCACGCTGATGTTGGCGCCGACCCAGGTGGGGAACAGCTCACGGGTCTTCGCGGTGCGCTCGTGATCCGGGACCTGCTCGATGCCACGGGTCTCGAGAGCGCCTTCGGTCTCGACGGTTTTGCTCATGAAAAAGGGGCCAGACGTGGGGGGACAGGGGACGTTCGGGACTCTACGCGCGTCAACAGAGCCGCCACCATCGTACTTTGCTCCGACTCCTCGCTTTAAGTGGCGTTTGTCTCTCAGAGGAAGCCACAAACAGGCTCTCGTCGAAGCCCATGGCCGATACTGGACGAGTTATGGAAACCGTCATCCTTGCTGTAGTCATCGCCGTGGTCGTGCTCGTCGCGCTCGGCGGGCTGGTCGTGGGCAGCCGGCGCCGGAAGCCGCTGCCCCCGCCGCCCCCGAAGACGCCCGACATCACCGCGCCCCCGGCCGAGCCGCACGTCGGCGACGAGGCCGAGACGCCGCGCGACGAACCGCGCCGGACGATCGAAGAGGTGGATCTTCCCGGCCCGGCACCGGTCGTCGTAGAGGAGCCTCCTGTCGTCGAGGCTCCCGAGATCGAGATCCCGGAGCCCACCGCGGGCCGGCTGGTCCGGCTGCGCGCCCGCCTGTCCCGCTCCCAGAACGCCCTCGGCAAGGGCCTGCTCACGCTGCTCTCGCGCGAGCACCTGGACGACGAGACCTGGGAGGAGATCGAGGACACCCTGCTCACCGCCGACGTCGGCGTGCAGCCCACACAGGAGCTGGTCGAGGGGCTGCGCGAACGCGTGAAGGTACTCGGCACCCGCACCCCCCAGGAGCTGCGCGGCCTGCTGCGCGAGGAACTGCTCAAGCTGGTCGGCACCGACTTCGACCGCACGGTCAAGACCGAGCCCGAGGACCGCAAGCCCGGCATCGTGATGGTCGTCGGCGTCAACGGCACCGGCAAGACCACCACCACCGGCAAGCTGGCCCGTGTGCTCGTCGCCGACGGCCGCACCGTCGTCCTCGGCGCCGCCGACACCTTCCGCGCCGCCGCCGCCGACCAGCTGCAGACGTGGGGCGAGCGGGTCGGCGCCTACACCGTGCGCGGGCCGGAGGCCGGCGACCCCGCCTCCGTCGCCTTCGACGCGGTCAAGGAAGGCAAGGAGATGGGGGTCGACGTCGTCCTCATCGACACCGCCGGCCGACTGCACACCAAGACCGGCCTCATGGACGAGCTGGGCAAGGTCAAGCGGGTCGTGGAGAAGCACGCGCCGCTCGACGAGGTGCTGCTGGTGCTGGACGCCACCACCGGGCAGAACGGCCTGGTGCAGGCCCGCGTCTTCGCCGAGGTCGTGGACATCACCGGCATCGTGCTGACCAAGCTCGACGGTACGGCCAAGGGCGGCATCGTCGTCGCCGTCCAGCGCGAGCTGGGCGTGCCGGTGAAGCTGGTCGGGCTCGGCGAGGGCGCGGACGATCTGGCACCGTTCGAGCCGGAGGCGTTCGTGGACGCGCTGATCGGTGACTGAGCGGTTACTGCATGCGCTGGCTGACAAGAAGCGCCCGCCCCGGACAGCCGGGGGGCGGGCGCTTCGCCTTGCCGACGTGGCTACGCCCGCGTGCGCGACCGATGCGCCACATACGCCAGCGTCCCCAGCAGCAACCGCGCCGCCGGAGGCGTCGCCGAGTCCAGCGCGGGTGGGCGCAGCCAGCGCACCGGGCCCAGCCCGCCCCGGTCGGAGGGCGGCGCCGTGAGGTACGAGCCGACGCCGAGGCCGCGCAGATCCAGGGCCGAGGGGTCGTCCCAGCCCATGCGGTAGAGCAGCCGGGGAAGCTCGGCGGCGGCGCCCGGCGCGACGAAGAAGTGGGCGCGGCCGTCCGGGGTCGCGGTCACCGGACCGAGGGGCAGGCCCATGCGCTCCAGGCGGACCAGGGCGCGGCGGCCGGCGGCCTCGGAGACCTCCACGATGTCGAACGCCTGGCCCACCGGCAGCATCACCGCGGCGCCCGGGAACTCGGACCAGGCCTTGCTCACCTCGTCCAGCGTGGCCCCGGCCGGCACTCGCGGCGCGAAGTCCAGCGGATGGGCCCCCGGCGCCGGGCAGTCGGGGTGCCCGCACGAGCAGGCGCCCGCCGCGGCCCGCGCGCCCGGCACCACGTCCCAGCCCCACAGCCCGGTGAACTCGGCGACGGTGGTGCACTCCGACGAACGACCGCGCCGGCGCGTGCCGGAGCGGATCTCGCGAATGCCGCCGATCGTGAAGCCCATGCCCCCTCCAACGGGTCCTGCGCGCCGGTGGTTACGACACGGAACGAGACGGAAGCGGAACGTAACGCTACGGGTCCGCCTTCCCGCGTCGGCGCCAGGCCAAGGCGGCGCTTCGAAGCGCAACGGGGTGGCGCAAAGAGAGCTGCGCGCCCCCGCGTGCCTCACTCCGCCCACTTCCGGTGGTCCTATGTCAAGTGAATCCTGTGCGAGCGGCCGTGAGTTCATTCGAAGGGGTGGCGAATGGTGGCGTTTCTGGGATCCCCGTGGCTGAGCGGGTGATCGTAGGATTACTGTGAGTGCGCGAGTCCGGGAGGCATATGCATCCATGGGTATGCCGGAGGCGAGTCGTCAGCTCGTTCGAAGGGTGAGAACCCCCGGACGGGAAGCCGTATTTACCGGCATTCTGATAGGGCTTGGCGCGCGGCGGTCTCCCTCCGGGGTGACCGAGGGTCGCAACGACGACAAGTGGTCTCAGGGATGGGGGCGTTCCAGTGAGCGGCAACGGCGGTAGTGGGGCGAGCGCTGACAAGCGCCCCAACGAGCTGCTCGGCTCGTGGTTCGTGCGCAGCGGCTGGTCCAAGGGCGAGCTGGCCCGCCAGGTGAACCGCCGGGCCCGCCAGCTGGGCGCCAACCACATCTCCACGGACACCTCGCGCGTACGCCGCTGGCTGGACGGGGAGAATCCGCGGGAGCCGATCCCGCGCATCCTCTCGGATCTGTTCTCCGAGCGCTTCGGCTGTGTGGTCTCCATCGAGGACCTCGGCCTGCGGGCCGCCCGCCAGTCCCCCTCCGCGTCCGGAGTCGACCTGCCCTGGACCGCCCCGCAGACCGTCGCCCTGCTCAGCGAGTTCTCGCGCAGCGACCTGATGCTGGCCCGGCGCGGCTTCCTCGGCACCTCCCTGGCGCTGTCCGCCGGGCCGTCCCTCATCGAGCCCATGCAGCGCTGGCTCGTGCCCACCCCCGCCTCCCCGGTCCCGCCCGAGCCGGAGCCGGTCCTCGACTCCCGCAGGCCCGGCCGGCTCTCCAAGCCCGAGCTGGACCTGCTGGAGTCCACCACCCGCATGTTCCGGCAGTGGGACGCCCAGTGCGGCGGCGGTCTGCGCCGCAAGGCGGTCGTCGGCCAGCTGCACGAGGTCACCGACCTGCTCCAGGAACCCCAGCCGGAGGCCACCACCCGCAAGCTCTTCAAGGTCGCCGCGGAGCTGGCCGAACTGGCCGGCTGGATGTCGTACGACGTCGGGCTCCAGCCCACCGCGCAGAAGTACTTCGTCCTCGCCCTGCACGCGGCGAAGGAGGCCGGCGACAAGCCGCTCGGCTCGTACATCCTCTCCAGCATGAGCCGCCAGATGATCCATCTCGGCCGGCCCGACGACGCGCTGGAGCTGATCCACCTCGCCCAGTACGGCAGCCGTGACTGCGCGAGCCCGCGCACCCAGTCCATGCTGTATGCGATGGAGGCCCGCGCCTACGCCAACATGGGACAGCCGGGCAAGACCAAGCGCGCGGTCCGCATGGCCGAGGACACCTTCTCGGAGGCCGACGAGTGGGACGAGCCGGACCCCGACTGGATCCGCTTCTTCTCCGAGGCCGAGCTGTACGGCGAGAACTCCCACTCCTTCCGCGACCTCGCCTACGTCGCCGGGCGCAGCCCCGCCTACGCCTCCCTGGCCGAGCCGCTCATGCAGCGCGCGGTGGAGCTGTTCGCCAAGGACGGTGAGCACCAGCGGTCGTATGCGCTCAACCTGATCGGCATGGCCACCGTGCAACTGCTCCGGCGCGAGCCGGAACAGAGCACGGTCTACGCCTCCCGGGCCATGGAAACCGCCAAGAAGGTCCGCTCCGAGCGTGTGAACACTCGTATTCGAAAGACGGTCGACACGGCCGTGCGGGACCACGGCGATCTCGCCGCCGTCGTCGACCTCACCGACCAGCTCGCCGTCGACCTGCCGGAGACCGCCGAAGCGGTCTGACTCCTCCGGCACCGTGCCCCGGCCGCGGCCGGTCCTCCCGAACTGCCCGACTCGGCTCCCCCGCGCCAGGTCATCGGAGAGGCCCGCCGCGGCCGGCCTGTCTCCGCAGGAACCCTCCGCAGGAGGTTGCGCCACGATAACGATCGGCACGGCCGAGATCCGGCAGTTCATGGACGCGTAACACGCCTGGCGCCTTCGTCACCCCGGCGAAACAACGAGGGGCTTCCACCGAAACCGCGCTGCGCCAGTCTCATGGCGCATAACCGGCCCACACCCCCCGACCCGCCGGACCGCTCAGGCACCGCCCGCACGGGGCCGTACCAACCGACGAGGAGACGCCGATGGCCCCAGCCATCACGCTTGCCGCGGAGGCACCCAAGCTGTCTGCCGCGAACACAGGCTTCATGCTCATCTGTTCCGCCCTGGTATTGATCATGACCCCGGGCCTGGCCTTCTTCTACGGAGGCATGGTCCGCGTCAAGAGCACCCTCAACATGCTGATGATGAGCTTCATCAGCATGGGCATCGTCACCATCCTGTGGGTGCTCTACGGCTTCTCCCTCGCCTTCGGTGAGCACAACAGCCTCATCGGCTGGAACCCCGACTGGTTCGGCCTCAGCAAGATCGGGCTGACCGAGCTGTGGCCCGGCTACACCATCCCGGTCTTCGTCTTCATGGTCTTCCAGATGATGTTCGCCATCATCACCCCGGCCCTGATAAGCGGCGCCCTCGCGGACCGCGTGAAGTTCTCGGCCTGGTCGCTCTTCGTCGCCCTGTGGGCCACGGTCGTCTACGTCCCGGTCGCCCACTGGGTCTGGGGCGCCGACGGCTGGGCCTTCAAGCTCGGCGTGATCGACTTCGCGGGTGGTACGGCGGTCCACATCAACGCGGGCGCGGCGGCCCTCGGCGTCATCCTCGTCATCGGCAAGCGCGTCGGCTTCAAGAAGGACCCGATGCGCCCGCACAGCCTCCCGCTGGTCATGCTCGGCGCGGGCCTGCTGTGGTTCGGCTGGTTCGGCTTCAACGCGGGCTCCTGGCTCGGCAACGACGACGGCGTCGGCGCGCTGATGTTCGTCAACACGCAGGTCGCCACCGGCGCCGCCATGCTGGCCTGGCTCGCCTACGAGAAGATCCGGCACGGCGCGTTCACCACGCTGGGCGCCGCCTCCGGCGCGGTCGCCGGTCTGGTCGCCATCACCCCGTCGGGTGGCGCGGTCTCCCCGCTCGGCGCGATCGCCGTCGGTGCCATCGCCGGCGTCGCCTGCGCCGCGGCCGTGGGCCTGAAGTTCCGGTTCGGCTACGACGACTCCCTCGACGTCGTCGGCGTCCACATGGTCGGCGGCATCATCGGCTCCCTGCTCATCGGCTTCTTCGCCACCGGCAAGGGCCAGTCCACCGCCACGGGCGTCTTCTACGGCGACCACACCTGGACCCAGCTGTGGAAGCAGTGCGCCGGTGTCGGCGCGGTCCTCGCCTACTCCCTGGTCGTCTCCGCGGTCCTCGCCTTCCTGCTGGACAAGACGATCGGCATGCGGGTCACCGAGGACGAGGAGATCTCCGGCATCGACCAGGCCGAGCACGCCGAGACCGCCTACGACTTCAGCGGTGCCGGCGGCGGTGTCATCGGCTCCGCCGCCCACGCCCCGGCCCTGGCCGCCGCGCAGACCAAGAAGGTGGACGCATGAAGCTCATCACCGCCGTCGTCAAGCCCCACCGGCTCGACGAGATCAAGGAGGCGCTTCAGGCCTTCGGCGTCCACGGACTGACGGTCACCGAGGCCAGCGGTTACGGTCGGCAGCGGGGCCACACCGAGGTCTACCGCGGTGCCGAGTACACCGTCGACCTCGTCCCCAAGATCCGCATCGAGGTGCTGGCCGAGGACGACGACGCCGAGCAGCTGATCGAGGTCGTCGTCAAGGCGGCCCGCACCGGCAAGATCGGCGACGGCAAGGTCTGGTCCGTGCCGGTCGAGACGGCGGTACGGGTCCGCACCGGCGAGCGCGGTCCGGACGCGCTCTGACCACAACGGGTGAGAACGGGAGTCGCTGGGTGTCGGGAACGGACGTGCGTACGGAAGCAGAGGACTCGGGACCCAGCGGTTACGCGGCGGCCCGGCTGCGCCTCCTCACCGAGGGGGCGCGGTCCGGGCCGCCGCGCCGTGCCGCCCTCGCGGAGCTGACGGACGACTGGCTGGCCGGACTGTTCAGCGCGTCGGCCCGCGATCTCCGGGGCGTCTCCCTGGTCGCCGTCGGCGGCTACGGCCGCGGCGAGCTGTCCCCGCGCAGCGACCTCGACCTCCTGCTGCTGCACGACGGCTCCGACCCGGCCGCGGTCGCCGCCCTGGCCGACCGCCTCTGGTACCCCGTCTGGGACCTCGGCCTCGCCCTCGACCACTCCGTGCGCACCCCCGCGGAGGCCCGGAAGACGTCCGCGGAGGATGTGAAGGTCCAACTCGGCCTTCTGGACGCCCGCCATCTCGCCGGCGACCTCGGCCTCACCGCCGGACTGCGTACGGCCGTCCTCGCCGACTGGCGCAACCAGGCCCCCAAACGCCTCCCCGAACTCCAGGAACTGTGCGCCGAGCGCGCCGAACGCCAGGGCGAGCTGCGGTACCTGCTCGAACCCGACCTCAAGGAGGCCCGCGGCGGGCTGAGGGACGCCACCGCCCTGCGTGCCGTCGCCGCCTCCTGGCTCGCCGACGCCCCGCGTGAGGGCCTCGCGGACGCCCGCCGGCGCCTGCTCGACGTACGGGACGCGCTGCATCTGGCCACCGGGCGCGCGACCGACCGGCTCGCGCTGCAGGAACAGGACCAGGTGGCGGCCCAGCTGGGTCTGCTGGACGCGGACACGCTGCTGCGGCAGGTCTACGAGGCGGCGGGGGTCATCTCGTACGCCAGTGACGTCACCTGGCGCGAGGTGGGGCGCGTGTTGCGTTCGCGCGCCGTGCGCCCGCGGCTGCGCGCCATGCTGGGCGGCGGCAAGCCGGTCGCGGAGCGGTTGCCGCTGGCGGAGGGGGTGGTGGAGCAGGACGGCGAGGTGGTGCTCGCCCGCGCCGCGCGCCCGGAGCGCGATCCCGTGCTCCCCCTGCGCGCCGCGGCCGCCGCCGCGCAGGCCGGCCTCCCGCTCTCCCTGCACGCCGTACGGCGCATGGCCGCCGCCGCACGCCCCCTGCCCACGCCCTGGCCCGCCGAGGCCCGCGAGCAGCTGGTGACGCTGCTCGGCTCCGGACGCCCGACGGTGGACGTCTGGGAGGCACTGGAGGCGGAGGGCCTGATCAGCCGCCTCCTGCCGGACTGGGAGCGGGTCCGTTTCCGCCCGCAGCGCAATGCCGTGCACCTGTGGACGGTCGACCGGCACCTGATCGAAACAGCCGTCCGCGCCTCGGAACTGACCCGCCGCGTCAGCCGCCCCGACCTGCTCCTGGTCGCCGCCCTGCTGCACGACATCGGCAAGGGCTGGCCCGGCGACCACTCGGTGGCCGGCGAGATCATCGCCAAGGACGTCGCCGCGCGGATCGGCTTCGACCGCGCGGACGTGGCCGTGCTCTCCACGCTCGTCCGCCACCACCTCCTGCTGATCGAGACCGCCACCCGCCGCGACCTGGACGACCCGGCCACGGTCCGCTCGGTCGCCGAGGCCGTCGGCACCCAGAGCACCCTGGAACTGCTGCATGCCCTGACCGAGGCCGACGCCCTCGCCACCGGACCGGCGGCCTGGTCCTCCTGGCGCGGCTCCCTCGTCGCCGACCTGGTCCGCCGCGTCCGCGCCGTGCTCGCCGGGAACGCCCTCGACGAGCCGGAGCCCGCCGCGCCCACGACCGAGCAGGAACGACTGGCGATCGAGGCGTACCGCACGGGAGGCCCGGTCCTCGCGCTGCGCGCCCAGACGGAACCGGTCGCGGAGGAGGGCGGCTCCGGCGAACCCCTCGGCGTCGAGCTGCTCATCGCCGTACCCGACCAGCCCGCGGTGCTCCCCGCGGTCGCCGGCGTCCTCGCGGTCCACCGCCTCACGGTCCGTACGGCGGAACTCCGCGCCCTGAGCCTGCCCGACGACGTCGAAGACGGCTCGGTCCTGCTGCTCGACTGGCGCGTCGCCGCCGAGTACGGCTCCCTGCCGCAGGCCACCCGGCTGCGCGCCGACCTCGTCCGCGCCCTGGACGGCACCCTGGACATCGCCGGCCGCCTCGCCGAACGGGACGCGGCCTACCCCCGCCGGCGCGGCTGGGTCGCCCCGCCGCCCCGCGTGACGGTCGCCCCGGCGGCCTCCCACCACGCAACGGTGATCGAGGTCCGCGCCCAGGACGCCCCGGGGCTGCTGCACCGCATCGGCATGGCCCTGGAGAAGGCGGGGGTACGGGTGCGGAGCATGCACGTGAGCACGCTGGGCTCCAACGCCGTCGACGCGTTCTACGTCACCACCGGCACGGGTGTGCCACTGCCGGCGGCGGACGCCGCGTCGACGGCGAGGGTGCTGGAGGAGACGCTGCGGGCCTGACCCCGCGGCCTCGCCGTCCGCGCGCGCTCACTCGAGCGGGCGCGCGAGGACGAAGAGGTTGCGCGGCCAGATACCCTGGAAGACGCTCAGACTGCCCCCGACTCCGAGGACCGACGCCGCCGTGTTCGATACTCTCTCCGATCGCCTCTCAGCGACCTTCAAGAATCTGCGCGGCAAGGGGCGTTTGAGCGAGGCGGACATCGACGCCACCGCACGCGAGATCCGCATCGCGCTCCTCGAGGCGGACGTCGCCCTGCCTGTCGTGCGCACGTTCATCAAGAACGTCAAGGAGCGCGCCCTCGGCGCCGAGGTCTCGCGCGCGCTGAACCCGGCCCAGCAGGTCCTGAAGATCGTCAACGACGAGCTGGTGACCATCCTCGGCGGCGAGACCCGGCGTCTCCGCTTCGCCAAGCAGCCCCCCACCGTGATCATGCTGGCCGGCCTGCAGGGTGCCGGTAAGACCACCCTCGCGGGCAAGCTCGGCCGCTGGCTGAAGGAGCAGGGCCACTCCCCGCTGCTCGTCGCCGCCGACCTCCAGCGCCCGAACGCCGTCAACCAGCTCAGCGTCGTCGCCGAGCGCGCGGGCGTCGCCGTCTACGCGCCCGAGCCGGGCAACGGCGTCGGCGACCCGGTGAAGGTCGCCAAGGACTCCATCGACTTCGCCAGGTCCAAGGTCCACGACATCGTGATCGTGGACACGGCCGGCCGCCTCGGTATCGACGCCGAGATGATGCAGCAGGCCGCGGACATCCGCGACGCGGTCGGCCCCGACGAGATCCTCTTCGTCGTCGACGCGATGATCGGCCAGGACGCCGTCAACACCGCCGAGGCGTTCCGCGACGGCGTCGGTTTCGACGGCGTGGTGCTCTCCAAGCTCGACGGTGACGCCCGCGGTGGTGCCGCCCTGTCGATCCGGCAGATCACCGGCAAGCCGATCATGTTCGCGTCGAACGGCGAGAAGCTGGACGACTTCGACGCCTTCCACCCGGACCGGATGGCCTCCCGCATCCTCGACATGGGTGACCTGCTCACCCTGATCGAGCAGGCGGAGAAGACCTTCAGCCAGGAAGAGGCCGCCAAGATGGCCTCGAAGCTGGCGTCCAAGAAGGGCCAGGACTTCACCCTGGACGACTTCCTGGCCCAGATGGAGCAGGTCAGGAAGATGGGCTCCATCTCCAAGCTGCTCGGCATGCTCCCGGGCATGGGCCAGATCAAGGACCAGATCCAGAACATCGACGAGCGGGACGTCGACCGCATGGCCGCGATCATCAAGTCGATGACCCCGGGCGAGCGCCAGGACCCGACGATCATCAACGGCTCCCGCCGCGCCCGTATCGCGAAGGGTTCCGGTGCCGAGGTCAGCGCGGTGAAGAACCTGGTCGAGCGGTTCTTCGATGCCCGCAAGATGATGTCGCGCATGGCGCAGGGCGGCGGGATGCCGGGCATGCCGGGGATCCCGGGCATGGGCGGCGGCCCCGGCCGGCAGAAGAAGCAGCAGAAGAAGGCCAAGGGCAAGCAGCGCTCCGGCAACCCGATGAAGCGCAAGCAGCAGGAGCTGGAGGAGGCCCAGCGCCGCGAGGCCGCCGCCCAGGGCAACGCCTTCGGGGTGCCGCAGCAGGGCGGCCAGGACTTCGAGCTGCCGGACGAGTTCAAGAAGTTCATGGGCTGAGTCCCGCTCGTACGCCGCTGAGGGCGTCCCCCGGTCGAGGGGGGCGCCCTCAGCGCATGCCGAGGCCCGCCATGTGCCGTAACGTCCAGATATGAGCGATGCGGTGCCACCGCGCAAGACTCCTGATCAGCCGTGGCGCACCGAGGGCAACCCAGATGAGTCGCCCCGGCGGCCCACCGGCGGAAGGATCCGCGGCGCTAAGTGGTGGGGGCTGCTCGTCACTGCGGTGATCGTCTTCCTGCTGGCCTATGTCGGGCTGAACTATCTCGGCCAGGGCAACCAGCCGACGATCTCGTACACGGAGTTCAGCAGACAGGTCGCCACCGGCAACGTCGCCAAGATCTATTCCAAGGGCGACGCGATCCAGGGCCAGCTCAAGAGCGCGCGGGCCGATCCCGAGGGCGGCGGGAAGTACACCCGGTTCAAGACACAGCGCCCGGCCTTCGCGGACGACAGGCTCTGGCAGAGCCTGAGCAGCCACGGTGTCACGGTGACGGCACGGCCGGTCGTGCAGGAGCGCAGCCTGCTGTCCAATGTGCTGATCTCGCTGATCCCGATCGTGATCCTGGTCGCGGTGTGGATCTTCTTCGCGCGGCGGATGGGCGGGGCCCTGCCCGGTGCGGGTGGCCTGTTCGGCCGCCGGGCGCCGCCCAAGCCGGTCGGGCTGCGACCGGGCACCGAGCGCACCACCTTCGCGGACGTGGCCGGTATCGACGAGGTCAAGGGCGAGCTGGACGATGTCGTCGACTTCCTGGAGCACCCCGACGTCTACCGCGGCATGGGCGCGAAGCTGCCCCGCGGTGTGCTGCTCGCCGGGCCGCCCGGCACCGGCAAGACGCTGCTCGCACGCGCGGTCGCGGGCGAGGCCGGCGTGCCGTTCTTCTCCGCTTCGGCGTCCGAGTTCATCGAGATGATCGTCGGCGTCGGCGCGTCCCGCGTCCGCGAACTGTTCGCCGAGGCCCGGAAGGTGGCGCCGTCGATCATCTTCATCGACGAGATCGACACCATCGGCCGGGCGCGCGCCGGGGGCGCGTCGATGAGCGGGCACGACGAGCGCGAGCAGACGCTGAACCAGATCCTCACGGAGATGGACGGCTTCTCGGGCTCGGAGGGTGTGATCGTCATCGCCGCGACCAACCGCGCGGACATCCTGGACCCTGCCCTGACCCGTCCCGGCCGCTTCGACCGGGTGGTCAACGTGTCCCCGCCGGACCGCGGCGGCCGTGAGGCGATCCTGCGGATCCACACCCGTGAGATACCGCTCGCGCCCGACGTCGACCTGGCCCAGCTGGCCCGCGTCACACCCGGCATGACCGGCGCGGACCTGGCCAATCTCGCCAACGAGGCCGCTCTGCTCGCGGTCAAGCGCAAGCAGCAGAAGGTGACCGGGCCGGACCTGTCCGAGGCGCTGGAAAAGGTCCAGCTGGGGGCGGAGCGCACCCTGGTGATGCCCGAGGAGGACCGCCGCCGCACCGCCTACCACGAGAGCGGCCACGCCCTCCTGGGCATGCTGCAGCCCGGCGCCGATCCGGTCCGCAAGATCACCATCGTGCCGCGCGGCCGGGCTCTGGGCGTGACCATGTCCACGCCGGAGGTGGAGCGGTACGCCCACTCGGAGGAGTACCTGCGCGGCCGCATCATCGGCGCTCTGGGCGGGATGGCGGCGGAAGAGGTCGTCTACGGAGTGGTCACCACGGGCGCGGAGAACGACCTCGAGCAGGTCACCAACATCGCGCGCGGGATGGTGGCCCGCTGGGGCATGAGCGATCGGGTCGGCCGTCTGTCCGCCCTGCCGAGCGATGCCCAGCAGGCCTACGGGCTGTCCGCCGCGCCGCAGACCCTTGACGTGATCGACGCGGAGATGCGGCGGATCGTGGACGAGTGCTACGAGGAGGCCCGCCGCAAACTGCGCGACCACCGCGGCCAGTTGGACGCCCTGACGCAGGCACTGCTGGAGAACGAGACGCTGGAGGAGGCGGACGCGTACCGGATCGCCGGGATCACCCGCCTGACCAGGGACCTCGACGAGGTCTAGGGCACCCGGGCGACGAGGTAGCGGAAGACGTTCGGCATCCACACGGTCCCGTCCGGGCGCCGGTGCGGGTGCAGGGCCTCCGTCAGCTCCTTGTCGACCTGCTTGGCGTCGGTCGCCGCGGTCGCCGCGTCGAACAGGCCGGTCGACAGCAGCCCGCGTACGGCGCTGTCGACATCGGCGTAGCCGAACGGGCAGGCCACCCGCCCCGAGCCGTCCGGCTTCAGCCCCGCCCGCTGGGCGACCTCCTCCAGGTCGTCCCGCCGGGCGGGCCGCCAGCTGCGCGCGCTGCGCAGGGGATCGGCCAGTTTCGTCGCCACCCGCAGCACCGAGGAGGTGGCGCAGCGCTCCGGCGGGCCCCAGCCGGTCAGCACCACGGCGGCGCCGGTCGCGGCCAGGGGCAGTGCGTCCGCGAGCAGTTCACCGAGCCCCTCGGAGTCGTCGGCGAGGCAGCCGATCGGCTCGAACACGGTCACCAGGCCGTACGCGGCCGGCTGAGCGCCGGTGGCGTCACGGGGCGAGCCGTCGACGAGCCGCGCCGCCGCACGCGCGCGTGGACGGCCTCTTCCGTCGTACGCGGCCACGCCGCCGCTGCCGCCCCGCGGGGCGCCCGGCAGCAGACGCGCGCGGGCGAGGGCGAGCCGTTCGGGGGAGGTGTCGACCCCGGTCACCGTGGCACCTCTGCCCGCCGCCAGCAGCAGGGCGAGCCCGGAACCGCAGCGCAGGCCCAGCAGCCGGGTGGCGGGGCCCACTTCGAGTCGTTCGTGGACGGCTTCGTAGAGCGGCACCAGCATCCGCTCCTGGATCTCGGACCAGTCACGCGCGCGTGCGCACAGGTCCACGCGGGGTGCGGAATCCGCGTGAGATGCGTGCTGTCGCACGAGCGTAGGTGTCATAGGTAAGCGCCCCAATCCGCCGACAGTTCGCCGCTGTGCCCGGTTGTGTGGCCCCCGTTGCCGTGCGCGCGCACTTCCCACGTATGTCAGGTAACTCCCGGCTCGCGGCTCCGTCCAGGGGGTGTGGGGTTCCGCTTGGGCTCCGGACGCGGGTGTGGCGAGATTTCACATCCTGGTCATCTGGAAGGTCATACCGTGTCCGCTTCCGGGGTAGCGGCCGGTGCCGGGGTGCCGGACGGCGAGCGGTAACGTCACGGCCGTCACAGACGCTGACCGAGGTGAGGCATCGCGAGGAGAGCGGCCGAAACGTCTCTTGCGCAACCGCCGACCACAGTCGCACCGGGCCGTACATGCCGCGTCGTACGGCGGACTACGCACCAGCTTGGTAGGAGCTGTGCGTCTTCTCCGCAGATCAGCGCACCCGCCCTCGTCCGGCCGCATCAGCGGCAACTGACGGGTACGTGCAAATTATTTGAGATGACCCGGAATAGGAACACATTCGAGCTCCCGCTCGTTGTCATTACGTGAGCACGACACAGACACCACCTGTTCTCGCCGCAGAGCTGGCGCAGGCGTGGGCCGACATTCAGCGGTACCACCCCGAGCTGCCGGACCTCGCCGCGCCAGAGTCCCTGATCGGGGAGTCGTCGTCCGCGTGCGGTCACGAACTCTCCTTCGAGCGACTGCTCCATGAGGCAGTCCACGGCATCGCCGCCGCCCGTGGGATCCGCGACACCTCCCGCGCCGGCCGCTACCACAACCGCCGTTTCCTCGCGATCGCCGAGGAACTGGGCCTCGACCACCCCGAGGAGCCGCACCCGAGCAGCGGCTTCTCCCTGGTCACGCTCAACCCCGAGGCCAAGCGACGCTACCGCCCGACCATCGAGCGGCTGCAGCGCGCGCTGCGGGCCCACACGGCGGCCACCTCGTCGGACACCTCCCGCACCTTCCGCGGTCCGGCCGCCCGGCACGGATCCTCCGGCGGCGGCGTCCGTGTCAAGGCGGTCTGCGACTGCGGCCGCAACGTCCGCGTGGTCCCCTCGGTCCTGGCCCAGGCCCCCATCGTCTGCGGCGGCTGCGGCAAGCCGTTCAGAATCCCGGAGGTCGCTGGAGCGGCGTGACCGCCGGCCGCGAGCACCGGCATCTCGTGGGTGCCGGTCGGGGCCGAGCGGCAACTTCACAGCACCGGGCAGCGCACCCGACGTGACCTCACCTCCACGCCGGGTGCCGCTGAGGCATGCCCAGGCCTCGGCTCACCCACCCTCGGCCAGAAGTGCCCCGCGGGGTGTGGCACAATGGCTAGCTGTACTCGACAGCCGCACAGGACCCCTCTCTCCTCCGGCTGACGCGTCCATCGGGCACTCGGGTACCGCAACCCCACGCGGCAGCTCGCCGTGCCCAACCACGTCAAATCCAGGAGAACCCACTCCCGTGGCAGTCAAGATCAAGCTGAAGCGTCTGGGCAAGATCCGTTCGCCTCACTACCGCATCGTCGTCGCCGACTCCCGTACCCGCCGTGACGGCCGGGCCATCGAGGAGATCGGCAAGTACCACCCGACCTACAACCCGTCGGTCATCGAGGTGGACGCCGAGCGCGTGGCGTACTGGCTGGGTGTCGGCGCGCAGCCGACCGAGCCCGTTCTCGCCATCCTGAAGAAGACCGGCGACTGGCAGAAGTTCAAGGGCGAGCCGGCTCCCGCGCCGCTGCTCGTCGCCGAGCCGAAGCCGGCCCGTCCGTCGTTCGAGGCTCTCGGCGGTGACGACGAGGGCAAGGGTGAGGCGATCACCCAGAAGAAGAAGGCTGAGAAGAAGGACGAGGCCGCTGCCGAGTCCGAGTCGACCGAGGCCTGAGCAGCATGCTCGAAGAGGCGCTTGAGCACCTCGTGAAGGGCATCGTCGACAACCCTGACGATGTGCAGGTCGCCTCGCGCAACCTGCGTCGCGGGCGCGTGCTCGAGGTCCGGGTCCACCCGGACGACCTCGGCAAGGTGATCGGCCGCAACGGCCGCACCGCGCGCGCCCTGCGCACCGTCGTGGGCGCCATCGGCGGTCGCGGTGTCCGCGTCGACCTGGTCGACGTGGATCACGTCCGCTGATGCTTCATCGCAACCGGCTCGGGCCGGGGAGGGCCACTGGGCCGTCCCCGGCCCGCAGTCGTATGACAGGAGATTTGGACAGGTGCAGCTGGTAGTCGCACGGATCGGCCGTGCCCATGGCATCAAGGGCGAGGTGACCGTCGAGGTGCGTACCGACGAGCCGGAACTCAGGCTCGCGCCCGGCGCCGTACTCGCCACGGATCCCGCCGCCGCGGGACCGCTGACCATCGAGACGGGGCGTGTCCACAGCGGCCGCCTCCTCCTGCGCTTCGAGGGCGTCGCCGACCGCAACGCGGCCGAGGCCCTGCGCAACACCCTCCTGATCGCCGAGATCGACCCGGAGGAGCTGCCCGAGGGCGAGGACGAGTACTACGACCACCAGCTCATCGACCTCGACGTGGTCACCGAGGACGGCGTGGAGGTCGGCCGGATCACCGAGATCTCGCACCTGCCCTCGCAGGACCTGTTCATCGTGGAGCGCCCGGACGGGACCGAGGTCATGATCCCCTTCGTGGAGGAGATCGTCACCGGGATCGACCTGGAGGAGCAGAAGGCCGTCATCGCCCCGCCGCCGGGCCTGATCGACGACCGCGCCGAGATCGCGTCCGCCCGGGAAGCCTCCGGAGAAGAGTCGTAATGCGCCTCGACGTCGTCACGATCTTCCCCGAGTACCTGGAACCCCTGAACGTCTCCCTCGTCGGCAAGGCACGCGCGCGTGGTCAGCTGAACGTCCACGTGCACGACCTGCGGGAGTGGACGTACGACCGCCACAGCACGGTGGACGACACCCCGTACGGCGGCGGTCCCGGCATGGTCATGAAGACCGACGCCTGGGGCGACGCCCTGGACACGGTCCTCACCGACGGCTACGAGTCCGGCGCTCATGCCCCCGCACTGATCGTCCCCACGCCGAGTGGCCGCCCCTTCACCCAGGAACTGGCCGTCGAACTCTCCGAGCGCCCCTGGCTGATCTTCACGCCGGCCCGCTACGAGGGCATCGACCGGCGCGTGATGGACGAGTACGCGACCCGGATGCCCGTCTACGAGATCTCCATCGGCGACTACGTGCTCGCCGGCGGCGAGGCGGCCGTCCTGGTCGTCACGGAGGCCGTCGCCCGGCTGCTGCCCGGCGTCCTCGGCAACGCCGAGTCCCACCGCGACGACTCCTTCGCGCCCGGCGCGATGGCCAGCCTCCTGGAAGGCCCCGTCTACACCAAGCCGCCCGTCTGGCGCGGCCGGGACATCCCGGACGTGCTGCTCAGCGGCCACCACGGCAGGATCGCCCGCTGGCGCCGCGACGAGGCACTGCGGCGTACGACCGCCAACCGGCCCGACCTGATCGAGCGCTGCGACCCGAAGGCCTTCGACAAGAAGGACCGCGAGATGCTCTCCATCCTGGGCTGGGAGCCCGACCCGGACGGGGAGCCGTACGGCCGATTTTGGCGGCGGGCCGAGGGCGTGGAAGAATAGGCCGCTGCTGTGCGCCCGTCCGGCGTGCGCCCCTGCCACAGGGGGAGACGACGCCCGCCCCGACCCGCACGGCAGACTTCCTGTACACCTAGTTTCCGTTGATGACCTGTGGCATCAGCGAAGAAAGCAGACGAAATGTCTCACCTGCTCGACTCCGTCGACGCCGCGTCGCTGCGCAGCGACATCCCGGCCTTCCGCCCGGGTGACACCGTCAACGTCCACGTCCGCGTCATCGAGGGCAACCGCTCCCGTGTGCAGCAGTTCAAGGGCGTTGTGATCCGTCGCCAGGGCTCCGGTGTCCGCGAGACCTTCACGGTCCGCAAGGTCTCGTTCTCCGTCGGCGTCGAGCGCACCTTCCCGGTGCACACCCCGATCGTCGAGAAGATCGAGCTGGTCACCCGTGGTGACGTGCGCCGCGCCAAGCTGTACTACCTCCGTGACCTGCGCGGCAAGGCCGCGAAGATCAAGGAGAAGCGCGAGAACTGAGCGCTTCCCCGGTGTCACGGCCCTCACCGGGTTCATAGCGGAGCCGGATAGCATCTGGCTCCGATGGACACCGAAGCACAGCCGACGGAACGCGACCGCTCCTCCCACCCGGACTCCCCGGGTCCGGAGGAACGGTCGCGTTTCGCGTTGGTGGCACGGATCGCCGACTGGCTGCCGGGCGGCCGGATCACCCTCACCCTCTTCGCCTGCCTGGCGTTTTTGCTGGTCCTCAACGCTTTCGTGGTGCAACCGTTCCAGATTCCGAGCGGATCCATGGAACAGGGTTTGAGGATCGGGGACCGCGTTCTCGTAAATAAGTTGGCGTACCGTTTCGGTGCCCAGCCGCGCCGCGGCGATGTGATCGTCTTCGACGGCACCGGGTATTTCGGGGACGCGGACTACGTCAAACGCGTTGTCGGGGTGGGGGGAGACCATGTCGTCTGCTGCGACAAGAAGGGAAGGATCGAGGTGAACGGCCGCGCGGTCGACGAGTCGGCGTTCCTCTATCCCGGGGACAGCGCCTCCAGCGTGCCCTTCGACGTCGCCGTGCCCGCCGGCCGTCTGTTCGTCCTCGGCGACCACCGCAGCGACTCCAGCGACTCCCGGGATCATCTCGGCTCGCCCGGCGGCGGCATGATCCCGGTCGGTGACGTCATCGGCCGCGCCGACTGGATCCTGTGGCCGTACGCCCACTGGACGCACCTGACGCTGCCGTCCGCCTACGCGCGCGTGCCCGCCGCTTCGCCGGAGCGGGCCCATGGGTAACCGCGGCAAACGGCGCGGGGTGCCCAGCAGTCCCGCCGACGATCTGCTGCCCACCGGGTCGCGCCGCGCCTCCGCGCCCGGCGGCGGCCGTACGCGCGCGGAGCGGCGGAAACTCCAGCGCAAGGTCAAACGCAAGCGCCGGCGTTCAGCGGTTCGGGAGATCCCTCTCCTGGTCGGTGTGGCCGTCCTGATAGCGCTGGTTCTGAAGACCTTCCTCGTCCAGGCGTTCGTGATCCCGTCCGGCTCGATGGAGCAGACGATCCGGATCGGCGACCGCGTCCTGGTCGACAAGTTCACCCCGTGGTTCGGCTCCAAGCCGCAGCGCGGGGACGTCGTCGTCTTCCACGACCCGGGCGGCTGGCTGGCCGACGAGCAGACGGCCAAGAAGCACGACCCGGTCGTCGTCAAGCAGCTCAAGGAAGGCCTCACCTTCATCGGCCTGCTGCCCTCCGACAACGAGAAGGACCTGATCAAGCGGGTCATCGGAGTCGGCGGCGACCACGTCAAGTGCTGTGACGCGCAAGGCCGGGTCACCGTCAACGGCGTACCGCTCACGGAAGGCGACTACCTCTATCCGGGGAACTCGCCCTCCGCCACCCCCTTCGACATCACCGTGCCCAAGGGCCGGCTGTGGGTGATGGGCGACCACCGGGACAATTCGGCCGACTCGCGCGCCCATCAGAACACCTCCTACGGCGGCACGGTCTCCGAGGACTCCGTCGTCGGCCGGGCCGTCGTCATCGGCTGGCCGGTCGGTCACTGGACACGTCTGCGGGAACCTAAAACCTTCGCAAGCGTCGCCGACTCCGTGTCGGCGGTGACCGCCGGTCCCCGGCTGTCGCATAGGGTTGCCCCCGAGAACCCGAACGGAATGACCCGGCTCCCGACCCCTGCGGAACTCCCGCTCGTTATGGGAGTGGTGGGCCTGCGCCGTGTGTGGGGCAGGCGGCGGCACAGAGTAAGGAGTTGGCGTGGGGGATGTGGCGGTTGGCGCACGGTCGGGGCACGACGGCGAGGAGCACCGCGGGCACCCCGTGGAAGCGAACGTCCCCGTCCCGGACGGCGCCATGATCTCCGGGAATGACCCGGCGGGTGGCGAGGGCACACCGCAGGACGGGCAGCGGCCTGCGACCGGGGACGCGAGTGCCGGCGAGGCCGCCGGCCGGGCGAGGAAGCAGCGCTCCTTCTGGAAGGAGCTGCCGATCCTGGTCGTCATCGCGCTGGTCCTGGCGCTGCTGATCAAGACGTTCCTGGTGCAGGCGTTCTCGATCCCGTCCGCCTCGATGCAGAACACCCTGCAGGTGGGTGACCGCGTCCTGGTGGACAAGCTCACCCCGTGGTTCGGCTCCGAGCCCGAGCGCGGCGAGGTCGTCGTCTTCCACGACCCGGACGACTGGCTGGCGGGCGAACCGACGCCGACCCCGAACGCGGTGCAGCAGGTCCTCAGCTGGATCGGCCTGATGCCGTCCGCGAACGAGAAGGACCTCATCAAGCGCGTGATCGGCGTCGGCGGTGACACCGTCCAGTGCAAGGGCACCGGCCCGCTGCTGGTCAACGGCAAGGCGCTGAACGAGCCGTACGTCTACCCCGGCAACACCCCGTGCTCCGACGACGCGGGCGGCCAGTTCAAGGTGAAGGTCCCCAAGGGCTTCATCTGGGTGATGGGCGACCACCGCCAGAACTCCAAGGACTCGCGCTACAACCAGTCCGACAAGCACCACGGCATGGTCCCCGTCGACAAGGTCGTCGGCCGCGCGATCGTCAAGGCCTGGCCGGTCAACCGCTGGGGCACCCTGCCGATCCCGGACACCTTCGACCAGCCCGGCCTCGGGGAGCAGGCCCCGGCGTCCACCGCCCTGACGGTGGCCCCGCAGGGCGTGGCGATCGCGGCGGTGCTGCCGGTGGCGGTGTGGCGGCGCCGCAGGGCGGTGCGGGCGGAGCGCGGCTGAGCGGCAGCGCTCTTCCAGCCGGCCGAGTCGGGCGATGAGTGGGCGAGGCGGGGTCCAGGGGCAAAGCCCCAGGGACGGAGGGCCCAACGAGTCACCCGGGTGGGTGGGCAAGGCCCGGTACCGCCGGGTAGGGTCCGGGGCCATGAGTGGTCGTGGTGAGAGCAGGCGAAAACTCGGACAGCGACTGTCCGGGGTGGCCGTGGCGCTGGGGCTGGTGCTGTTCCTCGGCGGATTCGGCTGGGCAGCGGTGAGCTACCGGCCGTACACCGTGCCCACCAGCTCCATGACCCCCACGATCGACGCCGGTGACCGGGTGCTGGCGCAGAAGGTCGACGGCAGCGAGGTCAAGCGCGGTGACGTCGTGGTCTTCGAGGACAAGAGCTGGATCGCAGGCTCCAAGGTGGTCAAGCGCGTGGTCGCGGTCGGCGGCGACACCGTCTCCTGCTGCACCGACGGCAAGCTGACCGTCAACGGCAAGAAGATCGACGAGCCCTATCTGCCCAAGGGCAGCCTCGCCGAGAACAAGAACATCCCGACGGTGACCGTCCCGCAGGGCCGCCTGTTCCTCCTCGGTGACGAGCGCCAGGGCTCCCTGGACTCGACGGCCCACCTCACCGACGCCGCCAAGGGCACGGTCTCCCGGGACGCCGTGACCGCGCGGGTGGACGCCGTCGTATGGCCCTGGAAGGGCCCGCTCAAGCGCCCCACCGGTTTCGAGGCGCTCGGTGTCCTCTCGCGGCCCGGCCCGCTGGGCACCATCGAACTGCTCATCGTCGCCGGCGCCGTCCTGGTCCTGGCCGGCGGCGCCTACGGCCCGATCGCGGGGCGCATGAGCCGTTCCCGCGCGCGTGCCGCCCGCCCGGAGGCGGCCGGTGTCCGCTGAGCCCGCGCGGACGGGCGAGGACACCTGGGAGGGCGCCCTGCGCAAGGTGGCCCGAGTGGTCCTCCTGGACCCCCGGGACCGCATCCTCCTGCTGCACGGCCACGAGCCGGACGACAAGGCCGACGACTGGTGGTTCACCCCCGGTGGCGGTCTGGAGGGCGGTGAGACGCGCGAGGAGGCCGCGCTCAGGGAACTCGCCGAGGAGACCGGCATCACCGAAGTCGACCTCGGCCCGGTGCTGTGGCGGCGCAGGTGCTCCTTCCCGTTCGCGGGCCGCCGCTGGGACCAGGACGAGTGGTACTACCTGGCCCGTACGACGCAGACGGCCACCGCGGCGCAGGGGCTCACGGAACTGGAGCGGCGCAGTGTCGCCGGAGCACGCTGGTGGACGTGTCAGGAACTGGCCCGGGCACATGAGACGGTGTATCCGACCAGACTCGCCGAGCTGCTGCGCACGCTGCTCGACGAGGGTCCCCCGGCCTGTCCTGTGACCCTCGACCCGGAAATAGCCTGAGGGCCCGTCGGACTGGCGCACAATGGTGGGATCGCACGGCTGAAGGGGAACATGCCATGAGCGCCGAGGACCTCGAAAAGTACGAGACCGAGATGGAGCTGAAGCTCTACCGGGAGTACCGAGATGTCGTCGGTCTGTTCAAATACGTGATCGAGACCGAGCGGCGCTTCTATCTCACCAATGACTACGAGATGCAGGTGCACTCGGTCCAGGGCGAGGTGTTCTTCGAGGTGTCGATGGCCGATGCCTGGGTCTGGGACATGTACCGGCCGGCCCGCTTCGTCAAGCAGGTCCGGGTCCTCACGTTCAAGGACGTGAACATCGAGGAGCTGAACAAGAGCGACCTGGAGCTGCCGGGCGGGTGATCCCGCCTTTCTCGCGCAGGTGACGGGGTTTTCCACAACCGCCGAGTAGTCCACCAAGATCAACATCTCTGGGCCGGATGCGTGACCGTTGGCGCCGGAGGTGGTGCCGACATGAGCAAGGCACGCAACGGACTCGGCAAGTACGGCGAGAACCTGGCCGCCCGGCGACTCGCCGAGGCCGGAATGACGATCCTGCAGCGCAACTGGCGCGGCGGCCGTTCCGGCGAGATCGACATCGTGGCCCGGGACGGAGACGTCCTGGTCGTCTGCGAGGTGAAGACCCGCAGGGCCGGGACCTTCCAGCATCCGATGGCCGCGATCACACCCGAGAAGGCCGAACGCCTGCGCGGCCTGGCGCAACGCTGGACCCAGGCCCACGGAGGAGCCCCGCCGGGAGGCGTCCGCATCGACCTGATCGGCGTCCTGCTGCCGCACCGGGGCGCCCCGTTGGTCGAACACGCGCGGGGGGTGGCCTGAATGGGATTCGCCCGCACGTGCTCCGTGGCCCTGGTCGGCGTCGAGGGAGTGGTCGTCGAGGTCCAGGCCGACCTGGAACCCGGCGTCGCGGCCTTCACCCTGGTCGGCCTCCCGGACAAGAGCCTGACGGAAAGCCGCGACAGGGTCCGGGCGGCGGTGGTGAACTCGGGCGGCGAGTGGCCGCAGAAGAAGCTCACCGTCGGACTCAGCCCCGCGTCGGTGCCCAAAGCCGGTTCCGGCTTCGACCTCGCCGTCGCCTGCGCGGTGCTCGGCGCCGCCGAACGGATCGATCCGCGCGTCCTCGCGGACATCGTCATGATCGGGGAGCTGGGTCTGGACGGCCGGGTGCGACCGGTCCGCGGCATCCTGCCGGCCGTCCTCGCCGCGGCCGACGCGGGGTACGAGCAGGTGGTCGTGCCCGAGTGCGCCGCCGCCGAGGCCTCGCTGGTCCCCGGAGTCTCGGTGCTCGGCGTCCGCAGTCTGCGGCAGCTCATCGCGGTCCTCACCGAAGAGCCCGTCCCCGCCGAGGAGCCGGACGAGCAGGGGCGCCCCGACCCCCTGCTGGCCGGGCTGCGCATGCCCGGCACGGGCGCGGCCACCGGCATGCACAGCGTCGGCGCCGCACAGCACGACCACGATCACGACCTGGCGGACGTCGTGGGCCAGACCTCGGCCCGCACGGCCGTGGAAGTGGCCGCAGCCGGCGGACACCACCTGTTCCTGGAGGGGCCGCCCGGCGCGGGCAAGACCATGCTCGCCGAGCGGCTGCCCGCCGTCCTTCCCCGGCTCACCCGGGCCCAGTCGCTGGAGGTCACGGCGGTGCACTCGGTGGCCGGGCTGCTGCCGCCGGGCAAGCCGCTCATCGACGTGGCTCCCTACTGCGCCCCGCACCACTCGGCCACGATGCAGTCACTCGTCGGCGGAGGCCCCGGCATCGCCCGGCCCGGTGCGGTCTCCCTCGCCCACCGCGGCGTGCTGTTCCTGGACGAGGCACCCGAGTTCCACGGCCAGACCCTCGACGCCCTGCGGCAGCCGCTGGAGTCCGGGCACGTGGTGATCGCACGAAGCGCGGGCGTCGTCCGGTTCCCGGCACGCTTCCTCATGGTGCTGGCGGCCAACCCCTGCCCCTGTGGACGCTTCACGCAACGGGACTCCCTGTGCGAGTGCCCGCCGTCGGCGATCCGCCGCTACCAGTCGCGGCTCTCCGGTCCCCTGCTCGACCGCGTGGACCTGCGTGTCGAGGTCGACCCGGTCACGCGCGCCCAGCTCGGCCAACCCGACGCCCGGGGCGAGTCCACGGCGACCGTGGCCGGGCGGGTGCGGCAGGCCCGCGAGCGTACGGCGGCCCGCCTGGCCGGAACCCCGTGGCACACCAACAGCGAGGTGCCGGGGCGGGAACTGCGCAGCCGCTACCAGCCCGTCGCCGGTGCGATGGACGAGGCGGAGCGCAATCTCGAGCGGGGCGTGCTCACCGCCCGCGGGATCGACCGTGTCCTGCGCGTCGCCTGGACCGTCGCCGACCTCGTCGGGCACGACCGTCCGGACGCGACCGACGTCGCCCTGGCTCTGCAACTGCGCACCGGAGTCCCCCGAGGCGTGCCGATGGCCATCGGGGCGCTGACATGACCCCGGACGAGGACCCCGGACACGAGTTGCTGGGGCGGGTCGTGCTCTGCCGGGTCGTGGAGCCGGGGGATGAGGCGGGTGGACGGTGGGTCCGGGAGTTCGGGGTGGGGGAGGTGGTGCGGCGGCTGCGGGCGGGGGAGCGGGCCCTGCCGGGGGTGAGTGACGCACGGTGGGCCGGGCTGGTCGCGCGGGCCCGGCGGGCCGAGCCGGAGCGGGATCTCGCGGTGGCGCGGGCCGCCGGAGCGCGGTTCGTGGGGCCCCGTGACGCGGAATGGCCTCGGCAGCTCGACGACCTCGGGGACGCCCGGCCCCTCGGGCTGTGGGTGCGCGGCCGGCCCAGTCTGCGGATATGGGCGCTCAGATCGGTGGCCGTGGTGGGGGCACGCGCCTGCACCGAGTACGGCACCCACATGGCCGCCACCCTCGCCGCAGGGCTCGCCGAGCGGGGCTGGGTCGTGGTCTCGGGCGGCGCGTACGGCATCGACGGCGCCGCCCACCGGGGCGCCCTCGCCGCCCGCGGAGCCACCGCCGCCGTCCTGGCCTGCGGCGTCGACCGTCCCTACCCCCGCGGCCACGCCGCCCTGATCAGCCGGATCGCGGAACAGGGACTGGTGGTCGGCGAGTTGCCGCCGGGGGATCACCCGACACCGAGCCGGTTCATCCTGCGCAACCGCGTCATCGCCGCGCTGACCAGAGGCACCGTCGTCGTGGAGGCCGCCGCCCGCAGCGGCTCGCTGTCCACCGCGCGGGCCGCAGGGCGCCTGGGACGGTTCACCATGGGCGTGCCCGGCCCCGTCACCAGCGCTCTCTCCGCCGGCGTGCACGAACTGCTGCGCGGAGAGGCCACGCTGGTCACCGATGCCGCGGAAGTCGTGGAACTCGTCGGTGACATGGGTGAGCTGGCACCGGCCCGCCGGGGCCCCGTCCTCCCACGTGACCTGCTGGAACCCCCCGTCCGGGCCGTCCTCGCCGCCCTGCCCGGCAACCGCGCGGCCACCGTCGAGGAGATCGCGCTCGGCACGCCGACCACGCGGGACGAGGCGATCGCGAGGTTGTACGAACTCCGAGCACTTGGATACGTCGAACGACACGGCGACGGCTGGAAGTTGACACGCCAGGCGGTGATGTCGGTCCGCACGGGTCACGCTCCGTGCTGAGCGAGCGTGTTCGGCCGTCCGGGGGAATCCCCGACGCCCTTGATGTTTCCCGGAGTTGGCGCTCCAGCCGGTCACACAGAGCGAGCTGCGCAAGGCGCGCGCGAGACCGGCGGGAGCGCCCCGCGCACGGGTGGTGCCTCGTTGTTCGCACACCGCGACAGCTCAGTCACGCTACGCTCACGAAGACGGCACCCAGATCCCGCCAACTCGACACCAGACCGACAGCTCACCCAGGCAGCCCACCCCACCCCAGCCAATCCCCCCGCACACTTCACGGCACTTCACAGCACTTCACGGCAGAACGGCACAAGGCGACGAATGCCCCAGCACACCTCCGGGTCCGACCGGGCGGCGATCCCCCCAGCCGCCCGCGACGGTGGCAGCGTGCGGCCGCCCGCTCCCTCGACGCTCGACGAGCTGTGGCGGTCGTACAAGGCGACGGGGGACGACCGGCTGCGGGAGCAGCTGATCCTGCACTACTCACCGCTCGTGAAATACGTGGCCGGGCGGGTGAGCGTCGGTCTGCCGCCCAATGTGGAGCAGGCCGACTTCGTCTCCTCGGGTGTCTTCGGGCTGATCGACGCGATCGAGAAGTTCGACATCGACCGGGAGATCAAGTTCGAGACGTACGCGATCACCCGGATCCGGGGCGCGATGATCGACGAGCTGCGGGCGCTGGACTGGATCCCGCGGTCGGTGCGGCAGAAGGCGCGGAACGTGGAGCGGGCCTACGCCACCCTGGAGGCCCGGCTGCGGCGCACCCCGACCGAGGGCGAGGTCGCCGCGGAGCTGGGCATGGAGGTCGAGGAGCTGCATGCCGTGTTCAGCCAGCTGTCGCTGGCCAACGTGGTCGCGCTGGAGGAGCTGCTGCACGTCGGCGGTGAGGGCGGGGACCGGCTCAGCCTCATGGACACGCTGGAGGACACCGCCGCGGACAATCCGGTCGAGGTGGCCGAGGACCGGGAACTGCGAAGGTTTCTCGCGCGGGCGATCAACACGCTGCCCGAGCGGGAGAAGACCGTGGTGACGCTGTACTACTACGAAGGGCTCACCCTCGCCGAGATCGGCAACGTGCTCGGAGTCACCGAGAGCCGGGTCAGTCAGATCCACACCAAGTCGGTGCTGCAGCTGCGGGCCAAGCTGGCGAGCTTCGGGCGCTGAGGCCGGCGGCGCGGTGGTGAGAACCGGCGGCGCGGTGAGGAGAGGCTCCCGTTCGGGTGGGGTCGTCCGTAAAGTGGTTGACGTGCCAAGGATTCGAGCGGCCTCCGTGGCCGAGCACCGGTCGATGCAGCGAGCCGCCCTGCTGGACGCGGCTCGGTCCCTGTTGTCCGAGGGCGGGACCGAAGCCCTGACCTTTCCCGCGCTGGCCGAGCGGACGGGGTTGGCGCGGTCCTCCGTGTACGAGTACTTCCGGTCGCGGGCCGCCGTCGTCGAAGAACTGTGCGAGGTCGACTTTCCGCTGTGGGCGGCCGAGGTGGCTGCCGCGATGGAGCGGACCGAGTCCGCCGAGGGCAAGGTCGAGGCGTACGTGCGGCAGCAGCTGGCGCTGGTCGGGGACCGGCGGCACCGGGCGGTCGTCGCCATCTCCGCGAGTGAGCTGGATGCCGGGGCGCGGGAGAAGATCCGGGCGGCGCACGGGGGGCTGGTCGCGATGATCGTCGAGGCGCTCGGGGAGATGGGGCATGCGCAGCCCCGGCTGGCGGCGATGTTGCTGCAGGGGGTGGTGGATGCGGCGGTGCGGCGCATCGAGCTGGGTGCCGCTGAGGATCCTTCCGTGGTGACGGACGCTGCGGTGGCGATGGTGCTGCGGGGTGTGAAGGGCTGACCCCGCGCGGGGAGCTGCGCGATCACCCTCGCCGGGCCGCGGCGGAGCAACGGCCTCGGCTACTACCCCGGCAGCGGTACTCCCAGCACCGGCAGCAGTCTCGGTGGCCCCCTGTGCAGAAGCCAGGGCGGTAGCAACGACAACGGGTCCAGATAGGTCTCCCCCCGGCGCAGGCCCCAGTGGACGCAGGTGACGGCGCAGTGGGAGACCGTCGGTTCGACCGTGCCCACCACCTCCCCGGCCCTCACCTCGTCGCCCTTCCGCACCGACGGACTCACCGGCTCGTACGTCGTACGAAGGTCCGTGCCCGTCAGGTCGACCGAGATCACCCCCCTGCCCGCCACCCGGCCCGCGAAGGACACCCGGCCAGGGGCGACCGCCCGTACCGGAGAACCGGCCGGCGCCGACAGGTCCACACCGCGGTGCCCGGGGCCGTACTCCGTCGCCGGGGGCTCCCAGCCCCGCAACACCAAGGGGTGTACGCCCACCGGCCATGTGCGCGCGACGGCCGGCACCGGGGCCCGCGGGGGTGGCGGTGGCCCCGGGGGCGGGGGGTCCGCCCAGGCCGGCGGGGTGAGCACCGCCACCGGCAGGGCCAGCAACACAACCGCCCACACCATCACGCATCGCATCGCTCGTCGCATGCGACAACCGTCCCGCATCCCCGCCGATCATGGCCGGAGTCTGTGGACCACCCCCCGGTTGTGGACATCGGCGTCACCCGGTACCCCGGCGGTCCCGTACACTTCTTCTGGCGATCCGGGTCACCGGGTCGACTTCGCACGCCCCGACACGGCGGCCGGCAACGGTCCCTGTCAGCGCCCCTCGGTCCTTCGTGGCACGGCGCACGCGGGCGTCAGGCGCGGGAGCCGTCCGGCATCCGCGGCATAACCGAGAAAAACAAGGAGAAACGGCCATGGCCGTCGTCACGATGCGGGAGCTGCTGGAGAGCGGCGTCCACTTCGGTCACCAGACCCGTCGCTGGAACCCGAAGATGAAGCGCTTCATCTTCACCGAGCGCAACGGCATCTACATCATCGACCTGCTCCAGTCGCTGTCGTACATCGACCGCGCCTACGAGTTCGTCAAGGAGACCGTCGCCCACGGCGGCACGGTCATGTTCGTCGGCACCAAGAAGCAGGCGCAGGAGGCCATCGCCGAGCAGGCCACCCGCGTCGGCATGCCCTACGTCAACCAGCGCTGGCTGGGCGGCATGCTCACCAACTTCTCGACCGTCTACAAGCGTCTGCAGCGCCTCAAGGAGCTCGAGCAGATCGACTTCGAGGACGTCGCCGCCTCCGGTCTGACCAAGAAGGAGCTTCTCGTGCTCTCGCGCGAGAAGGCCAAGCTGGAGAAGACCCTCGGTGGTATCCGCGAGATGCAGAAGGTGCCCAGCGCCGTCTGGATCGTGGACACCAAGAAGGAGCACATCGCCGTTGGCGAGGCCCGGAAGCTGAACATCCCGGTCGTCGCGATCCTCGACACCAACTGCGACCCCGACGAGGTCGACTACAAGATCCCGGGCAACGACGACGCGATCCGCTCCGTCACCCTGCTCACCCGCGTGATCGCCGACGCGGTCGCCGAGGGCCTCATCTCCCGCTCCCGTGTCGCCACCGGTGACAAGGGCGAGAAGGCCGCGGGCGAGCCGCTGGCCGAGTGGGAGCGCGACCTGCTCGAGGGTGAGAAGAAGGCCGACGAGGCCCCGGCCGCCGAGGCCGCTCCGGCTGCGGAGGCCGCTCCGGCCGCGGAGGCTCCGGCTGCCGAGGCTCCGGCTGCGGAGGCCGCTCCGGCCGAGGGCGAGAAGGCCGCCGAGGGCGAGCAGGCCTGACGCCGGTCCGTCAGCGTTCGACGGCGGGGGCGGCTGCATCCCACGGCGCCTCCGGCGCGGTGAAGTCCGCCCCCGCTGTTCACCCGTAGGTCGGCACGAGGTACGCGTTCCGCGGCTACATGTGGAGCGCAACCGTGCGGATCAGAAGATCTTCCAGACTTCGAGAAAGACTCACAGACTCATGGCGAACTACACCGCCGCCGACGTCAAGAAGCTCCGTGAGCTCACCGGCGCCGGCATGATGGACTGCAAGAAGGCACTGGACGAGGCCGAGGGCAACGTCGAGAAGGCCGTCGAGGCGCTGCGCATCAAGGGCCAGAAGGGCGTCGCCAAGCGCGAGGGCCGCTCCGCCGAGAACGGCGCCGTGGTCTCCATCATCGCCGACGACAACTCCTCCGGTGTCCTGGTCGAGCTGAAGTGCGAGACGGACTTCGTCGCCAAGGGCGAGAAGTTCCAGGCCGTGGCCACGGCCATCGCCGAGCACGTCGCCAAGACGAACCCGGCGGACCTCGAGGCCCTGCTCGCCTCCGAGATCGAGGCCGGCAAGACCGTCCAGGCGTTCGTGGACGAGGCCAACGCCAACCTCGGCGAGAAGATCGTCCTGGACCGCTTCGCGCAGTTCGCCGACGGCTTCGTGCTCGCTTACATGCACCGCACCATGCCCGACCTGCCCCCGCAGATCGGTGTCCTGGTCGAGCTGGACAAGCCGAACGCCGAGGTCGCCAAGGGCGTCGCGCAGCACATCGCCGCCTTCGCGCCGAAGTACCTCTCCAAGGACGAGGTGCCGGCCGACGTCGTCGAGTCCGAGCGTCGTATCGCCGAGGAGACCACCCGCGCCGAGGGCAAGCCCGAGGCCGCGATCGCCAAGATCGTCGAGGGTCGCCTCAACGGCTTCTTCAAGGACGCCACGCTGCTCGGCCAGCCGTACGCGCTGGACAACAAGAAGTCGGTCCAGAAGGTGCTGGACGAGGCCGGTGTCACCCTGAAGCGCTTCTCGCGCATCAAGGTCGGCATCTGAGCCCGTACCGCGATCGACGCACGACCCACGGAGGGATTCCGGGAACAATCCCGGGAGGAATCCGGATAGGGTCGTAAGCAGTCGTCCGCGCACACCGCCACACCCCGGCGTGGAGCGGACGGCAGCAGATCTGACGAGGAGGCCATTGCCGCGCATGGGAGCGAAAAGCGACCCCATCGGCAATGGCCTTCTTCGTATGTGCAACACGTGAAAGAGGCGGGATCCCCATGACCACCAAGGCCCAGAAGAGCGACGACGGCAAAGTACGCGGCCGGTTTCTGCTGAAGCTGTCCGGAGAGGCCTTCGCCGGTGGCGGGGGCCTGGGCGTGGACCCGGACGTGGTGCACAAGATCGCCCGCGAGATCGCGGCCGTCGTCCGGGACGGCGCCGAGATCGCGGTCGTCATCGGCGGCGGCAACTTCTTCCGCGGCGCCGAACTCCAGCAGCGCGGCATGGACCGGGCCCGCTCCGACTACATGGGCATGCTCGGCACCGTGATGAACTGCCTCGCGCTCCAGGACTTCCTGGAGAAGGAGGGCATCGACAGCCGGGTGCAGACCGCCATCACCATGGGCCAGGTCGCCGAGCCGTACATCCCGCTGCGCGCCGTGCGCCACCTGGAGAAGGGCCGCGTGGTCATCTTCGGCGCCGGTATGGGCATGCCGTACTTCTCCACCGACACCACCGCCGCCCAGCGCGCCCTGGAGATCGACGCCGAGGCGCTGCTCATGGGCAAGAACGGTGTGGACGGGGTCTACGACTCCGACCCCAAGACCAACCCGGACGCGGTCAAGTTCGACGCTCTCGGCTACGGCGAGGTCATCACCCGCGACCTCAAGGTCGCCGACGCCACCGCCGTCACGCTGTGCCGCGACAACAAGCTCCCGATCCTCGTCTTCGAGCTTCTCGCGGAGGGCAATATCGCCCGCGCCGTCAAGGGTGAGAAGATCGGCACCCTGGTGGGTGACCAGGGCAGCCGGGGCTGACCCGGGATCAACCCGGCCGGTGATGTGCGGCCCTGTAAGGGGGCCGGACCCTGGCCGGGGGATGGACAATGTCCTGCCGGTCGGGAACCGTGCAGGAAGAAGACGCGACGCAGCCGGCCGCAGACCGACTTCAGGAACCGCAGCCGGGCCTTACTCAAGACACGCAGGAGCAAGTGGTGATCGAAGAGACCCTCCTCGAGGCCGAGGAGAAGATGGAGAAGGCCGTCGTGGTCGCCAAGGAGGACTTCGCCGCGATCCGCACCGGCCGTGCGCACCCGGCGATGTTCAACAAGATCGTGGCCGACTACTACGGTGCCCCGACGCCGATCAACCAGCTGGCCTCGTTCTCCGTGCCGGAGCCGCGCATGGCGGTCGTGACGCCGTTCGACAAGAGCGCGCTGCGCAACATCGAGCAGGCGATCCGCGACTCCGACCTGGGCGTCAACCCCAGCAACGACGGCAACATCATCCGGGTGGTGTTCCCGGAGCTGACCGAGGAGCGCCGCCGCGACTACATCAAGGTCGCCAAGGGCAAGGCCGAGGACGCGCGCGTGTCCATCCGCTCCGTGCGCCGCAAGGCCAAGGAGGCCCTCGACAAGCTCGTCAAGGACGGCGAGGTCGGCGAGGACGAGGGCCGCCGTGCGGAGAAGGAGCTCGACGACACCACGCACAAGTACGTCGCACAGGTGGACGAGCTCCTGAAGCACAAGGAAGCGGAACTGCTCGAAGTCTGATGAGCGACTCTTCCTGGGGGGCGCCGCCACCGGCGGGGCAGGCCCGCTACTGGGGGCCCACCGCGGGTGGGCCTGTCCAGGGGGCCGCCCCGGCGGGTCCCGCGTACGATGCGCCTGAGGCGCAGCACACTCGCCCCATGCCCATCGTGCCCGACGAATCCGCCCAGGGCGGAGCCGACAACCGGAGGGCCGCTCGGGTGAGCGGCTCCCTGTTCCAGGACGAGTTCCGTTCCGAGCCCGCGCCGCCCCGGACAGTCCCGGCCGAGAACCAGAATCCGGAGCCCATGCCCGACGCCCACCAGCCGGCGCCAGCGCCGCAGAAGAAGAGCGCGGGCCGTGACCTGAGCGCGGCCATAGGGGTCGGCGTCGGGCTCGGTGTGGTGATCATCGCCTCCCTGTTCGTCTGGAAGGCGGTGTTCGTCGGCGTCATCGCGGTTGCCGTGGTCGTCGGCCTGTGGGAGCTGACCAGCAGGCTGCGGGAGCGTAAGGGCATCAAGGCGCCGCTGGTGCCGCTCGCGGTCGGCGGTGCGGCGATGGTCGTCGCCGGGTACGGCCGCGGCGCCGAGGGTGCGTGGGTCGCCATGGCCCTCACGGCCCTGGCCGTCCTCGTCTGGCGCATGACGGAGTCGCCGGAGGGCTATCTCAAGGACGTCACGGCGGGTGTCTTCGCCGCCTTCTACGTGCCGTTCCTGGCCACGTTCGTCGCCATGATGCTGACGGCGAAGGACGGGCCGTGGCGTGTCCTGACCTTCCTGCTCCTGACGGTCGTCAGCGACACCGGCGCGTACGCGGTCGGCTGGCGGTTCGGCAGGCACAAGCTGGCCCCGCGCATCAGCCCCGGCAAGACCCGCGAGGGCCTGCTCGGCGCGGTGCTGTTCGCGATGGTGGCGGGCGCGCTGTGCATGCAGTTCCTGATCGACCACGGTTCCTGGTGGCAGGGCCTGCTGCTGGGCCTCGCGGTCGCGGCCAGCGCCACGCTGGGCGACCTCGGCGAGTCCATGATCAAGCGGGACCTGGGGATCAAGGACATGGGCACCTTGCTCCCCGGCCACGGAGGCATCATGGACCGCCTGGACTCACTGCTGCCGACGGCCCCCGTGGTCTGGCTCCTGATGGTGCTCTTCGTCGGCTCCGCGTGAGGCGTGAGTCGTGAGTCTCGCGCCGTACGGCTTACGGGCCCCCGTTCCCTGGTGCAGGGCGGGGGCCCGTTGCGTACGGCAGGTCCCTCAGGCCCTCAGACCGACGGTGTGGCGCGGACGGCGGCGATGTCGAACTGGAGGCGGACCTTCTCGCTCACCATGGAGCCGCCCTGGGCCAGCCTGGCGTCGTAGGACAGGCCCCAGTCGGAACGGTTGACGGTGGTGGTGCCGTCGAAGCCGACCCGCTCGTCGCCGAACGCGTCGGTCACATGGCCGATGTAGGTGAGCTCCAGGTCGACGGGGCGGGTGGTGTCCTTGATGGTGAGGTCGCCGGTCATGAGATAGACGTCCGTGCCGGCGAGCCGGACCGCGGTGCTCGTGAAGGTCATCCGCGGGTACGTCGCCGAGTCCAGGAACTGCCGGCCCACCACGTGGGCGTCGCGCTGCTCGACGCCGGTGTCGACGCTGGCGGTGTACAGCACCAGGTCGGCGCGGGAACGGGCCGGGTCACGGCCGTCGAAGTACAGACGGCTCTCGTACTCCGTGAAGGCACCCCGCACCGTCGTCACCATCGCGTGCCGCACGGAGAACCCGATCCTGCTGTGCGCGGGATCGATCAGCCACTCGCCGGTGAGGCCCGCCAGCTCGGGATCGGGCAGTACGGCGGTGGCTCTGGCCACCGGGGCGCCGGTCGTCACGGGGATGGGGGACGGCTGCGCGCGCCGCTGGAAGGAGTTGCGGCCGAAAAGGTTCATGGCACATGTGGTTACGGCAGGCCATGGGGCGGGACAAGGCCCGACCAGGAAACCCGACCGTTCGTCAGCAGAACTTCACAGCAGACATGGCTAAGTCCATGCCGTTGGAAGCGTGTCTCAAAGTCCCGCGGGCCACACCGTGTTGGCCTGATGGAGCAGGTGACCTCCGCTGAGCGTCGCGAGCTCGCCGAAGTGCTCACCGGACTTCGTCCGCGCCGGTTCCGCGGCTCGTGCGAGCGGTTCACAGGGCTGGCCGCTCGCCGCCCGCCTTGGCCACAACAACATCCCGGACGACTGCGCTCCGCCCGATTCCGGCCCCGGCTGCCGTTTCAGGCGCTGTCCCACGCATGCACATGCCGATGTGTCTTACGAGTGAATTCGGCCGTCCGTTGATTTGTGGCCGGCGTGACAGCGGGAAGGCCGTTGTGCGTACCGGACAAGTCACGGGCAGGGAGCACCCCTATGCCGAAGTTCCTCATCCAGGCCACCTACACGCCCGAGGGCACGAAGGGCTTGCTCCAGGAAGGCGCGAGTGGCCGCCGTGCCGCCGTCGACCACGTCGTGGCCGGCCTCGGCGGGACGGTCGAGGCCATGTACTTCGCCTTCGGAGAGGACGACCTTGTGTGCATCGTCGACTTCCCCGACCCAGTCTCCATGGCTGCCGTCAGCCTCAGCGTCAAGGCCAGCGGCGCGCTCCACACCCGGGCCACCCCCCTCCTCACCACCGACGAGATCGATGAAGCCGCCCGCCGACAGGTCGCCTTCCGCCCTCCCGGCAGTTAGAAATGGATGGGAGCGGGGGTGAGGGGTGGACCAGGGGATCCGTCCGCAGCGCTCATCGGTTGTCGGAGCTGGGCGCTACCGTGGCAGCGGTGGCGGCGGCCGTCGACGCGTCCTGGCCGGGAGCGGCTGCTTGAAGGGCAGCGGTCAGGTAGCGGTGAACGATGTCCAGTTCGGCCGGGGTGAAGTCCCCGGCTGCCTCGACCAGGTTGGCGATGAGCGGGCCGAAGAAGGAGCGGCCCATCTCCATGGCTTTCTGTTCCACCGTCAGCACGACCCGTCGTCGGTCGTTCTCGTCGCGCCCCCGGCGGACGAGCCCCAGGCGCTCCAGCCGGTCGAGCAGGGCAGTGGTGCCGGCCGAGTTGAGCCGTAGCGCCGCACCGAGTCGGCCCGGGGTGACGTCGGTGCCCGCCCGGTCGGCGTCAAGCAGGTGGATGAGAGCCCGCAGATCGGTCGTGTGCAGGCCGTTTCGCGCGGCGAACTCGGCGCCGCGCAGGTCCAATTCCACGGTTACTGCGCGCAACAGGTGGACCAGCCGCATCGCGGGGTCGGTGTCATCACTCACCGGGTTAGTATCTCGCCAAGCGAGATACTTGGTCAACGAGACGATTCCCGGGGGTTCACCGTGTCCTCATCCCAAGATTTCTTCGCCGCCTACGACGCACTTCTCGCCCGCTGGCCCACCGGTACCACCGAGATCGACGTTCCCACCCCGTACGGCACCACCCGCGTCCACGCCTACGGCCCCGCTGACGCCACCCCAGTCCTCCTTCTGCACGGCGGCGGCTCCACCGGCGCGGTCTGGTTCGCCAATGCCCCGGTACTCGGCACGCAGCACCGGGTGCTGGCCGTCGACATCCTCGGCGACGCCGGACGCAGCGTCCCCGGCGGGCGCCCGCTGCGCACGACCACCGACCTGATGGCCTGGTTGGACGCACTGCTCGACGGCCTCACCGTGTCCCGCACGCACCTGCTGGGCCACTCCTACGGCGGCTGGATCGCCCTGGCCTACGCCCTGCACGCCGCACGGCGGGTCGATCGGCTGGTACTGCTCGACCCGACCCAGTGCTTCGCCAACCACCGCCTGGGTTTCCTGCTGCGCTCCCTGCCGATCCTGTTGCGTCCGACGGAAGCCCGAGCGCGGGCCTTCCTGGACCGCGAAACCGCGGGGACCGACACCGACCTGGGCTGGAAGCGGCTCTATGCCTTGGCGGTCTCGGACTTCTCGAACCGGAAACTGGTCGTCGGCCGCCGCCCGGACCCCACGGCGCTGAGCGTCCCGCTCCTGGTCCTTCTCGCCGGCCGCAGTGGCGTACACGACGCCGCGAACGTCGCAGCCCGCGCCCGCAAGGCCGTACCGGACGCCCGGATCGAGATTCTCGCCGAGCTCACCCATTTCGCGATGCCCACCGCCGTGCCCGCGCAGGCGAACCACTGGATCAACGACTTCCTGGCAGACGGCCAGGAGAAGTAAGCCGTCCCGGCCCGGTTTGAAGGCAGATCAAGCGGGGCGGATGGCGCTGAGCCGTTCAGCGGCGCGATCCGCACTTCGGGGGAAGACACGTGGTCGTACGCCCTCTGGGTCCGGCTCGACGAGTGGCCGGCAGCCGACGAGTGATCGCCCTCGCGCCGACCCTGGGCCGACCCTGGGTCGTCCGAGGCCGCCAGCAGCGGCCAGTGATACTACTAACGACATTCGTAGCCAGCGGCACCCGCAGGTCACCCATGTGGATCTGCGACACTGGTACAGCCATGCCTAAGCCCGGAGAACTCACTTTCGTCGCGCCGCGCGGAGCCAAGAAGCCGCCGCGGCATCTCGCCGACCTCACGCCCGCCGAGCGCAAGGACGCGGTGGCCGAGATCGGTGAGAAGCCGTTCCGTGCCAAGCAGCTCTCGCAGCACTACTTCGCGCGGTACGCGCACGACCCGGAGCTGTGGACCGACATCCCCGCCGGGTCCCGCGGCAAGCTGCAGGAAGCGCTGTTCCCGGAGCTGATGACCGTCGTACGGCATCTGTCCACCGATCAGGGGGCGACCCGCAAGACGCTGTGGCGGCTGTTCGACGGGACCCTCGTCGAGTCCGTGCTGATGCGGTATCCGGACCGGGTCACCATGTGCATCAGCTCCCAGGCGGGCTGCGGCATGAACTGTCCGTTCTGCGCCACCGGGCAGGCGGGCCTGGACCGGAACCTGTCCACGGCCGAGATCGTCCACCAGATCGTCGACGGGATGCGGGCCCTGAGGGACGGGGAAGTACCCGGGGGACCCGCCCGGCTGTCGAACATCGTCTTCATGGGCATGGGCGAGCCGCTCGCCAACTACAAGCGGGTCGTGGGTGCGGTCCGGGCGCTGACCGATCCCGCCCCGGACGGGCTCGGGCTGTCGCAGCGCGGCATCACCGTGTCCACCGTCGGGCTCGTGCCGGCCATCCACCGGTTCGCCGACGAGGGCTTCAAGTGCCGGCTCGCGATCTCCCTGCACGCCCCCGACGACGAGCTGCGCGACACCCTCGTCCCCGTGAACACGCGGTGGAAGGTGCGCGAGGTGCTGGACGCCGGGTTCGAGTACGTGGAGAAGAGCGGACGCCGGCTGTCCATCGAGTACGCCCTCATCCGGGACATCAACGACCAGGCGTGGCGTGGCGACAGGCTCGGGCGGCTCCTCAGGGGCAAGCCCGTGCACGTCAACCTCATTCCGCTGAACCCGACGCCGGGGTCGAAGTGGACCGCCTCCCGGCCGGAGGACGAGAAGGCGTTCGTCGAGGCCATCGCCGCTCATGGGGTGCCCGTGACCGTTCGGGACACCCGCGGGCAGGAGATCGACGGAGCCTGTGGTCAGCTGGCGGCCACCGAGCGGTAATCTGGCCCGGTCCACACATCTTCATATTCCGACAGGGGAGCGCCACAGCGCTGAGAGTGCGGCGGACAGGGCCGCAGACCCTCTGAACCTCGCCCAGGTCATTCTGGGTAGGGAGTTCGGTCACCACTCAAGCTGTTGCGCCCTGCCCCGGCCTTCCTCGCGAAGGCCGGGGCAGGGCCGCGTCTCTTCCTGGCCAACCCCAGGAGGACATCCAGTGCAGAACAAGACCTTCGTGGCCGTCGCGGTCGGGCTCGGCCTGATCAGCCTGTCCGCGTGCGGTTCCGGCGAGAGCACGTCGTCCGCGGACTCCAGGTCCGTGACCCTCGTCAGCCACGACTCGTGGGCCGTGTCCAAGAACGTGCTCCAGGACTTCGAGAAGAAGACCGGGTACAAGGTCCACGTCCTCAAGGACGGCGACGCCGGGCAGGCCGTCAACAAGGCCATCCTGACCAAGGACAACCCGCAGGGCGACGTCTTCTTCGGCGTCGACAACACCCTGCTGTCCCGCGCCCTCGACAACGGCCTCTTCCAGCCGTACACCGCCAAGGGCCTCGACAAGGTGGGCGCCGCCTACCAGCTCGACAAGGACAAGCACCGGGTCACGCCCGTCGACTACGGCGACATCTGCGTCAACTACGACAAGGCCTACTTCAGCAAGCACAAGCTGACCCCGCCGCAGTCCTTCGCCGACCTGACGAAGCCGGCGTACAAGAACCTCCTCGTCACCGAGAACGCCGCCACCTCCTCGCCCGGCCTCGGCTTCCTGCTCGGCAGCGCCGTACAGTTCGGCGACGACGGCTGGCAGGGCTACTGGAAGAAGCTCAAGGCCAACGGCGTCAAGGTCGTCGACGGCTGGGAGCAGGCCTACTACCAGGAGTTCTCGGGATCGTCCGAGGGCAAGAAGGCCGGCGGCGACCGGCCGCTGGCGGTGTCGTACGCCTCCTCCCCGCCCGCCGAGGTGATCTACGCCAAGAAGCGGCCCGGCACCGCCCCGACCGGGGTGGCGAGCGGCACCTGCTTCCGGCAGATCGAGTTCGCCGGCGTGCTGAGCAACGCGAGGAACCCCAAGGGGGCCGAGGCGTTCGTCGATTTCCTGGTCTCCAGGGAGTTCCAGGATGACATGCCGCTGAACATGTACGTCTACCCGGTGGTGCAGGGCGCGAAGGTTCCCGCCGAGTTCACGAAGTACGGGCCGGCCGCCCGGCACCCGGAGACCATGGCCCCCGGCAAGATCGCCGCCAACCGTGACCAGTGGGTCAAGTCGTGGACCTCGCTCGTACTGAAGTAGTGCCCCGGAAGGACCGCGCGGGGAGCGCGGCGCGGCTCGGGCTCATGGCCCTGCCCGTCGCGTTCTTCGCGCTGTTCTTCGCCTGGCCCGTCGCCGCGATCGTCGCGCGCGGGCTGAAGGTGGACGGCGCCTGGCGGTTCGGCCGGCTCGCGGACGTGGTCACGCAGCCGGACATCCGGCACGTGCTGTGGTTCACCACCTGGCAGGCGCTGGCATCCACCGCGCTCACCCTGCTGCTCGCCCTGCCCGCCGCCCATGTCTTCGCCCGCTTCGACTTCCCGGGCAAGCGGCTGCTGCGGGCCGTCGTCACCGTCCCGTTCGTGCTGCCGACCGTCGTCGCCGGCAGCGCGTTCCTGGCCCTCGTCGGGCACGGCGGGCTGCTCGACGAGCTGTGGGGCGTACGGCTGGACACCACGGTGTGGGCGATCCTGCTGGCCCATGTCTTCTTCAACTACGCGGTCGTCGTACGGACCGTCGGCGGGCTGTGGTCCCAGCTCGACCCCCGGCAGGAGGAGGCGGCCCGGATGCTGGGCGCGTCTCCTTGGCACGCCTGGCGGAAGGTCACCCTGCCCGCCCTCGCGCCCGCCGTGGCCGCCGCCGCCCTGATGGTGTTCCTGTTCACCTTCACCTCCTTCGGCGTCGTCCAGATCCTCGGCGGCCCCACCTTCTCCACCCTCGAAGTGGAGATCTACCGGCAGACCTCCGAGGTGTTCGACCTCTCCACGGCCGCCGTCCTCACGCTCGTCCAGTTCGTCGCCGTCGGCGCGATCCTCGCCGTGCACGCCTGGACGGTACGGCGCCGGGAGGCCGCCCTGCGGCTCGTCGACCCGAAGGTGACCGCCCGCCGGCCGCGCGGCGCCGGGCAGTGGGCCCTGCTCGCCGGCGTCCTCGCCACCATCGCGCTGCTCCTCGTCCTGCCCCTCGCCGTCCTCGTCCGCCGTTCCCTCGACGCGCCCGGCTTCGGCTACTACCGGGCGCTCGCGCACTCCGACGGCGGTACGTTCCTGGTGGCGCCGGTGCACGCGGTGTGGACCTCCCTGCAGTACGCCGTCGCCGCCACCGCCGTCGCCGTCGTGATCGGAGGTCTCGCCGCCGCCGCGCTGGCCCGCCGGGACGCCGGACGGCTGGTGCGGGGCTTCGACGCGCTGCTGATGCTGCCGCTCGGCGTGTCCGCCGTGACCGTGGGCTTCGGTTTCCTGATCGCGCTCGACAAGCCGCCGCTGGACCTCAGACAGTCCTGGATGCTCGTCCCGCTCGCCCAGGCGCTGGTCGGCGCCCCCTTCGTCGTACGGACGATGCTGCCGGTGCTGCGTGCGGTGGACGCACGGCTGAGGGAGGCCGCCGCCGTGCTCGGCGCCTCGCCCTGGCGGGTGTGGCGGGAGGTGGACCTGCCGCTGGTGCGCCGGGCACTGCTGGTCGCGGCCGGGTTCGCGTTCGCCGTCTCGCTCGGCGAGTTCGGGGCGACCGTGTTCATCGCCCGGCCCGACAACCCGACCCTCCCGGTCGCCGTGGCCCGGCTGCTCAGTCGCCCCGGAGACCTCAACTACGGCCAGGCGATGGCCCTTTCGACCATTCTGATGGTGGTGTGCGCCGCCGCCCTGCTGGTCCTGGAGCGGCTGCGCACCGACCGGACGGGAGAGTTCTAGATGCTGCCGGCCCGACGGGGGAGTTCTCGATGCTGCTGAGCCTCGATGCCGCGACCGTGCGCTTCGGCGGGCGGGCCGTGCTCGACGCGGTCGGTCTCGACGTCGCCGAGCAGGAGGTGGTGTGTGTGCTCGGGCCCAGCGGGAGTGGGAAGTCCACGCTGCTGCGGGTGGTGGCCGGGCTGCAAAGCCTGTCCGGCGGCCGGGTGTTGCTCGACGGCCGTGACCAGTCGGGCGTGCCCGCGCACAAACGCGGTGTCGGCCTGATGTTCCAGGACCACCAGCTCTTCCCGCAGCGGGACGTCGGCGCGAACGTGGCGTTCGGGCTGCGGATGCACGGCGTCTCCAGGGCCGAACGGGAGGCCGAGGTCGGGCGGTTGCTGGAGCTGGTCGGGCTGCCGGGGGCCGCCCGGCGGGCCGTGGCCTCCCTGTCCGGCGGCGAGCAGCAGCGCGTGGCCCTCGCCCGGGCGCTCGCGCCCCGGCCCCGGCTGCTCATGCTGGACGAGCCGCTCGGCCAGCTCGACCGCTCGCTCAGGGAGCGGCTGGTGGTCGAACTGCGGGAGGTGTTCGGCCGGCTGGGCACCACCGTGCTCGCCGTGACCCACGACCAGGGTGAGGCGTTCGCGCTGGCCGACCGGGTGGTGGTGATGCGGGACGGGCGGATCGCGCAGTCCGGCACGCCGCTTCAGGTGTGGCAGCGGCCCGCCGACGCGTTCGTGGCCCGCTTCCTCGGCTTCGACAACGTGGTCCCGGCGACCGTCGCGGGGGCGGCCGCCGACAGCCCCTGGGGCAAGCTGCCGGTGCCGGAGGGCTCCCCGCAGGGCGCCCGCAGCCTGCTGGTCCGGCCCGCCGGGGTACGGCTCGTGGCGGCCGACACCGGCCTGCCCTGCACGGTGGCCGCCCGCACCTTCAAGGGCACCCATGTGGCCGTGCGCCTCCAGCCCGAGGACGGGCCGCGCCTGGAGGCGGCCTGCGCGCTGCGGGACGCGCCGGAGGTCGGGGACGGGGTGGGCGTGGAGTTCGACGCGGCCGAAATCGTCGTGCTCGACTGATCGCCGGGTCCCTAGGGTGAGGGCATGACCGTGCTCGCACATGACCGTTACTGCGACGAAATCGCCCACCAGGTACAGCAGCTGAGGGCCGTGGTGACCTCCGGCGCCGACCTGTCCGCGACCGTGCCGACCTGCCCGGACTGGTCGCTGGAGGACCTCGTACGGCACACGGGTGGCGCCCTGCGCTGGGTGGACACCCTGGTCCGTACCCGGGCGCAGGAGAACATCCCGCCGGAGCGGGTCCCGCTGGCCGGGGGACCGGAGGAGCGGGGCGACGCGGCCGGCCTGGACAAGTGGCTCGCGGAGACCGGCGAGCTGGTCGTGGGCGCGCTGCGGGAGGCGGGACCGGACACCACGGTGTGGGCGTGGACCGGGGTGCTGAACTCCGGTTTCTGGGCCCGCCGTATGGCCCACGAGATCACCGTTCACCGTGCCGATGCCACGCTCGCCGCCGGGCTGCCCTGCGAGCTCGCCCCCGACATCGCCGCCGACGCGCTGGACGAGTGGCTCCAGATCGTGGAGTGGGCACAGCGGACGCTGCCGCGGGACCCGGTGAAGGACCTGCGCCGGCCGGGCAGCAGCATCCACCTGCACGCCACCGGCACCGACCCGGCGCTGAACGCCGAGTGGCTGATCGAGCTGGGCGAGGAGGGTGTGCGCTGGCGGCGCGGCCATGAGAAGGCCACGGTCGCCCTGCGCGGCCCGCTCACCTCCGTGCTGCTGGCCTTCTACCGGCGGCTGCCGCTGGACAGTCCGGGCCTCGAAGTCCTGGGAGAGCGGGCGGTGTTGGAGTTCTGGCTGGAGCGGGCGACCTTCGGCTGATCCGGGCGCAGAGACGACCGCGGCCCGTCCCCTGGGGATAGGAGGACGGGCCGCGGCGGTGTACGGAGGGCGAGGCGTCAGCCGTTGCCGCGCGCCCCACGACGGCGCATGCCGAGGAAGACCGCGCCACCGCCGACGACGACCAGCGCGCCCGCGATGCCGGCGATCAGGCCGGTGTTGGAGCTGGCACCGGTCTCGGCGAGGTTCGAGTTGCCGGCCGCCGGGGACGGCGCGTTGCTCGGCGCGGTCGCCGGGGCGGAGCTGGACTCGGAGGCGGACGGAGTCGGGGTCGCCGGCCCGGCCGGGGCGGACTTCGACGGCTTCGGCTTCGGCTTAGGCGTCTTGGCCGGCGGCTTCGGGGTCGAGGTCTTGGTCTTGCAGGCGGTGGACGGGGTCACCAGGTCGGGCTGGATGTCCTCGTCGACGACCTTGTGGGCGGCCGTGACGTGCACGCGGTACGTCGCGTTCTTCTTCCAGTCCTCCGGGAAGCTGACCGGGGTGCCCTGAGCCGAGCCCTTGGCCTCCTGCTCGCCCACCTTGGTCTCGACGCCACCACCGCCCTTGAGGAACACCGAGATGGTGGCGGGGGTACCGGAGGCGTCGGTGTCGGTGACGACGATGACGCCCTTTTCGCCGTCGCACTTGGCTTCGGCCTTGAAGTCACGGATGTTGCACGCGAGCGCGGAGCTGGACAGACCCAGCACCACGGCGGCCGAGGCGGAGGCGACACCCAGGATGCGCGCGGAACGGCGGGCGCTACGGCGAGTTATGGACACGTTTGTCCTTTACAGAGTGCACAACTGCGGGGGGCTGAAGGGGGAGTTGGAGCTACGGATGAGGTGAAGCCCCATCACCCCCAGGAGGCTCACAGGTCTATAAGCGCTCCGTAAGCAGTGTCAATGAATATGCCGCCCAGGGCAGTTGCCTTTACCTGCTTATTAACCGCCGTTACGTTTGATCCCGGTTCAGCCCTGAGCCTGGATCGCGGCCGGGTCCATCCACATGACCTCCCAGGTGTGGCCGTCGAGGTCGTCGAAGGCGCGGCCGTACATGAAACCGTGGTCCTGGGTTGGGCCGCTCGGCGTGCCGCCCGCCGCGATGGCCTTGTCGACCAGCTCGTCGACCTTCTCGCGGCTCTCGGCGCTCAGGCAGACCAGCACCTCGCTGGTCGTGGTGGCGTCGGCGATCTCCTTCTTGGTGAAGGTCGCGTAGAACGGCTTGGTGAGCAGCATCGCGACGATGGTGTCGCTGATCACCACGGAGGCGGCGTTCTCGTCGCTGAACTGCGGGTTGATCGTGTAGCCGAGCTCCGTGAAGAACTTCTTCGAGGCGTCGAGGTCGTTCACGGGCAGGTTCACGAAGATCATCTGCTGGTACATGAGGTGCTCGCTTCCGTGGTTCGCCTTGGGGTCAGCGTGTTCGGCGGGGTAGACCCCGGGCCCCGGGAGAACTCATCGGTCGCGGGAGACTTTTTCCGGCGGGGCCGCTCAGCGGGTCACGGGGAGCGTCGCCAGGGCGGCCACGCCGAGCGTGAGCGGGCCGAAGAACGTCAGCAGGGCCGCCGCGCGGAGGGCGGCGGCCGTGCGCAGCATCGTGGCCGGAGCGCCGAGGCGCAGCAGTGCGGCGGTCGTGCCGGCCCGGCACTGGCGGGTCTCCACGGCCGCGGTGAGGAGGGTGGCGACCGTGCAGGCGGCGACGAACAGGGTGCCGAAGGTGGTCAGGGGGCCGAACGCCGGTGCCGAGCCGGCGGACGGGGTGGTCCTGGCGAGGCCGGCGGACGCGACCGCGCAGACGACGCCCAGGGGGCGGCCGATGCGGGTGGCCTCCGTCATGAGGACCCGGCCGGCGAGGAGGCGGAGGGCGCCGGGGCGGGCGGACTGGAGAAGGCGGCCGCACACGTGGGTGAGGCCGGGGGCGGTGAGGACGAGGCCGGTTGTGGTGAGGAGCCAGCCGGTGAGTACGGCGAGGGCCGACCGGTCGGCGTACGCCTGGGCTGTCAGGCCGGTGGCGAGGAGGGCGACGCCCCAGGGGAAGCCGGCGGGGGCGGCTTCGGGGGGCCTGGGGGCGACGTCGGTCCAGTCGGTCGCCGGTGCCTGGGGCTCGGGGTGCAGCGCGCTGCCCGGCGCCGGCAGGGTGCCGCCTTGCCTGGGGTCGGGAGCCGCCCCGGGGGCGCGGTTACCAGCGGGATACGGATGAGTCTGCGTGCCGTCGTCGGCCGTGCCGGTGGTGCGGCCGTCCGTGGGATGGGGATGGGGCTGTGCGCCGTGGTCGGTGGTTGTCCCGGCGGCGCGACCGCCCGCCGGATGCGGGCGGGCCTGCGTGCCGTCGTCGGCCGTGCCGGCGGCGCGGTCGTCCGCGGGCCGGGCCCCGGGGCGCTCGCCGTCGGTTCCGCCCCGCCGGCCGAACCGGGCGCCGAACCGCGCGTACGTGCCGAACGTCTCCCGGGCCATCGAGCCGTATGCCCCGAAGCGGCCGTACCTGTGGTGGGCCGGGGTGGCGGACTGGGGGTCCTTCGGGCGCAGGACCAGGGCCACCGTTGCCGAGGCCAGGGCGGGCGGCAGGGTCAGCAGGGTCAGGGTCGCCGGGGCGGGGAGGGGCTGGTCCGCTGCCAGGACGTCCGCCGCCGCGCCGTCGAAGGGCATGCCCGTCAGGTCGCCGCGCAGGTGGAGGAAGACCAGCAGCGCCAGCAGCGAGCCCAGGGCGCAGGACAGGGCCGTCGTCAGCGCGGAGACGGCCATCAGGCGCGCCGGGCCGAGGCCTACGGCGGACAGACCGGGGCGTGGCCGGGTGCCGGGGTCGGTGCGGGCGACGGCGAGCGCCAGGTACACCGTCGCGGCGAGCGGCACCGTGCACCAGGCCAGGCGCAGCGTGGCGGCGTGCGCGGACTCGGGGTGGTTCAGGGCGTAGCCGAGGCAGGACAGGAGCAGGAACCCGGTGCCCGCCGAGGCCGCGGCCACCAGCAGGCGGCGCAGTTGGACGGCGGGGCGTCCCGCACGGGTCAGACGGAGAGCGACCACGCGGCGCGGCCCTCCGTGTCGGGTGCCTCCGGCAGGTGTACGGTGCGCACGCTCCGGCCGTCCAGCAGGCCCACGGCGCGGTCGGCGAGGGCGGCGGTCTCGGGGTCGTGCGTGGCGAGGACCACGGTGATGCCGTGCGAGCGGGCGGCCGAGATGAGGGTGCGCAGGACCTGGATGCGGTCGGCGCGGTGCAGCGGCGCCGTCGGCTCGTCGGCGAAGAGGATCATGGGTGCCGCGGCCAGCGCCCGGGCGATCGACACCCGCTGGCGTTCGGCCTGATGGAGTGCGTGCGGGCGGTTGCGGGCCTTCTCGCCGACGTCGAGCCGCTCCAGCCACTCCAGCGCGGCGACCTTGGCCCTGCGGCGGCCGGCACCGCGCAGCATCAGCGGCAGCGCCACGTTCTCCCAGGCGTTCAGCTCGGGTACCAGTACGGGTGCGGAGTCGATCCAGCCGAAGCGGTCCCGGCGCAGCCGCTCCCGGCGCATCGGGCCGAGGGTGTGCAGGGGTGTGCTGTTGAACCACACCTCGCCGTGGCGCACCGGCAGCAGGCCCGACAGACAGCGCAGCAGGGTCGTCTTGCCGCTGCCCCGCGGTCCGGCGACGGCGACGATCTCGCGCTCGCGCACGGCCAGCGCGACCCCGGCGAGCCCGGGCGACCCGTCCGGGTACCTGAAGTGCAGCGAGCGTGCCCAGAGCACGTCGTTGTCCGGCGGGGCCTCCATGCGCGTACACCTCGGTTCTGATCCGGTTTTCCCTGCCTGGTCCCTCGTGCGGGGGAACGAAGGCTGGGCCGATCGGTCACTGGAACGCTAGGCAGGTCCGCTGCGGCAGCCCGGACAGCACACGGCCCCGGGCCGCCGTTCCCACTCGAACGGAGGCACCGGGGCCGGTGTCGATCAGCCGGTCGGATGATCGGACCTTCTCGGGGAAGGCGCAGACCTTCCGGGAAGGCTCAGAGCTTCGTCCACGCCTCCGTGAGGGTGGCGCGCAGGATCTGCTCGATCTCGTCGAAAGTCTCCTGGTTGGAGATCAGCGGCGGGGCGAGCTGGATGACCGGGTCGCCGCGGTCGTCGGCACGGCAGTACAGGCCGTTGTCGAACAGCGCCTTGGAGAGGAAGCCGTACAGGACGCGCTCGGTCTCCTCGTCGTTGAAGGACTCCTTGGTGTTCTTGTCCTTCACCAGCTCGATGCCGTAGAAGAAGCCGTTGCCGCGGACGTCGCCGACGATCGGCAGGTCGTGCAGCTTCTGCAGGGTCTGCAGGAAGGCGCCCTCGTTGTCCAGCACGTGCTGGTTGATGTTCTCGCGCTCGAACAGGTCGAGGTTGGCAAGGCCCACGGCCGCGGAGACCGGGTGGCCACCGAAGGTGTAGCCGTGCAGGAAGGTGTTGTCGCCCTTGTAGAACGGCTCGGCGAGGCGGTCGGAGATGATGCAGGCGCCGATCGGGGAGTAGCCCGAGGTCATGCCCTTGGCGCAGGTGATCATGTCCGGGACGTAGCCGAACTTGTCGCAGGCGAACATCGTGCCCAGGCGGCCGAAGGCGCAGATGACCTCGTCCGAGACGAGCAGGACGTCGTACTGGTCGCAGATCTCGCGCACGCGCTGGAAGTAGCCGGGCGGCGGCGGGAAGCAGCCGCCGGCGTTCTGCACCGGCTCCAGGAAGACCGCGGCGACGGTGTCCGGGCCCTCGAAGAGGATCTGCTGCTCGATCTGGTCGGCGGCCCAGCGGCCGAAGGCCTCCGGGTCGTCACCGAAGAGCGGGGCGCGGTAGATGTTGGTGTTCGGGACCTTGTGCGCACCCGGCACCAGCGGCTCGAAGGGGGCCTTCAGAGCCGGCAGGCCGGTGATCGACAGGGCGCCCTGCGGGGTGCCGTGGTAGGCGACCGCACGCGAGATGACCTTGTACTTGGTCGGCTTGCCCTGCAGCTTGAAGTACTGCTTGGCGAGCTTCCAGGCGGTCTCGACCGCCTCGCCGCCGCCGGTGGTGAAGAAGACCTTGTTCAGGTCGCCCGGGGCGTGGTCGGCGAGGCGCTCGGCCAGCTCGACGGCCTTGGGGTGGGCGTAGGACCACACCGGGAAGAAGGCGAGCTCCTGGGCCTGCTTGAAGGCGGTCTCGGCGAGTTCCGTGCGGCCGTGACCGGCCTGGACCACGAACAGACCCGCGAGACCGTCGAGGTAGCGCTTGCCCTTGTCGTCGTAGATGTAGGTGCCCTCACCCCGGACGATGGTCGGGACGGGGGAGTTCTCGTACGAGGACATGCGGGTGAAGTGCATCCACAGGTGGTCGTACGCGGTGCGGCTGAGGTCCTTGGAGCTCACGGTTATCGGGTCCTCACGGTTATCGGGTTCCCCACATGTAGGTCTGCTTCTTCAGCTTCAGGTAGACGAAGCTTTCGGTGGAGCGCACTCCGGGCAGGGACCGGATGCGTTTGTTGATGACGTCCAGCAGGTGGTCGTCGTCCTCGCAGACGATCTCCGCGAGGATGTCGAACGAGCCCGCGGTCATCACCACGTACTCGACTTCCGACATGCCGGTCAGCGCGTCCGCGATCGACTCGACATCGCCCTCGACGTTGATCCCGACCATCGCCTGCCGGCGGAAGCCCACGGTGAGCGGGTCCGTGACGGCGACGATCTGCATCACGCCCTGGTCCAGCAGCTTCTGCACGCGCTGGCGCACGGCCGCCTCGGAGAGGCCGACGGCCTTGCCGATCGCGGCGTACGGCCGGCGGCCGTCCTCCTGGAGCTGCTGGATGATGGCGAGGGAGACGGCGTCCAGCTGGGGGCTGTTGCCGTTCCTGGACTCGCGGGAGGAGTCCCTCTGGTCTGCGCTTCGACTGGCCACGACCTCACTGTGCACGACGTCTCGACAGTTTCGCAAGGCCCGATCGATGAAATTCGTTGTTTGAGACGCCGTGCCTTGCGGATTTCGCAGAAGTGTGGGCGACGGGGGTGTTGAAAACGTGGGCCCGGCGGTTAGGGTGGGTGTCTCAGTCAGTGGACGCAAAGAACCTGATCAGGAGGCCGGCAGTGAGCACCGAGCTGCGTCGTCTGCGCAACTACATCGACGGTGAGTTCCGGGACGCCGCCGACGGACGGACCACCGAGGTGGTCAACCCCGCGACGGGCGAGGCGTACGCGACCGCGCCGCTGTCCGGTGAGGCGGACGTGAACGCCGCCATGGAGGCCGCCGCCCGCGCCTTCCCCGCCTGGCGCGACACGACCCCCGCCGAGCGCCAGAAGGCCCTCCTCAAGATCGCCGACGCGTTCGAGGAGCGCGCCGAGGACCTGATCGCGGCCGAGGTGGAGAACACGGGCAAGCCGACCGGGCTCACCCGCTCCGAGGAGATCCCGCCGATGGTCGACCAGATCCGCTTCTTCGCGGGCGCGGCGCGACTGCTGGAGGGCCGCTCGGCCGGCGAGTACATGGAGGGGATGACCTCGATCATCCGCCGCGAGCCGGTCGGCGTCTGCGCCCAGGTCGCCCCCTGGAACTACCCGATGATGATGGCCGTGTGGAAGTTCGCCCCGGCCATCGCCGCGGGCAACACGGTCGTCCTGAAGCCGTCGGACACCACCCCGGCCTCCACGGTCCTGATCGCCGACATCATCGGCTCGATCCTGCCCAAGGGCGTCTTCAACGTCATCTGCGGCGACCGTGACACCGGCCGCCTGATGGTGGAGCACGACATCCCGGCCATGGCCTCCATCACCGGCTCGGTCCGCGCCGGCATGTCGGTGGCCGAGTCGGCGTCGAAGGACCTCAAGCGGGTCCACCTGGAGCTGGGCGGCAAGGCCCCGGTCGTCGTCTTCGAGGACACCGACATCGCCAAGGCCGTCGAGGACATCTCCGTCGCGGGCTTCTTCAACGCCGGCCAGGACTGTACGGCCGCGACCCGCGTCCTCGTCCACGAGTCCATCCACGACGAGTTCGTGTCGGCTCTCGCCAAGGCCGCGTCCGAGACGAAGACCGGTCAGCCGGACGACGAGGACGTCCTCTTCGGCCCGCTGAACAACCCCAACCAGCTCAAGCAGGTCGCCGGCTTCATCGAGCGCCTCCCCGCCCACGCCAAGGTGGAGGCGGGCGGCCAGCAGGTCGGCGACAAGGGCTACTTCTACGCCCCGACCGTCGTCTCCGGCCTGAAGCAGGACGACGAGATCATCCAGAACGAGGTCTTCGGCCCGGTCATCACCGTCCAGTCCTTCGCCGACGAGGACCAGGCCGTTCAGTGGGCCAACGGCGTCGAGTACGCCCTCGCCTCCTCGGTGTGGACCAAGGACCACGCCCGCGCGATGCGGATGTCCAAGAAGCTCGACTTCGGCTGCGTGTGGATCAACACCCACATCCCGCTGGTCGCCGAGATGCCCCACGGCGGCTTCAAGAAGTCCGGCTACGGCAAGGACCTGTCGGCGTACGGCTTCGAGGACTACACGCGGATCAAGCACGTGATGACGTCCCTGGACGCATAGAGCTCCGCTGGTTCGGCCGGCTTTCGGCTGCAGGTGCGTGGGGGCTGCTCGCGCAGTTCCCCGCGCCCCGGGTTCGTCGTCCTCACCGGCACCATGAAGCGCGGCCCCGGACGGGTTCACCTCCCCGTCCGGGACCGCGCTGTTTCATTCCCCTGCGACGAACTCCAGCTCCCGCTCGGTCAGTTCAAGCCGTGCCGCCTGCTCCCAGTCCGCCGTCTGCTCCGGGCGCCGCGCTCCCGCGATCGCCCCCGTGACGCCCCTGCGGGCCAGCACCCAGGCGATCGCCACCGCTCCCGCCGTCGTACCGTGCGCCTGGGCGACCGCCCGCAGCCGGTCCACCGTACGCAGGTTGGTGTCCAGGTGCGTCGTGAAGTCCGGGTGGGTGCGGCGCCAGTCGGACGGGTCCAGCAAGGCCAGCCGCTCCCGGGTGAAGGTGCCGCTGAGCAGGCCCGAGTGGAGCGGCTGGTAGGGGATCACGCCGGCGCCGTGGTCGGCGGCCCAGTCGATCTCCGGTTCGGCTGAGCGGTTGAGGAGGGACAGCGGGGGCTGGACGGCATCGACCGGAGCGATGCGGTGCGCCGCCGCAAGCTGTTCGGGCGTGTGGTTGGACAGCCCGATCGCCCGCACCTTGCCCTCCGCCTTCAGGTCGGCCATCACCTGCCAGTACTCCTCCAGCGGGGTGGCCTGCGCGTCCTCAGGGGCCTCGGTGCCGTCCCAGTTCAGGGACGCGCCGGTGTCCGGCCAGTGCACCTGGTACAGGTCGATCACCTCGACACCGAGCCGGCGCAGCGAGTCCTCGGCCTCGCGCCGTACGCTGTCGGGCCGCATGATCCGGCGGGGTGCCGCAGCCGGGTTCTCCGGGTCCCAGACCAGACCCACCTTCGTGAAGACGTACGGCCGGTCGGCCTCGGGAAGCTCGGCCAGCGCCTTGCCGACCACCTCCTCGGAGTGGCCGAGGCCGTACACGGCGGCGGTGTCGATCCAGTTGACGCCCAGCTCGACCGCCCGGTGCACGGTCTCGACGGACTGCCGGTCGTCCTGCGCGCCCCACGTGAAGCGCCAGCCGTCGCCGCCGAACGTCCAGGCGCCGAGCCCGATCACGGAGATGTCGAGGCCGGAGGCGCCGAGGGGGCGGAGGGGGAGAGTCATCGTCGTACGTCCTTGTCGCACTCGTCGTTCGCTGACATCCACGACTCTGCGCCCCCGGGCGCCTCCCTCAACAGGCACGTTCTACAGGGGGGGAAAGACTTGACCACCCTTCTTCCGCGCACGTCCCGGATACTCGTGGGCATGACCACACCCGGCGAACGGCGCACCGAACTCAGCCAGTTCCTCAGGTCCCGGCGGGCCCGGCTCACCCCGGCCGACGTGGGGCTGACGGCGTACGGGCCCCGGCGCGTGCCCGGGCTGCGGCGCGAGGAACTGGCGCAGCTGGCCGGGGTGAGCGTCGAGTACTACGTACGTCTGGAGCAGGGCCGCAACCCGCATGTGTCGGACAGCGTGCTGGAGGCCGTCGGCCGGGCGCTGCGCCTGGATCCGGCCGAGCGCGCGCACCTGCGCAACCTGGCCCGCCCCGACCGCGCCCTGCCTAACGCGGCACCGGCCACCGCGACCGTACGGCCCTCCCTGCGCCGGCTGATCGACGCCCAGCCCGGCCCCGCCTACGTCTGCGGGCACCTCACCCAGGTGCTCGCCTGGAACCAGCTCGCCGCCGCCGTCTTCGGCGACTTCGGCGAACTGCCCGTCGAGCGGCGGACGTTCGCGCACCTGGTCTTCTTCGACGCCCGTTACCGCGAGCTGTTCGCGGACAGCTGGCGGTCGAAGGCCGAGGCGACCGTGGCCTTTCTGCGGGTGAGCGTGGGCCGTTACCCCGACGACCCGGCGCTGGCCTCGCTCATCGGCACGCTCGCCATGAAGAGCGAGGAGTTCGCCGAGCTGTGGGCCAGGCAGGACGTGGCGGACAAGGGCCCCGGCCGCTACACCCTGCACCACCCGCTGGTCGGCCCGCTCACCCTGGACTTCGAGGTGCTGCACACCAACGAACCCGGCCAGGTCCTGGTCGGCTACCTTCCGGCGCCGGACACCGGAGCGGGCGAGGCCCTGGGACTGGTCGGCAGCTGGGGGCCGGACGGGGCGTGAACGGCACTGATCGACAAGGTGTCGGGCAGGCCGGTCCTTGCTCGACGCAGCGTCGATTGTCCGTTGACCGCGCGGGACGGCATCCTTCCGAGGTGCCCCAGACCTCTCGGACGACCGTGCTGCCCCGCCGCTCCCTCCTGCGCGCCCTCGGCGGCACCGCCGCGCTCGGTGCCCTCGCCGGCTGCGGGGTGCCCGCCGCCTATGTCGCGCCCGGCGACCGGGCCGTGGCCGACGAGTCCGCGGCCGACAAGAAGCTGACCTGGGCGAACTGGCCGCTGTACATCGACACCGACGACGACAACCCGAACCGGCGGCCCACGCTGGAGGCGTTCGAGAGGCGCACCGGGATCCGGGTGGACTACGTCGAGGAGATCAACGACAACGACGAGTTCTTCGGCAAGATCAGCCCCGCGCTGATGAACCACCAGTCCACCGGCCGCGACCTGATCGTCATCAGCGACTGGATGTGCGCCCGGTTCGTCCGGCTGGGCTGGGTCCAGGAGATGGACCGCGCCCGCCAGCCGAACGTGGCCGAGTACCTCGACCCGCTCCTCCGTTCGCCCGCCTTCGACAAGGGCCGCAGATGCACGGTGCCGTGGCAGTCGGGCATCACCGGCATCGCCTACAACCGCAAGAGGCTGGGCCGCGAGATCCGGCACGTCAAGGACCTCTGGGCGAGCGATCTGAAGGGGCGCGTGACGCTCCTCTCCGGCCTGGACGAGTCCTTCGCGCTGCTGATGCAGGGCAACGGCGTGGACATCACCAGGTGGACGGCGGACGACTTCCACCGGGTCTGCGACCAGGTGGAGCGCGAGGTCCGCCACGGCCAGATACGCCGCTTCACCGGCAACGACTACACCAAGGACCTGGTCAGCGGGGACGTGCTGGCCTGCCAGGCGTACTCCGGTGACGTCATCCAGCTGCAGGCGGACAACCCCGACATCCGTTTCGTGGTGCCCGAGGAGGGCGCCGAACTGTGGTCGGACTCCCTGATGATCCCCAACCGGGCCCGCCACAAGGCCAACGCGCAGCGCCTGGTCGACTACTACTACGACCCTGCCGTCGCCGCGAGGCTGGCCACCTGGGTCAACTACGTCTGCCCGGTCCCGGCCGCCAAGGAGGTCCTGGCGGCGTCGAAGGACAAGGACACCGCCGCCCTCGCCGACAACCCCCTGATCTTCCCGGACCCCGGCATGCGGTCCCGCCTCGCCGTCGCCCGCGACATCACCTCCACGGAACGGACGGAGTTCGCGAAGCGGTGGAACACGATCGTGGGTCTCTAGGGCGCCAGGGAACGCGGCGGGAAAAGGATTGAAGGGATGATCACCGGACTGGTAGTTTCCAGTCGACCGTGACGCCGCCCGAGGAGGTGAGACCCGTGAACGCAGTATCGACGTGGGTGCTCCCCCTCTCCGCCACGGCCGGCGACTGACGTAGGTGTCGCCGGGAGAGCGCCTCGCACACAAGGCCCTCCCGAAAGGCAACACCCCATGCACTCTTTGAAGTTCACTTCCGAGTCGTCGTCGGCCGGTATGGTCGAGCGCGACTTCACCGTGGGCGACGTCCCCGGAGTTCTCTGGTCGCCGGCTTCCGGCGCCGATCGCGCGCCCCTGGTCCTGATGGGCCACGGCGGCGGCAACCACAAGAAGCACCCGGCGATGGCCGGCCGGGCCCGCCTCCTGGTGACCGGCTGCGGCTTCCACGTCGCCTGCATCGACGCTCCCGGCCACGGCGACCGGCCGCGCACCGCGCACGACGAGGAAGAAATCGCCGAGCTGTTCCGGGCGAGGGCGGCGGGCGAGCCGGAAGGCCCGATCGTCGTCCGCTACAACGCCCACCTGGCAGAGCTCGCCGTGCCGGAGTGGCTGGCGACCCTGGACGCCCTCCAGGAACTTCCGGAGATCGGCACGGACGGGCCGGTCGGCTACTTCGGCATCAACATGGGCACCGCGATCGGCGTACCGCTCGTGGCCGTCGAACCCAGGATCACGGCCGCGGTCTTCGGTCAGCACTGGCCCGACGTGGTGGCCGAGAAGGCGAGGCAGATCACCGTCCCGATCGAGTTCGACATGCAGTGGGACGACGAGCACATCTCCCGCGAGGAGGGTCTCGCGCTGTTCGACGCCTTCGCCTCGAAGGAGAAGACGCTGCACGCCAACTCGGGCAGGCACAAGGAGCTGCCCCGGTTCGAGGCCGACAGCGCGGTCCGGTTCTTCGCCCGGCACCTCGGCCGAGCAGCCACCTCGCCGGCCTGACATGAGCGGTCACGGGGGGGGGGGGGGGGTGGGGGGGGGGGGGGGGGGGGGGGGGTGGGGGTGGGGGGGGGGGGGGGGGGGGGGGGGGGGGGGGGGGGGGGGGGGGGGGGG
>NZ_JBVJVY010000032.1:0-81832 GCF_055603265.1 Streptomyces sp. NPDC037288
CCCTCGAACTTGTCGGCGAACTCCCGCATGGCGTCCGCCATGTGACGGTAGTCGTCCTCGTCCACATTCGGAAAGTGGATACCGATGTAGTCCAGAACCTGGTCCAGCCAGCCCGGGATCGTGTAACCCATCCCCGTGCAACCCCCGTCAGTCCCACAGTAGTTCGTTCAGTGCAACGAACAAAGACGCGAACGATTGAACGTTAGTTCCCGGAGAGGGCAGGAGCGACGGGGAGGCGGTGAAAATCGGTCATGCGGCAGGGTGCCGGTCCTCGCAAGCCTATGGCGTCGGCGATCCAGCAGCGGCACCGTCGAAGCATGGCGACGGTGATCAGCAAGACGCGCTGCGGGGCTTCGCGCAATTCGGTGACGAGTGTGGCGATCTCCTTGCGCCGGTCGTCCCGCGCTTTGCGAGCCGTTGCACACCGCTGGCGGAATCCGTGGTCGGCGGGAGCCGCCTCGCGGGCGCGGCGCACCGGTTCCGCGAAGGTCGCGATCGTGCAAGGCCGAGCTGTACGGGGCGATCCGTCGGGACTGCGGACTGCCGTGCTGGGCCGTGATGCGCAAGCGCGGCGTGGTCCACGCCGAAGTGCAGGAAGCCTTGTGGCCGGCCTACGGCACGGCGGGCGTGCTCGGGCGGCTCCGACAGCCGGCCCGGCGCCGGGTGCGTGGACGGGGGAGCCGGCTCAGCGGAGCCGGCGGACGGCCAACTCCTTTTGGACACGCAGCGTTTACATACGTTCGACCCGTCGACCGGCGGGACTTGTTAAGGTGTTACTCATTGGTAGCAAGTTGAGTGGGGGGCAAGGGGAGACCTGTGGCCATCTCGCCGCCGGGCGAGTGGCGAGACGGATGACCTGGCAAGGGGGCCGGGTCAACGGCTTCTGCGCGTGGATATCACGCGGCCATCGAACTCCAGTTCCCTCACCCGCTGACCCGGACAGGTGGGACTCGACACATGGCTCGTTCCCTGGTCGAATTACTGACCGTACACGCGCAGCAACAGCCCGACCGTACCGCCTACCGGTACCTCCTCACCGGCGACTGCGACGGGGACACCCAGGAGATCTCCTACGGACAGCTGGCCCACCGCTCCCGGGCCGTCGCCGCCTGGCTCCAGGACCGCGGCCTGGCCGGCTCGCGCGCCCTGCTGCTCCATCCGCCCGGCCTGGAGTTCGTCTCCGCCTTTCTGGGCTGCCTCGCTGCCGGCGTGGTCGCCGTGCCGGGCGTGCCCCCGAGGGGACGGTCGCAGAACCACCGCGCTCTCATCCGGATGAAGCGTCTGATGGCCGACTCCGACACCAAGGTGATCCTCGGCGACCGCGACGTCATCCACGCCGTGCGCACATGGACCGAGCAGCTGCCCGAACTGGACACGGTCCCCCGCGTCGCCACCGAGGACATTCCCGACGACGCGGCCGGCTCCTGGCACGCCCCCGACCTCACCGCCGACTCGGTGGCCTTCCTCCAGTACACCTCCGGCTCCACCTCCGCCCCGCGCGGTGTGGCGGTCACCCACGGCAACCTGCTGGACAACGAGCGGATCATCACCGAGCGGATGGGGCACACCCCGGACGCCCTCGTGGAGCACGACCGGGAACTGATCCTCAGCTGGCTCCCCGTCTACCACGACATGGGCCTCATGGGACCGGTGCTGAACACGCTGTACCTGGGCGCCACCGCCACGCTCTTCTCGCCGCTGCACTTCCTGCAGAGCCCCGGTCGCTGGCTGACCGCGATCAGCCGTTACCGGCCGCACACCAGCGGCGGCCCCAACTTCGCCTACGAGCTGTGCCTGAAGCACGCCACCGCCGACCTGGTCGACAGCCTCGACCTGAGCGCGTGGAAGGTCGCCTTCAACGGCGCCGAACCGGTGCGCGCGGCCACGCTGCGACGGTTCACCGAGACCTTCCGCGCGGCCGGCTTCCGCCATGAGGCGTTCTACCCCTGCTACGGCCTGGCCGAGGCCACCTTGATGGTCACCGGCGGTGCGGTGGACGTCCCGCCCACCCTGCTGGAGGCCACCGGGACCGGCCCGCACGCCGGCGAGGCGGACGCGGCCGCCGTGGGCTGCGGCCGGCCCGGGACCGGGATCACCGTGGTGATCGCCGACCCTGAACGGCAGGAGGAACTGCCCGAGGGCGAGGTCGGCGAGATATGGGTCGCCGGCGCGAGCGTGGCCAAGGGCTACTGGCGCAACACCCTTGCCACCCGTGAGACGTTCCGCGCCACCGTGACCGGCCGCGAGGGCCGCTTCCTGCGCACGGGCGACCTCGGCTTCCTGCGGGACGGCGAACTGTTCGTCACCGGCCGCCTGAAGGACCTCGTCGTCATCGACGGGCGCAACCACTACCCGCAGGACCTGGAGCTGTCCGCGGAGTTGTCCCACCCGGCACTGCGGCCCGGCTGCACCGCGGCGTTCTCCGTGAACGCAGGCGGTGTGGAGGGCGAACAGGTCGTCGTGGTGGCCGAGGTGGCGCCCGAGGCGGCCGGCGAGGCCGAGAAAATCACCGACCTGGTGCGCGGCGCGATCGGCCAGGCCCACGGCCTGTCGGTGCGGGACGTGGTGCTGGTCCACCCCGGCACCATCCCGAAGACGTCCAGCGGGAAGATCCAGCGCCGCGCCTCCCGGGCGGCCTACCTCCACGGCACCCTCGCCCTGGTCGACGTGCCCGTCACGGGATGACCCCACCGCCACCGGCGCGCCCGCCCGCGCCGGTCGCACGTCCGACCCCCGCGGCCGTACGTCCGTCGACTTCGGCCGTACGTCACCCGATGTCAGCCGTACGCCGCTGCCGCATGCCGTCGTGCGGAATCCGCCCGCGTCACCAATGCTTGAGGACACCTGCCCAGATGCCTGTGAACGAGCCCCGGAAGCAGTCGACCATCACGCCCCTCACCACCGCCGAGGACGTACGGGCCTGGCTGGGGTCGGCCGTCGCCGAGGCCGCCGGGCTCGACCCGCTGGCCGTCGGCCCGGACCGGCCGATTGCGGAATTCGGGCTGGGATCACGCCAGTTGGTGACGCTGGCCGCCGAACTCTCCGCACGGACCGGCCGACCAGTGGAGCCATCGCTCGTCTTCGACCACCCCACGATCGCCGCGCTGGCCGACGCGGTCCTCGGCGATCCGCCCGCCCCGGCGGCCGGACCGGTACGCGCCGAGGCTCCGGCGCGGGCGGCGGACGACGACATCGCCATCGTCTCCATGGCCTGCCGCTTCCCCGGCGGCGCCGACGACCCCGAAGGGCTGTGGCGGCTGCTCGCCGCCGGCGAGGACGCCATCTCCGAGGTACCGTCGGGCCGTTGGGACACCCAGAACCTCTACGACCCCGACCCCGAGGCCACCGGCAAGGCGTACACGCTGCGTGGCGGCTTCCTCGACGGCATCGACCGCTTCGACGCCGCCTTCTTCGGAATCTCGCCCCGCGAGGCCGACGCCATGGACCCGCAGCAGCGGCTGCTGCTGCAGACCAGCTGGGAGGCGATCGAGCGGGCCGGGATCGTCCCCGAGACGCTGCACGGCAGCCTCACCGGCGTCTACATCGGCCTGTACGACAGCGGATACCTCGCCTCCGCCTCGCTGGCCCAGCTCGACGGGCACGTCGGCACGGGCTCGGCACCCAGCGTGGCCTCCGGGCGCATCGCCTACACCCTCGGTCTGCAGGGCCCGGCGGTCACGGTCGACACCGCCTGCTCCTCCTCCCTCGTCGCCCTGCACCTGGCGGCCCGCGCGCTGGCGGCAGGCGAGTGCGACCTCGCCCTCGCGGGCGGCGCGAGCCTGCTGGTGACCCCGCGGGCACACGTGGAGTTCAGCAGGCTGCGCGGGCTGTCGCCGTCCGGGCGGTGCAGCCCCTTCTCGGCCGACGCGGACGGCGTGGTGTGGGCCGAGGGCTGCGGGGTGGTGCTGCTCAAGCGGCTCGCCGACGCCCGCCGCGACCGCGACCGGGTGCTCGCCGTGGTCAAGGGCTCGGCCGTCAACCAGGACGGCCGCAGCCAGGGGCTAAGCGCCCCCAACGGCCCGGCGCAGGAACGGGTGCTGCGCGCCGCCCTCGACGCCGCCGGACTCGCACCGGACGACGTGGACCACGTCGAGGCGCACGGCACCGGCACCCGGCTCGGCGACCCCATCGAGGGTCGCGCACTGGCCGCCGTCTTCGGACCGGGCCGCCCCGCCGCCCGGCCCCTCGGCCTCGGCTCGCTGAAGTCCACCATCGGTCACACCCAGGCCGCCGCGGGCATCGGCGGCGTGATCAAAACGGTGCTCGCCCTCGGGCACGAGCTCATACCGCCGTCCCTGCACGCCGAGACCCTCACGGAGCACGTCGACTGGGCCGGCAGCGGCCTGGCCGTGCACGGCAGCGCCCGGGCGTGGCCGCGCGACGGCGACCGCGTGCGGCGGGCCGGGGTGAGCGCGTTCGGCATCAGCGGCACCAACGCGCACGTCGTGCTGGAGGAGGCACCACGGGACGTCCTGGAGGAGGCACCGCAGGGGGTCGTCGCACAGGCCGGGGCGGAGGCGGAGCCGCCCGGCCCGACGCTCTTCCCGCTCTCCGCCCGCACCCTCCCCGCACTCCGGGGACAAGCCGCCAGGCTGCACGCACATCTCGCCGCGCAGCCGGAGCTGCCGCTGCCCGCCGTGGCCGCGACGCTGGCCCACCACCGCACCCACTTCGAGTACCGTGCCGTGGTCCAGGCGGCCGGCCGGGACGAACTGCTGACCGCGCTGCGGGCCCTCGCGGAGGGCCGGCCCGATCCCGGCCCGACCGCCGGCCCTCGGCGGACGCTGCCCGCGGGCAAGGTGGCCTTCGTCTTCCCCGGCCAGGGTGCCCAGTGGTCCGGCATGGCACGTGACCTGCTCGAACGAGATCCCGTGTTCGCCGACGAACTCGACCGCTGCGACGCCGCCCTGCGACCGTTCACCGGCTGGTCCGCGGCGGCGGTCCTGCGCGGCGAGGCGGGAGCCCCGCCCCTGGACCGCGTCGACGTCGTCCAGCCGGTGCTCTTCGCGGTGATGGTGTCCCTGGCCGCGGTATGGCGGGCCCGTGGCGTCCGGCCGGACGCCGTGATCGGGCACAGCCAGGGCGAAGTGGCCGCGGCCTGCGTCGCCGGCGCGCTCAGCCTCAACGACGCGGCCGCGGTGGTCGCCCTGCGCAGCCGGGCCCTGAACGAGCTGTCCGGCACCGGCGCCATGGCCGTCGTCGCCCTGCCGCACACCGAGGTCGTCACCCGCCTCGACGGTCTCGGCGGCCGGGTCACGGTCGCCGCCGTGAACAGCGGCCGGTCGACCGTGATCGCCGGTGACGTGGAGCCGCTGGAGGGCCTGCTCGCCGACCTCGACCGGGAACAGGTCTTCGTCCGCCGGCTCGACGTCGACTACGCCTCCCACAGCGTCCGGGTCGAGCCGGTCCGCGCGACGATCCTCGACGAGCTCGACGGCGTGACCACGTACCCCACGTCGGTCGCCTGGTACTCCACCGTCACCGGTGAGCCGGTCACCGAGGAGCTGGAGGCCGAGTACTGGTACACCAACCTGCGCGAACCCGTCCGCTTCGCGCCCACCGTGGAGCGCATGGCGGCAGACGGCTACCGCCACTTCGTCGAAATCGGCCCGCATCCGTCCCTGCTCACCGCCCTGCACACGATCGGCGAGGACTCCGGCCACGAGCTGGTCGCCGTCGGTTCCCTGCGCCGGGACGAGGACGGACCCGCCTGCCTGGACCGCGCCGCCGCCGAACGGCACGTCCACGGAGGGCGGATGGACTGGCGGCGCCTGGTCGCCGACACCGTCCGGGCGGACCTGCCGACCTACGCCTGGGACACCCGGCGCCACTGGATCGCACCCGAGCCCGCTTCGGGCGGGCCCGGCCTGTTCGACCGAGCCGCGCACCCGTTGCTCGGCGTCCAGTTGCAGTCGGCCGACGAGACCCGCTGGACCTTCCGCAACGAGTGGTCCCCGGCCACCGCCGACTGGCTGTCCGACCACACCGTGTTCGGCCGGACCGTGGTGTCCGGCACGACCCTGCTGGAGCTGTGCCGGGCCGCCCTCGCCGTGGCCCGCCCGGACGACCCGGCCGACGTGACCGACCTGCTGCTGCTCGCACCCCTCGTGCTGCCGGCCTCCGGCACGGTGGAGGTGTCCGTCGAGGTGGTCACCGCCGGCCCGGCACCGGAGATCACCGTGCACAGCCGCCCGCGCGGCCAGGAGACCACCGGCTGGACCCTGCACGCCACCGCCTCGGCGGCCGGGGCGACCCCGGTGGCGGCGCGGTCGCCGGTGTGGCCTCAGGCGGCGGAGCCCGCCTGGAGCCCGGACACCTACGAGCGGCTGACCGGGCTCGGTCTCGGCTACGGTCCGGCCTTCCAGGGCGTACGGGAGGCGGTGGTGACCGGCGCCGGTGAGCTGCTGGCCCGGCTGTCGCTGCCGTCCGTGGCCCACGACCTGGCCGACCCCTACCCGGTCCACCCGGCGCTGCTGGACGCCGCGCTGCACGTGGCAGCGGCCCTCGAAGGGGGCGCCGCCTCCGACGGCCGGGTGCTCCTTCCGGTCTCCGTGGGCCGCGCCGCGCTGTCGCCGGGCCGCGCCGACGACCTCACCGCGTCCGTGCGCTGCACCGGTGCCGCCGGCACGGATCTCACCCTGGACGTGACGCTGTGGGACGCCGACGGCTTCCCCGCGGGTCGGCTGGAGGGGGTACGGCTGCGGGCCGCGAGCCCGGCGGACCTCGCAGGCGGTTCGGGCAACGGGCGGCACCTGTACGAGGTGGCCTGGACGGCCGCGCCCGAACCGCCCGCCGAGGCACCGGCCGGTGACTGGACCGTCGTCGGCGACCCGTCCGACCCCGACGTCGCCGCGGCCCTGCGCGGCCTCGAAGCGTTGGGGGGCCAGGTGCGCGACACGGGTGGCGAGGTCCTCGTACGTTTCCGGCCGCGGCCGGCGCCCGACGCCGGACCGGACGCCGGCGCAGGGGAGTTGGCGACAGGTGACCCGACCGCCGTGGATGACGCGTTCGCGGCGGACGTCGTTGCGGCCTCGCGCCGCTTCGAAGCGTTGGGGGGCCAGGTGCGCGACACGGGTGGCGAGGTCCTCGTACGTTTCTGGCCGCGGCCGGCGCCCGACGCCGAAACGCACGCCGCCGCACGGGAGGTGACTCAAGCCGCGCTGGCCGAGCTGCAGACACTCGCCGCACAGGAGGAGGCACCCGCCCGGACCGTCTGGGTGACCCGCGGCGCGGTCGCGGCCGACGACCGGGACACCGTGCCGGGCCTCGCCCAGTCGGCGCTGTGGGGCCTGGCCCGCAGCGCCCGTGCCGAGCATCCGGACCTCGGGCTGATACTGCTCGACCTCGAGGACACCGATCCCGCGGCTGCCCTGCTCGCCGCCGTCGCTCACCGGGACGAGCCCGAACTCGCCGGGCGCGCGGGCACCTTGCTCGTACCCCGGCTCGTGCGCGCCCGCGCCGCCGACACGGACCGTGCACGGACACCCGTCGACGGCACCGTACTGATCACCGGAGGCCTCGGCGCCGTCGGACGCCACATCGCCCGGCTCCTCGCCGAACAGGGCGTGCCCCGCCTGCTGCTGACGTCCCGGCGCGGAGCCGACGACCCGCGCACGGCCGGGGTCACCGCGGAACTGGCAGCGCTCGGCGCCGAGGTGGAGGTGACGGCGTGCGACGTCACCGACCCGGCGGCCCTGGCCGGCGTCATCGGTCCCGTCGCCGGCGAACTCCGCGGCGTCGTGCACTGCGCCGGTGTCCTGGACGACGGGGTGGTCGCCGAGCTGACCCCCGAACGCCTCGCGCGGGTGCTGCGCCCCAAGGCCGACGGCGCCGCCCACCTGCACCGGCTCACCGCGGACGCACAGCTCGACCTGTTCCTGCTGGTCTCCTCCGCCGCCGGTGTCGTCGGCAACGCGGGCCAGGCCAACTACGCCGCCGCCAACACCTTCCTCGACCAGCTCGCCCACCACCGGCGCGCCTTGGGGCTGCCCGCGGTGTCGGTCTCCTTCGGCGCCTGGGCGGGCGAGGGCCTCGCCGTCGAACACGCCGACCTGGAGCGGATGGCCCGCCTCGGCCACCGCGCCCTGACTCCGGAACAGGGCCGCGACCTCGTCGAACTCGCGCTGCGCCGGGACGCCCCGCACCTGGTCGCCTGGGCCCTTGACCTGCCCCGCCTGCGCGAGACCACGGCCGGCGCGGGCGGCGGTGCGGCCGCGCTGTGGCGCTCCCTGCTGCCCGCGCCCCGCACCGGGCAGGACGGCGCGGACGGCCTGGCGGACCGGCTGGCCCTGCTGCCGGAGGCGGAGCGCGCCGACCGCGTCCTGGCCCTGGTCCGCGAGGAGGCCTCCCGCGCCCTCGGTCTGCGCTCGGCGGAGTCCGTCCGCCCCGACCAGCCGCTGCGCGACCTCGGCATGGACTCGGTGACGGCGGTGGAGCTCCGTAACCGCATCGGCGCCCGCCTCGGCTCCCGGCTCCCGGCCACCCTGCTGTTCGACCACCCCACCCCGGCCCGCCTCGCCGAGCACCTGCTGGCCACCGTGATCGCGACGAGCGGCCCCACCGCCCGCCGTCCCGCGCCCGCCGCGCCGCACACCCGCAGCGCGGCGCACGACGAGCCGGTCGCCCTGGTGGCCATGGCCTGCCGCCTGCCGGGCGGCGTGGGCGACCCGGAGGAGCTGTGGCGGCTGGTCGCCGAGGGCCGTGACGCGGTCGGCCCGTTCCCGGCCGGGCGCTGGGACGTCGAGTCGCTGTACGACCCCGACCCGGAGGCGCCGGGCAAGTCGTACGCCCGGGAGGGCGGCTTCCTGGACGACATCGAGTCCTTCGACGCGGGTTTCTTCGGCATCACCCCGAAGGAGGCCGCCGCCATGGACCCGCAGCAGCGGCTGCTGCTGGAGACCGCGTGGGAGGCGCTGGAGCGCGCCGGGATCGTCCCCGCCGAACTGGCGGGCAGCGCCACCGGCGTGTACGTCGGCATGTTCGGCAGCGACTACCTGGCGGGCTCCCGGCTCGACCAGCTGGACGGGTACGTCGGCACCGGGTCGGCGCTCAGCGTGGCCTCGGGCCGGCTGGCGTACGCGCTGGGGCTGCACGGCCCGGCGCTGACGGTGGACACGGCGTGCTCGTCGTCGCTCGTCGCCGTGCACCTGGCGGCGCAGGCGCTGCGGTCGGGCGAGTGCGACCTGGCGCTGGCCGGCGGTGTGACGCTCATGGTGACCCCGCAGACCTTCGTGGAGTTCAGCCGGCTGCGGGGCCTGTCCGCGACCGGCCGCTGCCGCTCCTTCTCCGACGACGCCGACGGCGCCGTCTGGGCCGAGGGCGCCGGCATGCTCGTACTGAAGCGGCTGAGCGACGCGCGGCGGGACGGCGACGAGGTGCTCGCGGTGCTGCGCGGCACGGCCGTCAACCAGGACGGTCGCAGCCAGGGCCTGTCCGCGCCCAACGGCCCGGCGCAGGAACAGGTGGTCCGGCGGGCCCTGGAGCTGTCCGGCCTCGAACCCGCCGACATCGACTACGTGGAGGCGCACGGCACGGGCACGACGCTGGGCGACCCGATCGAGGCGAACGCGCTGGCGCAGGTCTTCGGTGACTCCCGTACCCGGCAGCGCCCGCTGTACCTGGGCTCGCTCAAGTCCAATCTCGGGCACACGCAGGCCGCCTCGGGCATCGCCGGGCTGATCAAGGTGGTGCAGTCGCTGCGCCACCGGATGCTGCCGGCCACCCTGCACGCCGGCACACCCAGCCGGCACGTCGAGTGGGACGGCAGCGGTCTGCACCTGCTGCAGGAAGCCGTGCCGTGGCCGGCGGCGGGGGAGCGCGTCCGGCGGGCCGGGGTCAGCGCTTTCGGGATCAGCGGGACCAACGCCCATGTGATCGTCGAGGAGGCCCCGCCGTCCGCGCCGGAGCCCGAGCCCTCAGAGGAACTCCCACCCGGCAAGCGGCTGTTCGTGCTGTCCGGGCGGAGCGAGGCCGCGCTGCGCGGGCAGGCCGCACGGCTGGCCCGGCACCTGACCGAGGACACCGCGCTGCCGGACGTCGCCCACACCCTGGCCCGGCACCGCAGCCACTTCCCCTGGCGGGCGGCGGTCACGGCGGGCGACGTGGACGAACTGCGCGCCGCCCTCGACGCGTTGGGCAGTGGACGGGCGCAGCCGGCCACGCCACGCGAGGAGGAGACGGGCAAGGTGGCCTTCGTCTTCTCCGGGCACGGCGGCCAATGGCCGGGCATGGGCCTGGAGTTGCTGGCCGGTTCCGGGGCGTTCCGCGAGGAGCTGACCCGGATCGACGAGGCGGTCCAGCGGCACCTCGGCTGGTCGGTGCTCAACGCGCTGCGGGCACCGGAGGAGTTCTCCCCGCTGCACCGGACCGAGTGCCTGCAACCGGTGCTGTTCGCGGTCAACGCGGCGCTGGCCGCCGCGTGGCGGGCCCTCGGCGTGGTCCCGGACGCCGTGGTCGGGCACAGCCTGGGCGAGATCGCCGCCGCGTACAGCGCGGGCGCCCTCGGCCTGGACGAAGCCGTGGCCGTGGTGACCGGGCGGGCCCGGGCCGTGGTCCCGCTGGTCGGGCAGGGCGGCATGGTCGCGGTGGAGCTGCCGCGGGCGCGGGTCGAGGAGCTGCTCGCCCCCTACGCGGACCGGTTGTTCGTCGCCGCGGTCAACAGCGCGGGCTCCACGGCCGTCTCCGGCGCCGCCGACGCGCTGGCCGGGCTGCGCCGACACCTCGAGGAGCGGGGGATCACCGTACGACCGCTGTCGACGCCGTTCGCCTCGCACACCCCGCTGATGGAGCCCGTGCGCACGGAGTTGCTCGACCGCTTCTCCGGCATCCGGGGCGCACAGGCGCCGACGCCGCTGTACTCGACGGTGCTGGCCGAACCCGTCTCCGGTGACCGGCTGGACGCCGACTACTGGTACGCCAACCTCAGCCGGCCCGTCCGTTTCGCCGACACCGTCCGACGGATGCTGGACGACGGCTACCGCTACTTCGTCGAGCTCAGCCCGCACCCGTCGCTGCTGTCGTCCATCGAGGCGGTGGCGGCCGAAGCCGGGATCGACGTGGCCGGCATCGGCTCGCTGCGCCGTCAGCAGGACGGACCCGACGTCCTGCTGCGCAGGGTCGGCGAGTTGTACGTCGCGGGGCACACGCCCGACTGGCCGGCGCTGTTCCCGCAAGGCCGTCGCGTCGATCTGCCGACGTACGCCTTCGCCCGCGAACGCCACTGGCTCACGCCCGCCCCGGTCACCGCCACGGGCTGCTCACCGCTGCTCGGCACGCACGTCGAGTCCAGTGACGAGCCCGACCGGCATCTCTTCCAGGGCGACATCGACCTGCGCGACAGCCGCTTCGCCTATCTCGGCGACCACCGGGTGGACGGCGAGGTCTGGCTGCCCGGCGCGGCCTTCCTCGCCATGGTGCTGGAGGCCGCCACCGCGGTGCAGGACGGTCGCCAAGTCCACCTGAGTGAGATCGGGTTCGTGCAGCCGTTGCGGATGGATCCCGAACGGCCCGTACGGGTGCAGCTGGTGCTGCGGCCCACCCGGGACGGCTTCCGGTCCTTCACCGTCGCCTCCGCGGCCGCCGGTGAGCGGCGCCCGCGGTGGGAGCGGCACGTCAGCGGACGCGTCGCGGTGACCGGCGAGCAGCCGCCGGCCGACGTGCGGCTCACCGCCGTGCGTGAGCAGTGCACGCAGGACGTGGACCTGCCGGCGGTGTACGCCGGGCTGACCGCCCTCGGCATCGACTACGGCCCCGCCTTCCGGGGCCTGGAGCAGGGCCGCCGCGGCCACTCGGCGGCCCTGGGCCGACTGGCCGCCAGGCCCGCCGCGGGCCATCTGCTGCATCCCGCGGTCCTCGACGCCGCGTTCCACACGGCCGCCCTGCCCCAGGGCGCGCCCGAGGGCCGGGCGTTCGTGCCCGCCGGGGTGGGACGGCTGCGGTTCACCGGCCTGCGCACCGCGCCTGCCTGGGCCGGCTGCGAACTGCGCTCCGTGTCCGGCGACACCGCCACCGTGGACCTCACGATCTGGGACGAGGACGGTCAACTCGTCCTGGAGATGGAGGGGTTCCGGCTGGCCGCGCTCTCGCCGCTGGACGGCGCCCTCTTCGAGACCCGCTGGCACCCGCGCCCGGTGGCGCAGGAGCCGCCGGTGAAGGGCAGCTGGCTGATCCTGGCCGACGACACCGGGGTGGCGGACGCGCTCGGCGAGCGGTTCGGCTCCTCGGTGCCGCATGTCGTCGCCCGCAGGGGCAACGCCTTCGCCGTCGAGGGACCGGGACGCTACGTCCTCGATCCGGCCGACCCCGATCACCTGGCCCGGCTGATGGAGGAGGCCTTCGCGGGCGGACAGCCCGAGCAGGTGGTGCAGCTGACCGCCCTCGACGCCCCGGCGATCGGCGACACCGGATCGGCCGAGGAGGCGGCGCGGCTGTGCTGCCTGAGCACCCTGCACCTGGTGCGCGCCCTCTCCGGCCGTCCGCAGGGCCGGGCTCCGCGCCTGTTCGTGGTCGTACGCGGCAGCCAGGCCGCCGGTGACAGCACCGGCGTGACCAACCCGCAGCAGGCGCTCGCCTGGGGCTTCGGGCTCGCGGTGGCGCAGGAGTACCCGGAGCTGTCGACCACGCTGATCGACCTGCCGCCCACCGACGGCGTCGACGCCCTGTGGGCCCAGCTCAGGCACGCCGACGACGAACGGCTCGTCGCGCTGCGCGGCACCGGCCGCCTGGTGCCGCGCCTGGCCCACACCCGCCCGGACGACGGCGGTCACTGCGAGACCTTCGTGGACGGTGTGCACCTGATCACCGGCGGTCTGGGCGGCCTCGGCCGTGTCGTCGCCGAGCGGCTGGTCCGCCGTGGGGCCCGCCGACTGGCTCTCATGAGCCGGGGCACGCCCGACGCGGAGGCCAGGAACTGGATCACGGGTCTGGAGGAGCGAGGCGTCACCGTGCACCTGGCCCGCGCCGACGTCGCCGACCGGGAGAGTCTCACGGCCGCCCTGGACGCCGTACGGCACGCCTGCGGACCGGTCGCCACGGTCGTGCACACCGCCGGTGTGCTCGACGACGCCACGGTGGCGAACCTGACCGACGAACGCGTCCTGCGCGTCCTCGCCCCGAAGGTCCTGGGCACCGCTCTGCTCACCGAGCTGATCCCGGAGGCCCGGAACCTGGTCCTGTTCGCCTCCGCGGCAGGACTCCTCGGGTCGGCCGGGCAGAGCCCGTACTCGGCGGCGAACGCCTTCCTCGACGCCTGGGCACACCACCTTTCCCGCACCGACCGCCGGGCGCTGAGCCTGGACTGGGGTGCCTGGGCCGGTGTCGGCATGGTCGCCGGGTCCGGCACCCGGGCCGCCGAGACCAGCCGCTCGGGCCTGGTGGCCTTCTCGCCGCAGGAGGGCGGCGAGCTGTTCGAGCGGGTCCTGGCCACCGCCCGCCGCCAGCTCGCGCCGATCGTCCTGGACCGGGAGATGCTGGCGCTCGTCCCCGACGTCGTGCGCACCCGCCCGATCCTGGGCGACCTGGTCAACGTCCCGACGGGCACGGCCGCCTCGGACGGCTTCGTCAAGAAGGTGTTCGCGGCGACGACCGACCAGGACCGCGCCACCTGGCTCGAGGCGTACGTCCGGGCCCGGGTCGGCGAGGTCTCCGGAGGAGCGGTCGACGTGTCGGCGACCACGGCCCTGAAGGAACTGGGCCTGGACTCCCTCATGCTGGTGCGGTTGCGCAACGCCTTCGTCCGCGAACTGGGCGTGGAGCTGCCGGCCGCGGACGTGTTCGCGGCGTCCGACATCCGCGGCCTCGCCCAGGCCCTGGCCGAGGGCCTTCCGGAGCGGGGCGCCGTGGCGCGGCAGCCCTCCGGCGACCTCGTCGGGGAGGTCCCGGAGACCGAACGGCGGCCCGCGACGCGCGACGTCGTACGACTGCTGCGCAGCGCCCGGCCGGGCATGCCGGACGCGGCGCACGGCATCGGCCTCGCCGTACGGCTGACCGCGCCGACCACCCCGGAGACGCTCACCGGCATCCTCACCCGACTCGTCGCGCGCCACGCGGCCCTGCGCACCGCCATCGTCACCGGGGAGGAAGGCGTCCGGCAGCTGCGCGTGGACCGGGAGCCGGCGGAGCCGGTGCTGCGCTGCACGGTCGTCGAAGGCCCACTCGACGCCGCCGAGCACCTGCGCACCCTGCTGGAGCCGCCGTTCGACCTGGCGACGACACCACTGTGGCGGTTCGAGCTGCTGGACGGCGGTGCACAGGGCCGGATTCTGGTGTTCGGCGCCCACCACGCGGTCAGCGACCTGCAGTCGCTGCTGCTCGTGGCCGGGGAGATCGACGCGGAACTGTCCGGCACCCCCCTCGACACCGCCGTCACCAACCGCGACATCGCCCTCCTCGTCGAGGCCCAGCAGGGCGGTGAGGGGGCGGGTGCCGAATGGCGCGAGCACTTCCACGGCAGCGAACGGCTCGACCTGGAGCTGGCCCGGCCGCGCCCGGCGACCCGGTCCTACCGGGCCGGCAGCGTGACCGTGACGATTCCCGACGGGCTGATGGAACGGGTTGCGGCGGCCGCGAGCAGGCTGGCCGTCACTCCCGCCGCCTTCTGCCTCGGCACCCTGACGGTGCTGCTGGCAAGAAAGCGGCAACGGGAGCGGTTCGTGCTCGCCGTGCCCGTGGACACCCGCATCCACGCCGACGCGTACGACGCGGTGGGCTTCTTCGGCGTGCCGGTGCCGTTCCCGGCCGAGGCCCGCGCGGGCGAACAGGTGGCCGAGGTGCTGCGCCGCACCGACGCGCGCCTGCAGCGGGTCCTGGCCAAGGGAGCCGTGTTCTCCGATGTCCTGGCCACCCTGGCCCGGCAGGGCCTGCACCGGGAGAACGCACCGCTCGTCGAGGTCTACTTCAACTACGTACGGTCCTCCCGCCACCTCACCCGGCTGGAGGTGCTGCCGGTCGGCACCGGCTACTCCGACCTCGACCTGATGATCACCATGACCCCGGACGCGGCACGCGTCCGGCTCGACCACAACCTGGACATCCTGGACGCCGCGACCACCGCCGAGCTGGGAGAGGAGTTGCTGCGGTTGCTCGCGGAGACGGCTGAGGACCCGGCGGTGCCGGCACGCGCCGGCATCCGGGCTCCCGCCGGTACGGGGCCCGCACCTCGCCGGTCCCTGGCCCTCGCCGCCAGCTTCGCCCTCGGCAACCTCCCGCTGATGTGCGAGGCGGCCGTCGCGAACGGGGCCGAGGACGGTGGACCGGCGATCACCGAGGCGCCGTACCACCACGTGCTCGCCAGTCTCCAGGACCCCTCGGGTGTCTTCGCCGACCCCGCGACCGCGGTGGGGGCGGTGCTGCTGCGGGCGGTGGACCTGGAGCGCTTCGGCCCGGTCGACGACGCACTGCTCGCCGAGCTGCGCACCGCCTACCCGGCCGCGCTGAAGGCCCTGTCGGAACGCACCCGCAAGCCGCTGATCGTCGGCTTCCTGCCCGCCGCCCGTCAGGAGGACCGACTGACGCAGTGGGAGCGCGGGGTCGCCGCCGACCTGGCCGGCCTGCCCGGCATCGCGGTGCTCGGCACCGACGACTGGACCCGGCACCACCCGGGCGGCGAACGCTTCGACGAGCGGACCGAGCGGCTGGCCCACCTGCCCTTCACCCCGCCCTTCCAGGCGGCCGTGGCACTGCGCCTCGCCGACGTCGTACGGGCGGTGCTGCGCCCCACGCCCAAGGTGATCGCGGTGGACGGCGACGAGACCCTGTGGGGCGGGGTCGCCGGCGAGATCGGCCCCGAGGCCGTCGACCTGACCGGTCCGCGCGCCCTGCTCGCGCGAAGGCTGCTGCAGTGGCGCGAGGCGGGCGCGTTGCTGGCGCTCGTCAGCAACAACGACGAGGCCACGGTCCGCGCCGTCCTGGACCGCCCGGACAGCCTGCTGAAGGCGGAGCACCTCAGCGTGCTGTCGGCCGCCTGGGGACCGAAGCCGGGCCGCCTGGCCGAGGCCGCACGCACGCTCGGCCTCGGCCTGGACAGCTTCCTGTTCCTGGACGACAACCCCGCCGAGATCGCCAAGGTGCGCTCCGCGCTGCCGCAGGTGCTGTCGGTGACCTGCCCGCCCGCGGACGAACTTGAGGAGTTCCTGGGCCGGTTGTGGCCGCTGGTCCCCGCGGCGGTGACCGCCGAGGACGCGCTGCGGGCCCGGTTCTATGCGCAGGAACGGGAGCGGGAGACCGTCCGCGCAGCCGCCGGGTTCGAGGAGTTCCTCGCCCAGCTGCAGCTGGAGGTCGACATCCGGACGCTGTCCGAGGCCGACGTGCAGCGGGCTGAGCAACTCGTCCGCCGCACCAACCAGTTCACGCTCCACCCTCGGTCGGCCGACGGCGGCGACGTCGCCCGGTGGCGGGAGCGGGGCGAGGTGTGGACGGCGGCGGCCCGGGACCGGTTCGGTGACTACGGGCAGATCGCGCTGCTCGCGCTCTGTGCCGAAGGCGATCAACTGGATGTCCTGGGCTGGCTGATGAGCTGCCGGGCGCTCGGCCGAGGGGTCGAGGAACACCTGTTGCGGTGGCTGGCCGGCCGTGCCGAGGAACTGGGCTGCACGAAGGTCCGGCTGACGGCGGAGCGCACGGAGCGCAACGTACCGGCGCGGCGACTGGTGGCCGCGCTCGGCGGCGGTGACCAGGACGACGAGCGCCTGGAGGCCGTGGTCACACCGGAGCACCTGAGGGCGTTCCGGTCCTGGGAGCAGCGGTGAGGACGTCCGCAGCAGCAGGTGAGGACTTCATCGCAAGCAAGGACCTGGTCGCAAAGCAAGGGCCTTGCCGGAAGGCAACGGAAAGGACGGGCACATCGTGGAAGGGCTTTCATGCGTGACGTGACGGAGGACTCCGGGCAGCGGGCGACCGCCGAGGCGATCGAGCGTGGTGGCGGCGGGCTCGGCGTGGACGACCTGCTGGCCAGGGTGATGCAGGCCGCCGCCGGTGCGGATTCCGGCGCCGCCCCCGCCCCGCCCCGGGACGTGGACGGCGTGGCCGCCGCCATCGCCGCCGCGGCGGGCCGCTACCTGCCCGCCGGACACCTGTCGCCCGACGCCGACTTCTTCGACGCGGGGGGCACGTCCGTGCACGCCGTGGAACTCGTCGCGGAGCTGGAGGGCGAGCTGGGCATCGAGTTCGGTCTGGACGAGGTGTTCGCCGACGCCCGTCCGATCAGTCTCGCCCGGCGCTGGCTGCAGGCGACCGGGGCAGAGGCGTCGAGCGAGGCCGCCCCGCCGGCCGTGCACGCGGGGACCCCGGCGCCCACGGCCCGGGGCACTGTGCAGGGCCCGGCCGCGGGAACGCTGTCGGCCTCCGGCGCGGAGGCTGCTGCGGTTCCGGCCCCCGGCACGCTGCCGCCTTCCCATGCGCGCACTGCTCCGGCCTCGGCCCCGGGCACCCCGCTCTGCGATGCGGGTGCGGTACGGGTGCCGGCCGCCGGCACGCTGCCGGTTTCCGGCGCGGGCGCTGTCGCGGTTCCGGCTCCCGGCACACTGCCGCTCTCCGCAGCGGGCGCTGTTCCGGACCTCGCCCCGCGCACCCTTCCGATCCCGACTCCGCGCACCCCACCGGCGCTCCGCCCCCGTGCCGGCAGTGGCGACGACCGGTATGCCAGGGCCCGCCGCGAGGACCTCGACCAGATCCTCGCCGATCTGGCCCTCGCCGACCGCCTGCCGTTCGCCGACGTGCCCGAGCCGCTGCCGCCCCGCCGGATCCTGCTGACCGGCGCCACCGGCTTTCTCGGCAGTCATATGCTGCTCGACCTGCTCCGGCACAGCGACGCGCATGTCTATTGCCTGGTGCGCGCGGCCGACGACGAGGCAGCCGTCGCCCGGCTCGGAGAGGCGCTGAAGAGCCACCGGCTGCCCTGGTCGTCGGAGGTGCGGCGCCGGGTGACCGTGCTGCCCGGCGACATCCGGCGGCCGCGGCTCGGCCTGTCCGACGAACTGTGGCACACGCTCGCCCGCGAACTGGACGGCGTCGTGGGCGTGGCCGCGGCCGTGGACTTCCTGCGCGGCTACCAGTCGCTGCGGGCGAGCAACGTCCTCGGCGCGCTCACCCTCGCCGAACTCGCGGCCACCGGGCGGCCCAAGCCGCTGCACCACATCTCCTCGATCGCCGTGTTCAACGAGGTCGGCATCACCTCCATGGGCGAGGACGACCCCCTCGCGCACGTCGACCGGCTCGTCTCGGGCTACGACCAGTCGAAGTGGGCCGCCGAGGTGGCCCTGCGCCGTGCCCGCGACCACGGCCTGGTCGTCACCGCGCTGCGCCCCGGCGGCATCGGCGGCCACACGAAGACCGGCGCCTACAACCCGCAGGACCTCAGCAGCGGCCTCGTCTCGGCCTTCGGCCGCTTCCGCACCGTACCCGCCTTCAACTACCTGAACGCGGCACCGGTGGACTGGGTGAGCCGGGTCGCCGTCGCCGCGATCTGCGAGCCCGACGCCTGGGGCTACGACTACAACCTCACCGGCGTGCCCAACACACTCGACGACGTCGTCCGTGACATGGCGCTCGGCGGCATGCACGTGCGCGTCCAGGACTGGGACGAGTGGCGCACCGACGCCCTGGCCCGCCTGGCGGCCGAACCGGTCCCCGAACTCGCCTTCCTGACCAGGGTGTTGCAGAGCCCCACCGCCCTCAGGCTGTGCGAGGCGACCCTGAAGGGCCCGGCGGCCACAGGCGCGCGCACCGCCGCGCTGGTCGCGGCTCTCGGGCTGCCGCCCGCGGCCCGCTACGACGCGCAGGCCCAGCTGAGGACCTTCGAGCGGCTCGCCGAGGACGGCCTCGCCCGGCTGCCGCACAAGGACGATCAGCCCTATCTGTGGTTCTCGGAGACGACGGAGGGCAGTGTGGGACCGGTCGGCGCCCCCGCCGACAGCCCCTGCTCCATGGCGCTCACCCTCTCCATCGCGAGCATGTACCAGCTGGTGAAGGAGCGCCGGGTGGACGTGACCGGCGAGGTCGTCTGTACTGCCATACATCCCGAGCCGCTGGCCGTCGAGCGCGGCGACATCTGGATCCGCCCCGAGGAGGGGATCCCGCAGCAGCACGGGCTCAGCCACCAACTGCTGCGCTGCCGGCTGCGGTTGCGCGCTGCCGACGGCGGCCACTGGTGGCTGGAGGGCCACAAGTACGCCCGGGCGCGCCGCGACCTGTGGCGGCAGACCCGTGCGCTGACCGTGCGGATCGGCCGCGAGGGCGAACCGGCGAGCCTGCAGGGCGAGGTCGTGGTGCCCGCGGACTCCTACGTCCGCGACCAGATCGACGGCATCAAGGTCGACCCGCGTCTGTCCGGCCAGGAGAAGCGGGCCGCCAAGCTGACCTGGCTCACCTGGTTCGGCCTGGAGATGGGCCGCGGCCTGCTCGGCCCCTTCGCCCGCGCCGCCGCGGACCTGCTCGACCTGCGCCGCACCCCGACCCTCACGGAGCACCACCGATGATCTTCAGGACGACCGCCTCCCGCGTCGGCGGGCCGGCGCTGCGCCGAGTCAGGACCACCGCGGCCCTGCGCCCGCTCCAACACCGCCTCGACCCGGCCCGCGTCGAGGAGATCCCCTTCCGGGCCGACGACGGCGTCCGCCTCGGCCTGACCCGCATCGACACCGGCGCCGCGGACCGCCCCGCCGTGCTGCTCCTGCACGGACACACCGCGTCCGCCGACATGTTCCTGCTGCCGGAGACCCGCAATCTGGTCGACGTCCTCCTCGACGACGGCTACGAGCCCTGGCTGCTGGACTGGCGGGGCAGCTGCCGGCTGCCGTACAACGAGACCGGCCAGAGGTACACGTACGACGACGTGGCCCTGTACGACATCCCCGCGGCCGTCGAACACGTTCGCGAGCGCACAGGCGACCGCCCGCTGTTCGTGGTCGCCCACTGCATCGGCTCGCTCACGCTGTCCCTGAGCATGGCGGCGGGACTGGTGCCGGGCCTCGCCGGCGTGGTGTCCCAGGGTGTGTTCCTGACGCCGAAGCTCGCCGGCCGGACATCGCTGCGGATGTCGCTGGCGGGGGAGCTGCTGAAGACGCGGATCGACCACATCCCGGTCGACTTCCGCAAGGTGGGCCTGTGGTCGAAGTACACCCCGCTGTTCGCACTGGCGTCACGAGGGGCGAGCTGCCCGGACCCGGCCTGCCAGATCCTGCACAACTCCGCCTGGGGCACGGGTGCCTCGCTCTTCGTGCACGAGAACCTGTCCGAGGCCACCCACGACCGCCTCGCCGACCTCCTCGGCCCCGCGCCGCTGTGGATCCTGCCCCACCTGCGCCGCATCGAGCTGGCCCGCAGCGTGGTCCGCTGGCACGACACCGACCACCGCTACCGTGCCCTGCCGCCCAATGCGCTGGACGCGGCCGGCCGTATCGACACCCCCGTGCTGCTGCTCGCCGGCAGCGACAACGGGCTGTGGCTGGACTCCCAGCGGCTCTGCCACGACGTACTCGCCCACCGCCAACCCCAGTTGGACGTGTCCTACACCGAGATCCCCGGTTACGGCCACCTGGACACATTCCTCGGCCGGGGCGCCGCCCTGGACGTCTTCGGTCACATCCTCGACTTCCTCGGCGGACGGCGGTGACGGACGGCTGGCCGGCCGGCCACCGAACCCGCCGGTGACCGAACCACGCTCCAGGAAGCACCGCATACCGCAGCTCGCCGCCGACGGAGCGGAACGCCGTACGACGTGGCCCCGGGCTCCATCCCGGTATTACGGCCCGAGTCACATGCGGACAACCAGGCCACCATGTTCAGCCTTCAACGAGAACCGCTCGATCTCCGTCGCGACGGGTTGGTTGAGATGCTCTGGCCGGCGGCAGAGCGCACACGGCGGATTCGCGGCTCCGGGGTGGGCTCAGCGCTTTCTGGAAGGGCGGCAAGGGCTGGGCCTCGCCGCCGTGTCGCTCGCCGGGCTGCTGCTGCCGTTCGCGGTACTCGCCTTCGGCGTGCTGGGCCGTCGGGGTTGCGGGCGGCGTCGTGGGCGGAGGGCAGGGGATGCCGTCATGGGTGAGTCGGAGGGCGATGGCCTCGTCGCTCATGCCGTCGACGTAGTCGGCACCGGCAGGGTTCGTCGGCCCCCGACGCGTTGCCTGACGTCACGAACCCTCTTCACCCTCCCGATCACGGGCAGAACGCCCCCGTACGGTAGCCGGTCCGCTACGGCGCGAGACACCGGTTCGGCGATCCGTGCCCGCTCGTTTCCGCAGTTTGGCCACCAGCGGGCGGCACGCGTCGATGAAATCGCTGAGCTGCCGAACGAGACCTTGGAGTACGAAGAGGAGTACTGACAGTACGCCACCCCATGCCAGCAACCAGAGGACGGCCTGAGAGTCCACTTGCCCGGTTCCCTTCTGTGAGGGTGGCCGAACTGAGCAAGCATGTGGCAGGTCTCAGATCGACCACCACACCCTGTCGAGTGTCCAAGTGATCAACTGAGGCCCTGCCGACGTCCAGGCCGCGTATTCGGTTAGTGCCTTGACGCCGCCCTCGGCGCCCGAGCGGGACGTCGGGCCCGCAATCCCCCCAGATACGATTTCGACCGCAACACGTTCACCGGACGGGTCGGTACCGCGGATCTTCCCCGCTGGACCCTGAGACCCCGAACTGCGTTGCGGCGGGAAGTCGCTGGCAAGTGCGCCTTCCGCAAGGGAGGTTAATGCGCCACCCGCTGTGATCACAACGGCCATGCGAAGGCACTACGGGGGGCGATAAAGGGAGTGCGTGCGTTCGAGCCGCTGAGGTACGTTCCTACCTGTTCGAAGGGGGACCCGAAGTGGCGAAACTGAACCAGATCATCGCTGTCGAGAAGGGTGTCAAGAGCAAGTCGCTCCAGGACATCACCGCCGCGCACCACAAGGTGCAGAAGCCGGCCCTGCTGGCCGGTATCTCGCGCACGTACCAGCCGAAGGACGAGGAGGGCGAGCAGCTGCCGCCCGAGTCCACGCGGGTGCAGGTGCAGGCCGAGGACGTGCTGCGGGGGATGTCCGCGTCGCTCACCCGGCTCTTCGACGTGACCGCCACCAAGGACTGGGCGAACTGCACGGCCCGCGCGGACGTCACGGTCGACGGCCGCACGATCGTCGCCGACGTCCCGGTCAGCTACCTCCTGTTCCTGGAGAAGCAGCTCACCGACCTGCACACGTTCATCAGGAAACTCCCCACCCTCGACGCCGCCGAGTCCTGGTCCCACGACCCGTCGACGGACTGGTGGAAGACGGACCCGGTGCGCACGATCCGTACGAAGAAGGTCCCGCGCAACCACGTCAAGGCGGAGGCGACCGAGAAGCACCCGGCCCAGGTCGAGGTGTACTACGAGGACGTGCCCATCGGGTACTGGACGACCGTGAAGTTCTCCGGAGCGCTTCCGGCGCGGCGGGTGAACGAGCTGGTGGAGCGGGTCGAGAAGCTCCAGCAGGCGGTGAAGTTCGCCCGTGAGGAGGCCAACGGCGCCGAGGTCACCGACCAGCGGGTTGGCGACGCGGTGTTCGGCTACCTGTTCGGCTGACACCGGCCACGGGTAGCATCCACGATCGCCCCCGCGTGCGAGCGCGGGGGTGCGCGACAGGCGCGGACCGGATTGAGGACCGGTTGGCGCAAGGAGCGCAAGCTGACACTGAAGTTCAGCCTGAAACACGCGGTGACAGTGAAGGTTCGAGTCCTTCCCCCGGCACAGCACCACCAACGGGCCGGGGTAGCCCAACACGGCAGAGGCAGCCGCGGTCAATCTCAGACTCTCGCTCCAGTCTCAGCATCGCCGCCGATCGCCGGATCGACCGGGGCCGGACGAACGCCGTCGGATGCGAGTTCGACTCTCGCCTGCACCTCTCACGTGGTGCGGTAGTTCAAAGGAAGAACACGACGGCATGATGACTGATCCGTCCTCTTAAACGCCGCCGGCGTGCGCAATTGGGTGGCATCCCCAGGGGCCCGGGAGCTGGATACGACTCCCGGGCCCCGCCACGTTGCCGCGGGAGTATCCCGTGTGCCTCGCAAGGAAGTTGGGATAACCTTGCCAGCCGTGTGCGGTCGCGGGGGCCGACTCCGCCGCATCCCATCCACGGACGAGGGGGAAGCACGTGGACCCGAACGCCCTGGCGGTCGCCGGAACCGCCGGTACGGCTGTCGTGACGCTGATGGCGACTGACGCCTGGGGCCAGACCAAGCGCGGTGTCGTGTCCCTGTGGCGGCGCTTCCGCCCGGAAGAGGCCGAGGAGATCGACGGTCTCCTGTCCGGGTCCCGGGAGGCTCTGCTCGCAGGCGGGGCACCCGGCGATCTCGAGAGTGAATGGCAACTGCGTCTCGCTACCCTGCTGGCCCGGCATCCCGAGGCCGTGGCCGCCCTGGAGTCGCTCCTGAAGGACCTGAGCACTGACCGCGACGGCCAGGAGATCAGGGGAAACGTGCACCTCGAGGCACGCGCGGAGGGCCAGGCCCAGGTGTACCAGTCCGCACGCGACCAGACCGTCAACCACTACCGCTGACCGCATGGACGAGCCAGAAGCCAGAACCGGCGCCATCCGTCTGTGGGGCAGCGCCTCGGACCACGGCGGTGTGTATCAGGCGGGCCGCGACCAGACCGTGACCCACGTCAACGTGCACCTGGGCCCGGCACAGACGGGTCCGGCCGGCTCCGCCGCCCTCAGCCCCCGGGTCACGCCGGAGACCGCGCGCCTGCACGCGCAGCACGTCATCGACGCGCTCACCCTGGCGTTGACGCACTACAGGGAACGATGCGCCGCCCTTGAGGACGAGGCCCGTCGCGCACGGGCGGAGGGCCGTCGCGAGGCGCTCCGCGAGGTGGAGGAGAGGCTGCGGGACGCTGAGTGGCGGGTCATGCGGGCCCAGGCGAAGAAGGAAGAGGCCGAACGCGAACGTGCGCGCCTCGAGGAGCTGATGGCCCGCGCCCGTTACCGCGCGACGGCGGAGAGCCGTCCCCGGGCAGCGAACTGGCGGCCGTCGGACGACCAGCAGGCCTTCGACAGCGTGCTGGCCGCGGCCGACGACGAACTGCGTGCGATCCGCGCGGAACTGCGCGCCCTGACCGACGATCTCCAGCGGGACGAGGGGCTGCCCGGCTCGGCGAAGGTCGTACGGGGCGAGTCCGCACCGGCGTCACCGACCGAACCGGAGCCCGCAACCGACGAGGTGGCCGGCGCGGCGCCGACGGGCATCCTCGCCTCTCCGGCGTCACGCACCAGCCCTGCGGCGTCCACCGTGAAGCGGAGGAACGTCAGACGCGCCGCCGACCTGGGACGGGGCCGACGGTACGTGGGCCGGCTGTTCTTCACCGTCTCGTTCGCTCCCATGCCCGTCGCCGGAGCGGCCGTCAGGGCGACGTTCTCCCGCGACCCGGGAGTGGCGGTCGTCTGGGACATCCTCTTCCCGGTCGCGGCCGTGCTCCTGGCCACCGCCGCGGTCGCCCTGCTCCTCGTCCCCGCCAGGCTGGCGTACGCCTGGGGTCAGGACGAGGGCGTGCACTCCCTCAGCTGCGCCTTCCACGCGGTCGTCGGCGTGGTCACCTTCGTCGTCGGCTGTTCGCTGGCCCCGGGAACGCTGCCCGTCCTGACGAGCGCGGGCCGCCTGCTGGCCACCTACGGCGGACCACTGTGACCACGTCGAGTGGGTCCGCGTTCCGTGCCGTCCATCCGTGTCCCGAGTAACCTGGGAGCCGTAACCACTGTCAGTGACGGGGCAGTTGCCGCGATGTCCGACAGTCGGGGGAGCGCGGAGGAGACAGGCGGCGGCGAGCCGTCCGTGAACATGCGGGCCTTTGCACACGGCCAGGCGACTTCCCACCAGGCGGGCAACAACCAGTACGTCGACTACCACTACTACGCCGGAGCCCCGGACCGGGCGAACCCCGCTTCCGGCACCACCGGGCCCCGGGCGAGCGGCTCCGGAGGCCCGGACGGGGGCCCGGTACGGCAGGGGCGCCCCGGATCCCGGCGGAGGGAGTGGATCGGGTACTCCGGGTTGCTCGTCGGGGTGGCGGTCGCGGGGGCCGTGATCAGCTACGCCGTCGCGCCGCACGGCAAGGACCACGCGGGCGGAGGCTTGCCCTCCGGGCCGTCGCCCGGCCCGACCTTCTCCGCTCCGTCGGCCACCGGGCCCGTTCCCGGCGCCGCCGTCACCGGGGAGAGCCCGCGTGCGAGCGGGCATAACCGAGCGACACCGTCCACGCACGCCCCCGGGGTCCTGTGGCAGGGCACGTTGGTCCTCGACGGATGACAAGCCGCTCCTGAGGGAGCGGCTTGTCATCCTGGGTTCCAGCCGGAACCGACACATCACCTGTGGATCACCGACAGTCGTGTCGAGACACCGACATCCCGCCGATGTGCGGTGCGGATCTGCCACAGAAGCCAGGTGCAGCCGCTGAGTGCCGAAGTGGCCAAGTGAAGGGCCGATGTGGCCAACCGGCCTACCAAAGGCTGCCGTAGGAGTCACGGCAGTCTCAACTGACCTGCCTGGCAAACCTGTTGGCCAAGCATGCGCGGTGGAGGACGGGGTCCTGACGGTGACGTTCAACAAGAAGGTCGTCGGCTGGATGCACTCCACCGTCACCCAGTGGGCTGCGCGCAGGCACGTGGTGGTCGAACCGTCGCCGCACCCCAGGCTCCGAGCAGGCACGGCTCGGAGCGGATCACAAAGATCCCACAAGAACCGCCCCTACGGTGCCTCCGCGGAAGTCGGCAACGAGGGGGAGCACCGTGGATCGTTCACGTCGTCTGGGCGGGCGCTACCGTCTGGAACAGGTCCTGGGGCACGGGGGGATGGCCGAAGTATGGCTGGCGTACGATCTGCTGCTGTTCCGCCCGGTCGCAGTGAAGGCGCTCCGGCCGGAACTGGCGGCCGATGCCGAACACTGGGCGCGTTTCCGTCGTGAGGTCGTCTCGACGGCCCTGTTGGGCCACCCGTCCGTCGTCGCCGTCTACGACGCGGGCGAGGACACGATCGACGGCCACCTCGTGCCGTACCTCGTGATGGAGTACGTCAACGGCACCACGCTGCTCCAACTCGTGCGCGAGGCACGGATCGCCGGGCCCGAGCACGCCCTGGAACTCACCGCCGGGGTGCTGGAGGCGCTCGATCACGCCCACCGCCACGGCATCGTCCACCGGGACATCAAACCGGCGAACGTCATGCTCTCCTGCGAGGGCACGGTGAAGGTGGCGGATTTCGGCATCGCCCGCTCGGTGGATCGGGCGGGTACGACCCTCACCCGCACCTCGGTGGTGGTGGGTACGGTCGAGTACCTCTCGCCGGAACAGGCCCGGGGTGAGCAGGTGGACGTCCGCACCGACCTGTACTCGACCGGCTGCCTGCTGTACGAGCTGCTCACCCGCCGCCCCCCGTTCACCGGTGACACCCCGCTGGCCGTGGCCATGAAGCACCTCTCGGAACCACCGGTGCCTCCCTCTGCCCACGCCCCGCAGCTGCCTGCCGCCTATGACACCCTGGTGCTGCGCGCGCTGGCCAAGGACCGTGCGGACCGGTACCAGACCGCCGAGGAGATGCGCGACGCCATCGGGAAGGTACTGGCGGGCCGTGCCAAGTCGGTCACCTCGCCGCTGCCGGATCCACCTGCGACGGATCGGCACACCCGGCTACCGCCGCCCCGGGACCCGCTGGAAGAACGCCCCGTGCGCCGACGGCGCATCCGTCGGCCACTCCAGGCGATGGCGGTGCTGCTGGCGGCCGCCGTGGGCACCTACGTGATCACCGGATCCCATGCCCTTAGTCGTCCCCGGGTCGCGGCACCCTCGCTGATCGGCGAGACGATGAATGAAGCCCGATCGAGCGCCCAGGCAGTCGGCGTACGCGTCCAGCCCATCCGACACCGAGAGTGCCCTCAGCCGGGCACGCCCGTCGGCCGAGTATGTGAGCAGACACCCTCGCCCGGCAGCGAGGTGCCACGTCACGCCATCCTGCGGGTCACTCTGTCTGCCGACACAGCTCATCAGAGGTAGAGCTCCCCCTGCGCCACCACCACCGCATCGTCAGCCGTCAACTCGCCCCAAGGCGGCGGGGTACGCGTCGAGCTTCTTCTGCGCCGCGTCCTTGTCCCGCTGGGCCTCGTTGATCCGTGAAAGAGGTACAGAAGGGCGGCAGCGGCGGACTCGGTCACCTCGGGCGGCTCGTCGAGGAGCGACACGTGGATCTTCTGGGGGGCTGTCCGGACCTGAGAACGCCTCGGACGCGGGCTGGGGCATGCGCTGCTGGGCGTCGGGGCCAGATGACTCCTTCTCAGGGCGAGCCGTTCGTCAGCAGCAGGTGAAAGGTACGGTCCCGGCAAATGAACGTGGCGGTGTCGGAACCGCTGCCATCGAAGTACACCGGCGGCTGCGGCTCCTCGCCGCTGTAGTAGCCGGTGGAGCGCAGGAAATCGGGGCTGACAGCGGCGAAGGACCATGCCGGGCCGTCTGCGCCGAGCAGTTCCCTGGCGAAGCCGCGCACCAGCCGCTCGGCGTCCGCCGTCGGGTAGTGGTGGCCGTAGGGGCTGAACGCCTCGCAGAGCATCCAGCGCAGCCGTGCCAGGAAGCCTGCATGGTCGAGTGGGCTGACCGTGGCTCGGAAGCCCTCACGCAGGAGCGGATGCTCGAAGGACTCACTGTCGTACTCGTCCGGCAGGTTGTACCAGTTGCGGTCCACGTCGGCGGCACGCATCAGCCGCTCGAACAGGGCACTGTGCAGGAAAGCGTGCAGGACATCCTGACGGTTCCCGGCTGCGACGGTTACATCGCACTGTGCTGTGAGCAACAAGGTGTTGCTGTTCATCGCGTGGTCTACGGCGGAGAGGAAGGCGTCGACGGCGGGGGGTTCGGGATCGGGCGGTGGCGCGGTGAAGTTCGGGGAACCCATGGTGGCAGCCTTGCGGACGGCCGGTCGCTGCTTCAAGAAGGGCGCGCACCAGGTGGTCGGGTTCGTTGAAAGCGGTGTTGGCCTGGCTGGTGCGCCGCAGCAGTGACCAGATGCCCTCGACGGGTTTGAGGTCGGGCGCATAGGCCGGCAGGAAGTAGCAGGTGATCCAGACCGAGGAGGACTTCTGATGCGTAGCGTGACCTATTCGATGGGCGTCTCGCTTGACGGCTACATCGTGGGGCCGGACGGCGGCTTCGACTGGACGGCGCCCGACGAGGAGGTCTTTCGCTTCGCCACCGACGAGGTGCGAGAGGTCGGCGTCCATCTGTTGGGGCGACGGCTCTACGAGACGATGCTGTATTGGGAGACCGCCGACCAGAATCCATCGCTCGACTTCTCGACGCTCGAGTTTGCCGCGATCTGGAAGTCGCTGCCCAAGGTGGTGTTCTCCACTACGCTTTCGGCGGTGCAGGGCAATGCCCGCCTGGCCTCCGGCGACCTGGCGGAGGAGATCGAGCGGCTGCGAGCCGAGCCGGGGGAGCGCGACATCGCGATCGGCGGCGCGACTCTCGCCGCCGAGGCGGCCGCGCTGGGTCTGATCGACGAGTACCGGGCCAGGGTCTACCCGGTGCTGGTCGGAGGTGGCGTTCCCTTCTTCCCCCAGCACGAGCGCCGGGTGGATCTCGAACTCCTCCAGACCCGCACCTTCAGCTCGAGAGTCGTCTACCTCCGCTACCGCGTGGCGCGCTAGCCGAAGAGTGGCGAGTTCGCCGTGCACCCTGCGGCAGCCCGGTGACGGGCCTTCCGCGGCCCCGGGGGGCGCTGCGGAGGGTGGTCACGGGATCGGTCCTTCATGTCCGGCGATTGGAGTGTTGTCCCCGCCCGTGAATCACCGTGGTGGGCGTGTGTGGGTCGCTGACGATGAAGAAGCGGGCGGGTGCGTGGTCGATCGCGAGCCCGAGGCGCCAGGCGGTGAGGACCTGGGCGCTGCACTCGAACAGGTCCCGGGGCAGGGCGTCCATAGGTCACCAGCGCCAGTCGCCGGAGCCGTACCGTCGGGGCGTGGAGCGAACGGCAGGGCGCTCGGCCAGCCGGACGCCCGTGCCGGCCCTGACGGCGACCAGAGCCGGATCGGGCAGAATGCGGCCGAACGCGAACGGGGTACATGTCCGTTCCTTCGGCAACATCGCAGGCGAGAAGCGCCACCAAAACAGCTGGTGCGGGTCCCAGCCGCCTCACGAGCACTCACGGGTGCTCATGCCGTCTGTCGTGCGACACGCGGTGGTCCTGCTTGTGGTCATGAACAGGAAAAGTAACGTTGCCTCATGTGACAACACATGCGACAAAGAGGATCGGAAGGCCGGCTCGGATACGTGCGCTTCTGGCCGCACTGCTCTCCGCCGCCGTGATGGCGCTCACCCTTACCGCGGCGCCTCCCGCGGCGGCCGAACCCGACACCATGGCGGGCCCGCTGACGCCCACGCCGAAGAGTGAGTACGGTCAGTACAAGCTCAACATCAACCGCGAACTCGACTACGACAACTACGGTGACTCGATCCGCGCCGTCGAGAAGAGCGGTGCCGTCACCAAGGTCGGACCGCTCGACGTGGCCCTGTCGGGCCAGCACACCGGACGTCCGCTGTGCCACACCACGGGTCTCAACGGCACGTTCCTGTACAACGGCTTCTGCTGGGACAAGCGTGACGACTCGTCCGCCGGCGGCTGGACTCCGCAGGGTCTCACCGCGTCCCACGACGCCGATCCCAGCGGGACCGTCGGCGGACACCATCTGTACGTGGCGTCCTGGCACTACGACAACAACGACTTCGCCCGGATCTCCCTCGTCAACTCGACCGGTCAGCAGTGGACTTACGGCCACGTCCTGCTGGTGCAGCCGACCGGCGACGGAGCCAACGCGGGCTTCGCGGCCATGAACCAGACGCATGCCGACGGTGCGGTCTGGTACGGCAACAAGCTGTTCATCGCCAACGGCAACCAGCTCCAGGTCTACGACTTCCAGCACATCTGGAAGATGAAGCAGGTCTCCGAGCGGGTCGGCATCGACAACGGCGTCTCGTCGGCCAGGTACCACCAATGGGCGCTGCCCATGGTGGGCTTGTACACCATCGCCCAGGCCGACAAGCCGGGAGCCTGCCCCGCTCCGCACCAGGCGGGCCGGGCCTGCCTGAGCTCGCTCAGCCTCGACCGCAGCAACGGGGTCGACCACCTCGTGTCCGGCGAGTACTACCAGGACAAGCACGGCCCGGTGGCCCACCTGGCGCGCTGGCCGCTGAACTCGTCCACCGCCCTGCCGAAGGCGGACAACGGCGACACCGTGGGCACCTCCACCGCCGACGGCGGCTTCAAGGCGCCCGTTCAGCAGTTGCAGGGCGTGGCCACCGACGGGACCTCCTACTACCTGGCCGCCGAGTGCCCCAAGGGGTACATGGGAGAGAACGACCCCGCCAACAGCTACTCGTGCATCTACCGGGCCGAACCAGGGAAGGTCGGAACGGTCCTGACCAGGTCGCCGAAGTACACGCAGAACCTGTCGTACTCCCCCCAGTCCGGTCGTCTCTGGGGCCTCAACGAGGTCTCCGGCGACCGCTCCGTGTTCTCCCTCGTGCCCACGGCCGCCGACCACAGCGTCTACCTGCGCAATACCTACAGCGTCCTGTGCGCAGGCGGCGGCAGCAAGACCGAAAACGCCGCGCCCGTCATCCAGTGGGGCTGCACCAACGCGCGGGACGAGCGGTGGGTGTTCGAAAGGACCACGGACGCGGACGGCGAGACCGCCTATCGCGTGCGCAACGAGTACTCGGGCAAGTGCATGGGCGTCGCCTCGCAGCTCGGCGATGGCGCGGGCGTCATCCAGTACACGTGCGGCGACAGCGCCGTCGATGAGAAGTGGTGGTACGACGCTTCCGCGAAGACGCTGCGGAACGTCTACTCGGGCAAGTGCCTCGGGCTCGGCGCCACCGCGACGAAGGGCACCCAGCTGATCCAGTACCGGTGCGACGGCAAGCCTGACGAGGGCTGGGAGCAGATCCCCCGCTGATCCCGTGGCCCGCATCGCGTCCAGGTCCTTCACCGCGGGCGACACGTTCGGCGGTGTGGCCCTGACGGCCCGGGTTCCAGGGAACCGCCTGCCCCCCACCACCGTGCTGGGCATCGTGGCCGGCGTGCAAGGCAGGCGGCCTTGACTGAAGGAGGTCAGAGCTGGAGCGACTTGGTCTGCAAGAATTCCATGAGGCCGTGTTCGCCGAGTTCTCGGCCGACGCCTGACTGCTTGTAGCCTCCGAAGGGCGCAAGGGGGTTGTAAGCGCCGCCGTTAACCGTCACTTGGCCACACGCCATCGAGCGCGCGAAAGTGACTGCCTGCTTCTCATCGGCCCCCCAGACGGATCCTGCGAGGCCGTAGTCGGAGTCATTGGCGATGCGCAGGGCATCCTCCTCGTCCTCGTACCTCATGAACGAGAGCACGGGGCCGAAGATCTCCTCGCGGGCAATGCTCATCTCGGCGGTGACGTCAGCGAAGACCGTGGGACGGATGTAGTAGCCCTTGTCGTGTCCGTCGGGGACCTCAGGGCCGCCCGCGACAAGACGGGCGCCCTCGGCCAGGCCCCGACGGATGTGGTCGCGGACCTTCTCCCGCTGGGCGCTGCTCACCACCGGGCCCAGGCGGCAGCCGGGATCGGCCGGGTCACCGGGAACAAAGGCAGCAATCTCCTCGACGGCGATCCGGACCGCGTCTTCGTAGTCGCCGGTGTGGACCAGCGTACGCGTCAGAGCGTTGCATGACTGCCCTGCGTTGCGCATGACGTCGGCGACATTGGCACGGACAGCCTGCGCGAGGTCCGCTCCCGGCAGGACGACGTTGGCGGACTTGCCGCCGAGCTCGAGGGCGACACGCTTCAGAGCACCGCCGGCAACAGAACCGATGCGTTTGCCGACAGCCGTAGAACCCGTGAACGAGATCATGTCCACGCCGGGGTGGCGTACCAGCGCTTCCCCAGCTTCGGTTCCCCTGCCGGTGACGAGGTTGAATACTCCCGCGGGGAGACCTGCGGCTGATACGCACTTCGCAAACAATCGGGCCGACAGCGGGGTCAGCTCGGCAGGTTTGAGGACCACCGTGCAGCCTGCGGCAAGGGCGGGAACAACCTTGCAGACGATTTGGTGCAGCGGGTAATTCCACGGAGTGATCGCGCCAACGACTCCGACGGGCTCGAGCAGGACGAGCGAGTTACCGACCCGCTCTTCGAAGGCGAAGTCGGCCAGGAGCTTGGCATGCAGGCGTGTCGTGGTGACCGGCAGTCCCGCCTGTACTCTGCGAGAGAAACCGATCGGGGTGCCTACCTCGGCTGTGATGAGTGAAGCCATCTCGTCCTGGCAGACGGCGAGTTCGTCAGACAGTGCAGTCAGTAGCTCGGCACGGCGGGTGGGTGCGGTGGCCGCCCATCCCGGCAGCGCTGAACGAGCCGCGTTGACTGCGGCATCAACGTCCGCGGCGGAGCCAGCCGGAACGGTCCCGATAACCTGCTCGTCGGCTGGGTTGACGACATCAATGGCATCCGTCCCGACCGCAGGTTGCCAGTGCCCTCCGATGAACACCTCGTTGCGGGCCATCACAAGCGTGCTCCTTCATATGTCATGGGCAGTGGGGGAAAATTAGCCGTGAAACTGGAGGGATGCCAGGTAGAACGTAGAAATCCAGCCTCCAGTGGCCGGCGAGCTTGCAGCGGCTAACGCAATGAGACGGATCGCTCCGGTAGTCGTTCACAGCGCGCTGAACTCAGCGCGGCCTCGGCACCTGGACCGGTCCCGCTGGGCGGTTCGACAGCTCGGCGCTCGGTTCAGCCTTCAGCCGCAGATTCGAGTGCCCGGGAACGGTAGTGGCTCTCGTTCGAACTCGGGCGAAGACCCGGCCGGCCCACGCAACTCCGCGTCGGCGGCAAGGACTACGACAACGCGCAACTGCCGGACGAGCAAGCCGACGTTTCGCTCCCGAAACCACCACGGCCTGGCATGGCCGTGTCTACGGCACGACCGACAAGGGTGCGCTCGCCCACGACGCCCGCACCGGCAAGGACTTGCCCGTCTGGCAGTGGCAGTAGCGGGGTGACGTCGTTGCGGTTTCCGCCGGTCAGCAGTACCGCGAGCGGGGTGTCGTGGACCGTCGGTGACCAAGTGGTGCTTCGAGCCGGCCTGGCCCCGGTCGACCGGCCCGTGTGCCGCCTCCTTCCAGGGCTCTTCCGTGCGAGGAGTAGACCACGCAACGGGGCCGGTCCGGTCGTGAGACGGCGTCGAGTTCCACCGGCAGGTCATGCCCGACCCGAAGCCCGGCTGCTTCGGCGGGTACTCCCACTGAATCCTGGTGTGCAGCACGTTGTGACGGGTTCGGTTCGGCGGAGGCCGTCACAGGTCCCGGGACGTCTCCCGGCTGGTCCGGTCTTCTGAGGTGGGCTGTCAGTACGGAGGGTGAGCAGCCTCGTACGAACGGATCCGGTCGCTGAGATTGTCGGAGGCCCGGCGGTGTGGTGAGTCGGGTGTCATGCCGAACGTGGCCAGGACATCTCGTTCAATGCGCAGGTAAGGCAACGTCTGCTTGTCGATCCCCGGAAAGCGCGCGGCCGTTGGGTTCTGGAGGCGTTCGGTGATGCCTCTGACTGCGTCAACATGAGGCCCGAGACATTTGTCGAGGAGGCGGATCACGGCGCGTGTCTGGCTCACATCCCCTTGCGCAAGCAGTATCTGTCTCACGCCGGGGCTGAAGTCGAAGACCATTTCGTCGAACCGGTCGCGGTGAATGAGGTGGGTACCGCGATTGACGAGCAAGCCGCTGGTGAAGATGGCCGAGAGATCATGCGGGGTGGACCACGGGAGAATCTCGGCGGCGACGGCTTGTATGAGGTGCCGGTTCAGTGGTGCAGCGGCGAGGGCCACGGCCAGCTCGAAGGCATTGGGCACTGCAGACGTGCGGAAGTTCGCCACCTTCTGCGTCGCGGCGTCATCGCCGGCGAGGGCGGGGGCAGGCAGGTGAGGCTGCTGTGCGGCGGACGGACGCGACGGCTGAAGCACGTGCTGTTGCACCGGGATCGCGGATGTCATGAGGTGGACCCACTTACCCAGCCATTCCCTGTGCAGTTCCAGGACGGGGACGGGCCGGGAAGAACAAGAGGCGGTGCCCGACGTCGCATTGGCCGCTTCACAGGTGCGCCCGCCGACAACAAGGTCTGGTGCGGGTACCTCGACCAGGTCGGTGTTGGCGCACACCGGCTTCGTCGCCTTGAGCTGGCATGCGCGCGTCGACAGTGCCGAACGCCGCCAGTTCTCGTGCGGGAGTACGTTGAGTACGGCGACGGTGTGATGCTGGGACCAGGACTGGATGTCGTGCCAGAGCATGTTGCGGCGCCACAGTGGGCCCACTCCGTCGGTGACGATGAAAACGATCTTGCGATGCTGTGGCGGAGTGGAGATCTCGAGGCCCAGGCCCTGCCAGGTCTTCGGGTCCAGACCTGGGGCGTCTGGGGCAGGAGGCGCTATTTCCCGGATGCGTACGTCGGTGAACGACTCGAGTGCAAGCGCGCAGGCCCTGAGGCGGTCGATGGTGGGGTACCAGACCGACATCGAACCGCCTGTTTCGACGAGGAGGATCAGCTCCTGCGCCGCTGTATCGCCGTTCGCGTGGGGCGGTGGCCAGTTGGGCTCGCTCGGTAAGTCGAAACTGTTGTGCGCTGGTACGCGGTCGGCCACAGTGCGAGGGCGCAGACGTCGCAGAGCGTCGGCGCACGCCTCGGCTCCGTAGGCCGGCAGCCAGGGCCAGGAGGCGGGCGGCAGATTGAACGCCGGCTTGTGGCCGCTCGGAAGTGGGTCGGCAGCGGGTACTTCGGTCGGGGCGGCCGTGATGTGCCAGGACCGGTCAAGGGAGTGAGTCACGGTGACGCGGCCTCATCGGGCGTCACCAGGGGAGTGAGGGCGGGCAGGGAGTGGTCCGGGCTCTCCCAGAGCAGGATGACCTGATCCTCACGTCGCGCCCCTGCCTCCCGCTGCAGTTTCCCGATACGCAAGGGCAGTTCCTCATGCGAACAGGCGGCAACGACATCCTGTACTCTGCTCCGGATGTCCGGGGAGCAGCCGAAGCGGTGCCAGACGATCGCTGGAATTCCACCGTCAAAGGCGTCCATGAGCTCTCGTTTACCTTGCCGGTAATCGGGCGGCTCGCTGAGGACCACACAATGGAATCCTGCAGCTTTCCGTGTGACAGAAAGTTCCTTGTCTGACGCTTTCGTGCCGGAAGTGGTGCCCCAGTGGCGGTGCAGTGACGTCGTCCATTCAGGGGACTGCGAACGGTCGAGACTGCGTACCACCAGGGTGAAGTCGTCACCGGCCGACTCGGGTGATGACTGGCCGGAGCGGCACCAGTCCCACACCGGCTCGTTGATCAGGGCCAAGGGCAGCCACAACTCCACGTTCAGCTTCGGGCGGCGGCTCTTGGCCGTGTGCAGCGCTGCGGCGAGGCGCTCACCCACATGCCGGCCGATCTCGTCCTTGCGTAGCCGCACCCCGCTCTCACGCTGGGCCGGGCGATGGCTGGGGCTGTCTGTGCGCCAAAGCACCAGAATATAGAAATCGTCTTCCAGGCCATCGGGCATCAGCACGAACATCAGACGCCGCTCGCCTTCTGCTGCCGTCCGTCCCAGCGCTGCCCCTGCTCGGCGGCGGCACTCCTCCAGTTGCGGGATGCGGCTACTCTTCCGTGCGAGCTCCTGATTCCAGTTCCGGATTGCGCTGGCCTCGGCGTCAGGGGCAACGGCGGCGAAGTATTCCAGGAACGACATGAACGGAGGAAGGCCACGGAGAGGAATGTTGCGACGGAGTAAATGGAGAAGGATGCTCCAGGCGTCAGTGCAATGGGCCGGCAAGGGGGAGGGCAGCGGATCCATGGACGCCGTCGCAAGCTCCTGGACGTCCTCGACGTCCACCCTTTCGACCAGGCAACGCAGACGATTGAAATCTGCTTCCGGGAAGCGCGTCTGAGCCAGATGCTGGTCACACAGCATGCGCAACTGCCGGACCGGCAGGGTGTCCCCCTCGAGCGAGGAGAGCACCTCGATCAGGGCCTCAGCGTTCTCAGGACAGTCTGCGCACAAGTTGATCAGCTCGGCGACGAATTGATCACGCGGCAGACTTGCGATGGGACCCGAGTGCCGCAGCACCGCGGGCAGGAAGGCGTCCACCATCTGCCGTGACGTCGTGGTCGCCAGTGACGGCGCGGCGTACAGAAGGTTGTACAGATCGCGCTGCCACGAGGGGGGCGCAGCTCTGCCTGCGAGTGTCTCCGGATGCGCATCAGACGATGTCATTGTCACAACCCCCCGATAGCTGACCGTTGACGCCGCACGTCGCCGGGTCCTGCTGCCAAGACTGTCCACCCGGACAGGGGGGCAGGCCAAGACGAAAATGAGCTGAACTTTTGCGCGATGGGTGCAAAACCGGCTTAAAGCGACGGCGCATGCATGACGCCTGAGGCACGATGTGACCGTGGGGGACATCAGTGCATACGCGGCCTGGTTCGCTGCGGTGACCAGTCTGGCGACTTTGGTTGTGACCACCGTCGTCAGCGAGCGTCGGGAGCACCGGAGATGGGCGAGGGACGCTCTTACGGAGGCGTTCGTCGGCTTCCTGGAGGCCAGCTGGTCCTACTCCGACGCTGTACGAGACTGGCCGGCTGACCAGGCACTCGAGGGGCAGGCGTTGAGCCGTGTCTACGCCACTATGCGCACGCAACTCACACGGCTGCGCTTGTTGGGATCGGACGACGTGCTGAAGGCGGGTGAGCAACTGATGCGCTGCCACAAGGAGCTCTCGCGGGCCGATGTGGACCAACGGCAGCAAGCTCTGGAGAGAACGTCGGCGGCTCGGCGGCAACTCGTCGTGGTGGCCAAACGGGAGATGGGCCTTTGACCCCGGGCGGTCAGTGCACATAACGCCTCAGTTTGTTCCCGGTCGCGTCCCTCAACCCGACCAGCACGGCCCTACGGGACGGTGAGAGATTCAGGTCCTCAAGCGACTCGCCGATCCAACGGGCAATCTCAGTGAACACGGCTTCCGCCGAACTTTCTCGCGGGCCAGGCAGCCAGTGGCTGACGATGTTGTGAGCAGCTTTTACCAGCACGGGGTCGTCAGTCAATGTGAGTGTCAAAAGCAGGGGACGCCATTCACCCCAGTAGGCCAGTCCCACGTTGCAGGCCCTTTGTACACTGACATGACGTGGCTCGGTGTCCGTGACCATGCGACGCAGCTCTGGGAGATACTGCCCTTGAAAACCGTGCGACTCGGGGTCTTCCGCAGCCAGGCGTTCGAGGTAGCCGATGGCGGTGAGAGCATGGGCCGCCATGGAAACCTCCACCAACCCATGAGTCCCATGCGAATGAGTGATCACCTTGCTGAGGTTGGCCTGGCTGGTTGCCACCGCGTGAACAAAGGGCAGCGCCTCAACCAGGCCGGCACTCGCAGCCAGAAGTACGAATTCGTGCGCATGCATACCGTCGCAACGATCCGGTTGTAAGGCCGCGAGTTGCCCGCGCATACTCTGGCTGAGGTAGATCCGGGGCGTCTTCGGGGCGTCGAGGAGGACGTCAGCGCTTCCCAGCAGGGAAACGAGCATCTCGACCTCGTCGCTGTCCTCAAGAAACGCGCCGATCTCGGCTCGCACGGGCAAGCTGCGCCGCCATATGGTGCACCACGGCCAATGCAACGCTTCCTCCCGCAGGTCACCAGCAACAAGGGCGCGGTGAACCTGCAACGCCAATCGCCGTCCCTGTCGCTGGTCCAAGGACAGGGCTGCCGAGACCAGGCAGGCCAGAGGCTCGACCTTGTCGCCGGTCAGCTCCGGGAGATGAGGAGCCAGGACAGAGCTCAGACCGTCGGCGGAAGGCAGGTAGTGCGCGAGGGCTGCGATGATCGACAGCCGTTCCGCGTCCGCTTCTCCGCTCATCTGCACCAACACGGGCAAGTCGACGCTGTCGTCGTTGGACATGAGGTGGTGGGCCGCGACAGCAGCCCAGGTCTTTTCCGGATCCGCGAGCCGCTGACGCCAGTAGCTCGGCTCCCCGGCATCGAGCAAGGCGGACGCCAGCAGATCGGGCTCGTCTTGCTTCCGGCGCGCTTCCGCGGCGACCTGCATCAGCTGCTGCCATTCATGGTGTTGCGCCAGGCCGGCCTTGAACCGATGCGTCAGCTGCGTCTCGATGTCGCCCTGTGACGCCAGGAACCGCAGCAGGTCCAAGCGCTCTTCATTGAGGGACATGGCTGCGTCGGTTGCCGACGCCACCGACAACTCCTGTGCGATCTGCGTCAAACGATCCCGGCAAGCCTCTCCGTACAGGGCCATGGCTGAGCGGGTGGGCGCCACCTTGAGATCAGCGAGGGTCTGCCATGCCTGCGACGTGACGGGCCATGTACCGCCGCACAGATGGGCAACGACATAGGCGCTCAGCTCCGTCAGCTCCGCGCTGCGCACGCAGCGCAGAGCTCTCACCGTGATCGAGGCGCACATGGTCGTCTTGCCCGCCGGCTCGAGGAGCTCCTGCAGGACGGACGTGAGTTTCTGCGTGGCCCCGGGCACGAACCACCGGTGCATCATGACGAGCCCGTCCAGGGCTGCCTCGACGGCTTCCGTAGGACTCTGCACCGACAGGGCCACCCCGGCCAACAGGTTCAGGGCCTCGGGTGACCCGAACCGCGCCAGAGCATAGGCGGACTGACGCCAGGCAGGCCGACCGCTGCTGGCCGACATGAGGACACGTTGCTGTTCCTCGAGGAAGTCCTGCCGGATGGTCATGAGCTGCTCGGGCAGGGGGTCGGGGACTGCTTGCAACATCAAAGCGGCGTACCATGCGTTGACCTCGCTGGCCCGTCTCAACAGGGCCGTCAGGACATCGCCGTCGGCGCCCGGGTCGGCTGCCAGCAGCACCGCGCCTTCGCGCCAGTCGAAGGTGACGATACGGTTCAAGACTCCGTCCAGATCGGTTCTGGCGTCGTCAGCAAGCACCAGCGCGGCGCAGAACGTCTGAACCAGTGGGTTACAGAACGTGATGGTGCCGGACTCTTCCAGCACTGCGCTGGTGTTGAGCAGACTGCGCAGCAGCGCCGTGGGATCCGAGCAGTTGAGTGCCGCAAACACTTCCAGAACTTCATGGCGGCTCAGCCCGCTCAGGCTGCCGCTTCGCCGGACGATGGCTTTCAACAGGTCGACAGGGTCGAAGTCCCCGAAAGAGCGGTCCTCTCGAGGCCCGCTGAACAGGCGCGTCAGGTACTTGTGCACCAGGAAGCCGGGATTACGGGGAACCTCTCGCTGCTCGCGGTAATGACGCACGAGCATGCTCAGGAACAGGGGCTTGCCCGCCAAATCCCTTAGCGCCACCGCCTCGGGGTCCTTGAACAGCCGATCCTCGATGATCTTGAAATGGGCCTGCCAGTCTGTGCCCAGGTGCCGGCGGAGCTCCTCCTCGATGAAGACGCGGGCCGGCTGGGCCCGGACCTTGTGGATGACGACCGCTGGCCATCCCCACTGCTCGGGCTGGTAGTCGAGGCTGCGCTGGCAGACGATCAGGCCCAGGCGCGGCTCGGCCTTGTGGAGTTTTTTGAGCCAGAGCATCACGCTCGCCCGGTGACCTGCCTCGACCTTGTGCAGATCATCCACGGTCAGGTGGACCGCGCCCATATGCATGAGCTGGCTGAACCGCTCCTCGGATATCTCCTCAGGTAACCCGGACAACTCACGCAGAATCGTCCCGGCGGACTCTCCCGGCGCCGAGCGGAGACGGTGGCTCAGCTGTAGCGCACTGACAGCCAGCGGCATCTGCCTGCGTCCGGATCTGCCGGGCCCGGACGCCGAACCGCCCCTGAGCAAAGACCGAAACAGCCGAAGTCGGAACTCCCGCATCACGAGCGACTTGCCCGAACCGGAGTCCGCCAGCAGCACTGCGACGTCCTGTTCGCCCAGCAACTGCAGCACATCACGCTGGGCCAGACTCAGGGCGCCTTCTCCCTGGAGGACCAGCCGTTCACCGGACGCCAGGGTCCGGCCTTCCAGACTGATGTAGGACGAGCCTCCCAGACCCTGGGAGCCGGCCGGCCGCTGGTCCTTGCATTCACGCTCCAGCGACTCGATGACGCCCCGCAGAGGGCCGGCGAACAGCAAGTTCGCCAGTTGATGCTCAGGGCTGCCGGACGTGGCCGACAGCCCACGCGCAGCAGCGCTGAGGAGAAGGTCGATGTCGTCCCAGCTTCTCAGTTCCTTCTGGCATGCGAAGAGTTCGCACGCCAGTCGTGCCTGTTCCGGTTCCCACTGCTCAAGAGCTCCCCGCTGACCAGGGGAGAGGCACTCCGAGGCAGTCCCCGCAGCAATCGCTGATGCCGCCACCGCGGCGGTTGCGTTTTCCTCGGTCCACTTGAAGGTGCGGCACGCGGCCAGAGTGAGCTCTTGCAGGTACTGCTGGGCCCAACCGGCCCCTAACTGCTCTTGAGTGATCTTCCATGCTCCGAAGCGGATCTGCCACAGCAGCGCCAGACTGTTCCCGGCTTGCTTGGAGGGCATAGCGGTGGCAATCCGCGTGGCGGCTTCGCAGACCTCTTCATGCGGCCATATCTCCAGCAGCCGAGAGAGGAGGTGCAAAGAGCGCGCGACCCTTGCCAGATCGACCCAGTCCAAAACCGGACCGCAGACGTCGCGGAGCAGACACACCTCGAGCCAGGCGATGTCGGCAAGAGTGCGTCCCTCGGACCGGTACGATGCATAGTCGATCAAATACGGGTTGGCCTCGCAGAACAGGATGTTGCGCGGGTTGAGATCCCCGTGCACGTGCGAGCTGGCGCGCTCCATGGCATCCCCATTGAGCACCTCGCGCAGAGACCGGGCTGGATGATGCACCCGCACCCCCTGGCAGGAAACGTGGCCTGCCTCTTCGGTGAAGTCCTCGTACTTGCGCCCAAGGCGGTCACGCATCAGTACGGACCAGGCCTCCGGACGTTTCACCTTCACCCGGCCGAACACCTCAACGTCGGCGCTCGCCTCCAAGTTTCGCCGCAGCGGTGAAGGGTCCTCGGCGGCCTCCCCGGTCAGCTCCACCTTCACGGCCGTCGATCCCTGCCGCCCGGCAAGAGTCACGCCGTCGAATGCGCACTGGGTGAGCCACACACGTGCCCGGCCCCCAGCGCGGAGGGTCTCAGAGGCTTGAGAGGGAACAGCCGAAGCATCGAGCACCGTCTTCTGGAAGGCCTTGTGCTTTTCCAGATCATTGCGGCTGGGACGGCCGTACAGCAGCTTCAGGTTCCCCGCTGCCTGCTCGATCCCATCCACCTCGAGGGTCAGATCGACCCCCAAGCGCAGGTTTTCCTCACCCAGGCCGTGCGCACTTGTCAGGCCGACCTCGCCATACAGCTGATGCGCCAACGTGTCCATCATGTCGGCGACCAGATCCTCCCCGTCCCCCCGGGGTACGTCGCCGGCCACCATGGCGGCAGCGATGTCCTCGAAGGAGCGCAACTGTCCTCGGCGCCGGGGGTCCCGCTCTCTGACGTGCTGGTAGATGACAGCATGCAGAGGGAACCCCGCGTCCCCGCCGTCCAGTATGTAGCGGCTGACTGCCTCGATCCGCACATACAACGCGTACCGGTCCTGGTCGTCCTCCACGGCCTTGAGATACGACGACCACTCGTCGAAGGCCTCACCGAAGCGCATCATCTTCGCGACCAGCAATGTCGGTTTGTTGCCCGCGACCGCTTCGATCTCCAGAACCTGCGACCCGCTCCGGCCCCCGCCGAGGCACTTCAGCACATTCACCGTGTGTATGTCGCACGACCAGCGACCGGGTATTGCACCTTTGTTCGAGTTCACTGCGACGTCGGATAACGCTTGCCCAATGACATCCTGCTGTTCAGCGGTGATGCCGCACGCCTCGGTGAAATGGACTTTGAGCATGGAACCCCCCAGGGAGCCACCTGCCACTTCCCCTCGGGTGGCATCGCAACCCCGCCTTGCCGGGGGTGAGTGTAGCGCCAGAAACGAACGGCATCAGCTCGTTGTACGGTCTCGGTTTCAGCACCTTAAAAGATCACTGAATGCCTGGCCCTCACCTGTTCAAGATTCCTCAGCCGAGACTCCCCGGACAGAACACCTAGGGTTCGACATAACCGATCGAGACCCTGGTCTTGATCGGGTTGGCTGGGTGGCATGCCAGAGCGGGTGGTGGGCGCTCGAAACACGGGAGACCGGTGAGTTCATCGGCCGTGCCTTCGTTCCCAGGCAGTGATGCGCCGGATCGGCATGACCCGGGATCCGTCCGGCGACTTCGGGGATCCGAGCGTGTCCGAGGGACCGCTTCGCCAGTGTGTGCCGTACCGGATACCCCGCACAGATGCTGACGGCCTACGCCACGCGGCGGGGACACCACCCGTGACGGATGGGGTGGGCCGCGCCATGCCGGGACGGTGAGGGTCGCGCGCGTGGCGAGAGGCGTGGCGTGGCGTCAGCCGGTCGCGCCGCCCGAGACCCACTCGGCCCACGGCATGTTCCAGTCGCTGAGGCCGTTGTCCGGGGCCAGCCTGGTCTTGTCCGCGGAGTTCTTGACGATCACGACGTCACCGATCATCGAGTTGTCGAAGAACCACGCGGCGGGCTGCCTGACGTCGCCGCCGCCCCTGACGTCCTTCAGGCCCACGCAGCCGTGGCTGGTGTTGACCCTGCCGAAGACCTGGTCGGCACCCCAGTAGTTGCCGTGGATGAACGTGCCCGACGCGGTCAGGCGCATGGCGTGCGGCACGTTCTCGATGTCGTACGCGGGCTTGCCGTCCTTCTGCGTGAGGCCGACGCTCGCGCCGTTCATGTGGATCTGCCGGAACTTCTCGGAGATGACCATCTGGCCGTTGTACGTCGGGTGCTCGGGGCTGCCGGACGAGACCGGGATGGTCCTGATCGTCTTGCCGTCCCGTACGACGGTCATCTGCTTCGTCCTGGCGTCGACGGTGCTGATCTGGCTCCGGCCGATCTTGAACGTGACCGTCTTCTCGACGCCGTGGAGGGTGAGCCTGACGGTGACGGTGGAGCCGGGCTTCCAGTAGTTCTCGGGGCGGAAGTCCAGGCGGTTGTCGTCGAGCCAGTGACCGGCGACCCGCTGGCCGCTGCTGGAGGTGACCTGGATCCTCGACTCCACGGCGGCCTTGTCGCCGATCGCCTTGTCGAAGTCGACCGTCACCGGCATGCCCACGCCGACGGTCGAGCCGTCCTCGGGGGACAGGTGCCCGATGAAGTCGTTGGCCGGGGAGACCGTGGTGATCGTGGCGTTCGCGGTGACGGAGCGGCCCCTGGCGTCCGCGGCCTCTGCGGCGACCTGATACCTGGTGGCCCGCTCCAGCCGGCCGTCCGGCCTCCAAGACGTGCCGTCCGCGGACAGGGTGCCCGGAATCTCGGCACCGGTCGCGACGGCGGTCATGGTCACCTTGGTGAGCTTGCCGTCGCTGACGGTGACCTTGACGGGGCCGTTGATCCCGACGTTGTAGGCGCCTTGCCCGGGCGTGATCTTTATTCGGGCGTCGGAAGCGTCCTGGGCGCCCGTTTGCTGTACCTGTGCCGGCGGTTTCGGGTGATCCCCGGTGTCGTTGCCGCCGGTGGCAGCGTTGCTGGTACCGGCGAGGGTGGTGACGGTGAAGACACCGCCCAGTACGCCGACTGTAGCCATCAGCCCGGTGCGTCGCTTACCTGCCGTGATCAAACGCTTCTCCCATGCTACTGATCGTTGAATCCCTGGAGCTGGTTACCGGAGGAGTGCAACCGGCTTAAAGAACTACTTTTACGCATCCATCCCTCCCGAAGGGAGTAAATTGTGGCGAACTCCACGTGTAGTGAGAGCTCGCCGAGGTCCGCATGGTGGGGCTCAGGGCCGACGACGACCGGCCATGGAACCGCCGAAGCCGTCGCCTCGGTGCCTTACGTCGGCGCGCGTCCGTCCGGTGCGTGCGGGGCGGTGCGGCGGGACCGGTCGATGTCGTGCGCGGTGATGATTCCGAGCAGTCGGCCGCCGTCCATGACCAGGACGGGCAGGAGGCTGCCCTCGGTGCCGAGCCGCTCCAGGACGGAGATCAGCAGCTCGTCCGGTGTGGCGAGTGCGCATCGGGACAGCGGGGTCGCCAGGTCCCGTGCCCGCAGCGACGCACGCTGCCCGGACGGCACGGCGGCCAGCCGGCTCACCCGTACGACGCCACTGAGCCGGCCCTCGAAGTCCAGCAGCGGCAGCGCCGTGTGCCGTGCCGGGCCCGCCACCTCGGCGAGGAAGCGGTCGACGGTCAGCCAGTCCGGACCGGTGACCACCGGTGCGGTCATCGCCTGCCCGACCCGCAGGCCCCGCAGGGCCGTGACCAGCTCGGCCCACCGGCGTTCGGCCGCGGCGACGCCCGCGACGAAGACGCCGACGAGGATCAGCCACAAGCCACCCGACAGGCCCCGGGCGAACGCGAACCAGCCCAGGACGGCCAGTACCATCCCGACGGCCTGACCGCTGCGCCCCGCCGCCCGCTGGGCCCGCTCACGATCCCCGGTACGCCACCACAGCGCGGCCTGCAGCAGCCGGCCTCCGTCCAGGGGCGCGGCAGGCAGGAGGTTGAACACGCCCAGCACCAGGTTCGTGCCACCGAGCCAGCCCAGTACGGCGACAACGATCCGCGAGCCCGGCGCCGCCTGGGCCGCGGCCGCCGCGCCGAGCCCGATCCCGCCGAGCAACAGACTGGCGAGCGGCCCGCTGACCGCTACCACGAAGGTCGCCCGCGCGGTCGCAGGCCGGTCCATCCGGGTGAATCCGCCCAGCGCCCACAGTGTCACGTCCCGCACGCCGATCCCCGCTCGGCGAGCCGTCAGCGCATGCGCCGCCTCATGCACCACCAGGCTCGCCAGCAACAGCGCGGCTCCGGCCACTCCGGCCACCGCGTACACCACGGGGGCCAGGCCGGGTGCGTACCCGGGCAGGGTGCGGGCAGCCAGACCGTACGCGAAGAACAGCATGATCAACGGCACGCTCCAGTGGGCCCGCAGCACCACTCCTCGCACACTCCCGAGCCGGATCGAACCCCTCATCGTCCTCACCGCCGACGACTCGTGCCCTGTGACCGCACGCGTCCTGCTTCCATGGTCCACCGTCGGCCGGAGACGGGGAATGCCCATCTCCGACAGCGAACGCCCATGTCACAGGGGTCATCACACGGATGGGCGACGCCGGGCCCGCCACGCAGGCGCAGGCGGCGGCCCGCGCCTACGGTGGGCGCAGAGAACCCGGCGAGCCGACCGGACCGGCGTTGCGCAGGAGGCCGCGATGGAAGAGCACTACATCTGGGTGACCACACGCCGCATCCGGCCGGACACCCTGGAGGACTTCGAGCAGGCGTGGCGCCCCGCCCCCGCCCCGCAGGGCCTTCGCCGTGCCTACGCCTACTGGTCCGAGGACGGGCAGGAGGTCACCGGGGTGTCGTTCTGGGACTCCCGGGAGGCCTGCGACGCCTGGAGGTCCTCCGAGCACGAGGCGCAACGGCGCGCCGCCATGGCCCCGTTCGTCGTCGAGGAGCGGGAAGGGTTCTACCGCGGTCGTGAACTGGCCATCCCCCAGCGGTAGCCCGGAACAGCCGGTGCCGGCCTGATCGAGGTGATCCGCTGACCCACGCCCCCGCCCTGTCCCGGGCAGCTGCTTCCGAACCCCGTTCGCACGGCGGGCCCGGGGTCGTCCTCGGCGCGGAGACCGCTGTGGCCGCGCACCGACGGCCGGGACCCGGGCCGGGCACAGCGCGAGGACCTGTACGACGGTGTCCTCCTCGCGAGACGCGCAACACCCGGCTCCCCCTGCGGCCGCCACCGCCGCGGAAGGTCTTCCGGCGGGCGGCCCAGCCCGGCGGCCCCGGCGCCCTCGGTCCGGCGGCGGCGCTGTGGTGGGACGCGGACCGGACCGCGTTCCAGGAGCGGTACCCGGCCGTCCGGGGAGCGGCGGACGAACGGCGCGGCCCCCGGGTGACGTACCGGCAGCACCGCCGGCTGGACGGCGTACCGGAAAATCACGTGCCCCGGCCGCGCCCCTCTCGTACCGTCATGCCGTACCGAGCGCCGCGACGACCGTACGGCGGCGCCTGTCGACCGACACAGAGGGGAGCCCGGCCGTGCGCGCACGCACCGCTGTCGTCGCTCCCCGTTCCCGGTACGAGGTGATCCTCGTGTCCCGGTCCGGCCGGTGCCCGCTGCGCGGCCGGCACCGGACGCCCGTGACGCCCCGCTGACCCGGACGCACGGGTAATCGCGCTGCCCTTTTCCCTGATCTTTCCCTGATCGTCAGAAAGGCCCCGGGCCGTGCGCACCAACCTCAGCACCCTCGCCGCCGTCCGCAACCTCGGCATACTCGCCCACGTCGACGCCGGCAAGACCACCGTCACCGAGCGGATCCTGTATGCGACGGGCACCACCCACAAGCGGGGCGAGGTGCACGACGGCACCACCGTCACCGACTTCGACCCGCAGGAACGCGACCGCGGCATCACCATCTTCGCCGCCGCCGTCAGCTGCGCCTGGGACGGTCACCGCGTCAACCTCATCGACACCCCCGGGCACGTCGACTTCGCCGACGAGGTCGAGCGCTCCCTTCGGGTCCTCGACGGGGCGGTCGCGGTGTTCGACGCCGTCGCCGGGGTCGAGCCGCAGAGCGAGTCGGTGTGGCGGCAGGCCGACCGGCACGGTGTGCCGAGGATCGCGTTCGTCAACAAGATGGACCGCGCGGGCGCCGACCTCGACCGGGCCGTCGAGTCCATTCGGCAGCGGCTGCATGCCGCGCCGCTCGTCGTCCAGATGCCCATCGGCGCCGAGGACGCGTTCACCGGAGTGGTCGACCTGGTGCGGATGCGTTCGCTGGTCTGGGCCGACGGTGCGGGCACGGCGGTGGCGGGGCCCGTCCCCGAGCCGCTGCGGCAGGAGGCGCTACGGCGGCGCCGGGCACTGGAGGAGACCGTGGCGGAGCTGCACCCGGCCGCCCTGGAGGAGTTCTGCGACCGGGAGACGCTCGACGCCGGCACCCTCGCCGCCGCTCTGCGCGACCTCACCCGCACCGGGGACGGCGTGGTCGTGCTGTGCGGCTCCGCGTACCGCAACCGCGGTGTCGAACCGCTGCTGGACGCGGTCGTGGCCTACCTGCCCTCGCCGCTGGACGTCCCCGCCGTACGCGGTGTCCACGAGGGCACCGAGCAGCGGCGGGCCGCCGACCCCGAAGCGCCGTTCGCGGGGCTGGTGTTCAAGGTGAGCGCGAGCGCCACCGGCCGGCTGGCCTGCGTGCGCGTCTACGCCGGCACCATCGAGAAGGGAGACACCGTGTGGGACCCGGGCACCGGCCGCACCGAACGCGTCGCGCGCATCCTGCGGGTCATGGCGGACCGGCACGTCCAGCTCGACCGGGCGGTCGCCGGTGACATCGTCGCGCTCGCCGGCGTGAAGTCGGCGCGAGCCGGCTCCACCCTGTGCGACCCCGGCGCACCACTGCTGCTCGAGCCGCCCGTGGCGGCCGAACCCGTGGTGTCCGTGGCGGTCGAGGCCCGGCGCGCCACGGACACCGGACGGCTGGCGGCGGCGCTGGCACGGCTGGCCGAGGAGGACCCCTCGCTGGTGGTGCGCACCGACGCCGAGACCGGACAGACCGTGCTGTCCGGGATGGGCGAACTGCACCTGGAGGTCGCGGTGGAGAAGATCCGCCGCGACGGCGGACCGGACCTCGGCGTGGGCCGGCCGCGGGTCGCCCGCCGCGAGACGGTCCTGGAAGGGGTGACCGGGTTCGTGTACCGGCACGTCAAACAGGACGGCGGGGCGGGGCAGTTCGCCCATGTCGTGCTCGACGTGGAACCGCTGGGACCCGAAGTCGGCGTCACCGGCTTCGTGTTCCGCCCGGCCGTGGCCGGCGGGCGGGTGCCGCAGGAGTACGTGCGCGCGGTGGAGGCCGGCTGCCGGGACGCGCTCGCCGAGGGACCGCTCGACGGGCACCCGGTGACCGGGCTGCGGGTCACGCTCACCGACGGCTCCACCCATGTGAAGGACTCGTCCGACACGGCCTTCCGCACCGCCGGCCGGCTCGGGCTCCGCCAGGCCCTGCGTGCCTGCACGCTCGCCCTGCTGGAACCGGTCGCCGAGGTCACGGTGACCGTTCCGGAGGACGCCGTGGGCTCGGTCCTCGGCGACCTGGCCGCCCGGCGCGGGCGGGTCGGCGGCTCGCAGACCCGCGGCGGAGCGGCCGTGGTGACGGCGACCGTGCCGCTGGCCGAACTGTTCGGCTACGCCACCCGGTTGCGCAGCCGCACCCAGGGCCGGGGCACCTTCACGACCCGGCCCGCCGGCTACGCCCCGGCACCGCGACCGGTGCCGGTCCGGTAGCGAGGAGGGGGCCCGCACCAACGGACCGACGCGGTGCGTGGTGCGGCCCCCGGACTCCGGCACGGTGCGTGGAGCCCTCGGGCACCTTCGCCATGGCGGCCAGTGAGTTCGCGGTCGCCGGCCTGATGCCGCAGATGGCCGGCGGCCTGCACGCCACCGTGTGGGCCCCGCTCGCCGCCCCACACCTGCGCCCTGCCGCGGCGGGAACGCGCCGCCCTCCACCTCACCGCCACCCGCGCACTCGGTGCCGGCCGCTGGTATCCGCTGCGGTACGAACTCCTGCCCGCCATCGTGGGGCCCGTCGCCCGGCACGCCCTGCTGCGGCTGCCCGGTACCGCACTCGCCCTCGCCTCGCTCGGCTCCCCGGCCTCGGCGCCCAGCCGCCGTCCCCCCGATGGGGCCACCTCCTCGCCGAGAACCAGCCCTGCGCCGAGCGTGCCCCCTGGACGGTCCTCGCCCCGCCGCGGTACTCGCCGCCCTGGGCGCGCTCGCCGTGCCGGCGGCGGGGACGATGCGATGTCGGGCCGGTGGCTGAGCACGGGTTTCGCCCACCCGAGCCGGGCAGGCACGGACCTGCGCCCGGCGACGGTGATCAGCCCCTCACTTCCCCCGGCCGCTGAACAGAGCGTCCGCGCCCCACGTATCACCCGGCCATGGGAGGATCGCCCACCATGAGCACCATGAGCGCGTCCCCGGCGGTGAGAGGGCTGCGCGCCGCGGTGTTCGCGGCGGTGTGCGTGCTGCTCGCCGCCGCCGGGCACGGCCTTGCCATGGGAGCCCTGCCGCCGCGGTGGGCGGACGCGGCCGGCTTCCTCGCCGTGTTCGCGCTCGGCTGGATCCTCGGCGGCCGGGAGCGGTCACTGCCCGGCATCGGCGCGGCCATGCTGCTCACCCAGGCCGGACTGCACCTCGGCTTCGACGCCGCCCGCCCCGGCTCCGGCACTGCGCCCATGGCCGCCATGCCGGGTCACACCATGGCCGCGATGCACCCGCACGTCCAGGTGACGGCGTACCCGCACCTCAGCGGCCACGCCACCGCCGCCCACCTCCTGGCCGCGCTCGCCGCCTCCTGGTGGCTGCGGCGGGGGGAGTCCGCCCTGTGGTCGCTGCTGGGCCGGGCCGCCACGCTCGTACCGGGCCTCTTCGCCTGGTGGCGGGACACGCCGCTGCCCGCCCGTGCCGGTGACGCCGCGCGCGTCCCGGCCGCCCCCCAACCGCCCCGCCCGGCCCTGCTGCGGCACGCGGTCAGCCGGCGCGGACCCCCGGCCCCGGTCCCGTACTCGCTCTGACCCCGGACGACACATCACCCGTACGGAGATCGACTCACCCATGGCCATGTCCGCTCCACGTCTTCGCGCCCGCCGCGCCGGCACCGTCACCGCCGTCACCGCCGCCACGGTCCTGCTCGCCGCCGGTGCCGCCTCCGCGCACGTCACCGTCCACCCCGAGAGCTACGCCAAGGGAGCCACCGACGGCGTACTGACCTTCCGCGTCCCGAACGAGGAGGACAGCGCCTCCACCACCAAGGTCCAGGTCTTCCTGCCCACCGACCACCCCGTCCTCGGTGTGCTCGTCCACCCGCAGGACGGCTGGACCGCCAAGGTCACCACCACCAAGCTCAAGACCCCGGTCAAGACCGACGACGGCACCATCACCGAGGCCGCCTCCGCGATCACCTTCAGCGGCGGGAAGATCGGCGCCGGGCAGTACGAGGACTTCGACGTCGCCTTCGGCCAACTGCCCGACGACACCGGCCGGCTGGTGTTCAAGACCCTGCAGACCTACTCCGACGGCAAGGTCGTGCGGTGGATCGAGGAGCCGGCCGGCGGACAGGAGCCGGAGAACCCGGCCCCGGTGCTGAAGCTGACGGCCGGTGACGCGACCGCCGCGCCGGCGCCCGCCAGGACCGCCGCCACCACCGCCGAGGCGGCCGGCACGAGCGACTCCACGGCCCGCGGGCTCGGCATCGCCGGCCTGGTCGTCGGCGTCCTCGGCCTCGCGGCCGCCGCGTTCGCGCTCGTCCGCAGCCGGGCCGCACGGCCGTAACCCGCACGGCCCACGACGCACGGCCCACGACGCACGGCCCACGCCGCGCGGGCCGCCCCGCGCGGTCCACGCCGTCGAAGAACCACGGGGCAGGGCCCGGACCGCCAACCGGTCCGGGCCCTGCCGCGTACTCTCCTCACACCCGCTCAGCGCGCCGCCAGTTCCCGTACCTTCACGCCGGCCGCCGGCTCCACGGGCATCCGGGAGGTGCGCCACAGCCACCGCACGTCCCGGCCGAAGGACCACACCAGCGAGCCCAGCGCCAGCAGGACGATCGCGAGGTCCGCCAGGTGGGGGAGCAGTCCGGCGCCGGCCAGGAGCAGGCATATCCCCTGGACCGCGGCGACGGTCTTGCGGGCGAAGGACGGCGGCAGCGGGGCGTTCAGCCAGGGGGCCAGCCGGGCGGCGGCGACGAAGGCGTACCGCATGCCGCCGATCAGCAGCACCCATGGGCCGAGTTGTGTGGACACGTACACGCTCAGGACCAGGATCAGGAACGCGTCGACCTCCATGTCGAAGCGCGCGCCGAGCGCGGTCGACGTCCCGGTGCGGCGGGCCACCTTGCCGTCGACGCCGTCCAGGAGCAGGGCGACCGCGGTCAGGCCGACCAGCAAGGTCACCGGCGGCGCGCTCTCGAAGGAGTCCGCGACCAGCGCGGTCACCCCGCCCACCAGGGTCGCCCGGCCGAGCGTGACCCGGTTCGCGGGGCCGAAGGTACGCAGCCGCGAACGGTGCAGCGCCCGGGCCAGCACCGCCCAAGTGGCGAACGCGAACGCCAGCCCCGTCAGCCAGCCGGCCGGCCCCATGCCGATCGCCGTACCGAGCAGGGCGAGCAGCAGCAGCTGGATGCCCGCTCCCACAGCGGTCTCCTGCTGGAGCCTCGCGTCATACGTGTTGTTCAGGGCCACCGCACACCCTCCGGCCGAGTGACAGAGTCGATCAACGCCGCGTACTCTGCGCGGCCTGTGCACTTCTCGGTACGTGAACAACTTCCCTATCGTTCAGGAGGATGCCGATGAACCGCTCGGCCCGCGCGTTCTGGCTGCGCTCACCCGGCCACGGCGAGCTGCGCGACGTCACCCTCGCGGAGCCCGCCGAGGACGAGGTCCTGGTGCGCACCCTGTACTCCGGGGTGAGCCGGGGCACGGAGACACTCGTCTTCCGCGGCGGGGTCCCGGAGAGCCAGCACGCCGTGATGCGGGCGCCGTTCCAGGAGGGCGACTTCCCCGGTCCGGTGAAGTACGGCTACCTCAGCGTCGGCGAGGTGGAGCAGGGCCCGGCCGAACTGATCGGCCGTACGGTCTTCTGCCTGTATCCGCATCAGAGCCGCTACGTCGTGCCGGTGAGCGCCGTGACCGTCGTGCCCGAACGGGTGCCCGCCGCGCGGGCCGTGCTCGCCGGGACCGTGGAGACCGCCGTGAACGCCCTGTGGGACGCGGCACCGCTGATCGGCGACCGGATCGCGGTGGTCGGCGGCGGCATGGTCGGCTGCTCGGTGACCGCGCTGCTCGCCCGCTTCCCCGGCGTACGGCTCCAACTCGTCGACGCCGACCCGGCCCGCGCCAAGACCGCCGAGGCGCTCGGCGCGGACTTCGCCACGCCCGACGGCGCCCTCGGCGACTGCGACCTCGTCGTGCACGCCAGCGCCACCGAGGCCGGCCTCACCCGCGCCCTGCAACTCCTCGCCCCCGAGGGCACGGTGGTGGAACTGAGCTGGTACGGCGACCGGCGCGTCGCCCTGCCGCTCGGCGAGGCCTTCCACTCCCGGCGGCTCACCGTGCGCAGCAGCCAGGTCGGCACCGTCTCCCCGGCCGCCCGCCCCGGCCGCGGCTACGCCGACCGGATGGCGCTCGCCCTCGACCTGCTCGCCGACCCGGCACTGGACGCGCTCATCACCGGGGAGAGCGCTTTCGAGGAACTCCCGGACGTCCTGCCGAAGCTCGCCTCGGGCGAGATCCCCGCCCTGTGCCACCGGATCCGGTACGCCGGGACCGGCCTGACCTGAGAAAAGAAGTGAGACAGGGCTGAACGCGGGGAAGCGGGGAGCCGTACTATCCGGCATCCCCCTACGGGTAAGGACGGGGGGACCAGACGCGCCGTACCTGGAGGGTCGTCCGTTGTTCAGCATCACCGTCCGCGATCACATCATGGTCGCTCACAGCTTCCGCGGCGAGGTGTTCGGGCCCGCCCAGCGCCTGCACGGCGCCACGTTCCTGGTGGACGCCACCTTCCGCCGCGAACAGCTGGACGAGGACAACATCGTGGTCGACATCGGTCTGGCCACGCAGGAACTGGGCGCCATCACCGCGGAGCTGAACTACCGCAACCTCGACGACGAACCCGGGTTCGCCGGCATCAACACCTCCACCGAGTTCCTCGCCAAGGTCATCGCCGACCGGCTCGCCGAACGCGTCCACAAGGGCGCCCTCGGCGAGGGCGCCCAGGGCCTCGCGGGCATCACCGTCACCCTCCACGAGTCCCATGTCGCCTGGGCGAGTTACGAGCGTGGCCTGTGACCGAGACGACCGCCGCGCCGACGCGCCTGGCCTATGTGCCGGCGCAGCCCGGCGCCGCCGAGAAGGCCGGAAACACCCCCATGTCCCTGCGCACCGTCCACTTCGTCCTGCCGGGCGGCGTCGACGACCCGGCCGCGCCCAGCGGCGGCAACGCCTACGACCGCCGGGTCAGCCTGGACCTGCCCGGCTTCGGCTGGCAGGTCACCCCGCACACCGCCCCCGGTCCCTGGCCGCTCCCGGACCGCACCGCCCGCGACAGCCTCGCCCGCACCCTGCGGGACCTGCCGGACGACGCGGCCGTCCTGCTGGACGGGCTCGTCGCCTGCGCCGTCCCGGAGATCATCACCGCGCAGACCGGCCGACTCCGCCTGGCGGTACTCGTCCACCTCCCGCTCGGCGACGAGACCGGTCTCGACCCGGCCGTCGCCGCCGACCTCGACGCCCGCGAACGCGCCGTGCTGCGCGCCGTGCCCGCGGTGATCGCGACCAGCGACTGGGCCGTGCGCCGGCTCGTCTCCCATCACGGCCTCGCCCCCGAACGCGTGCACGTCGCCGCGCCCGGCGCCGACATCGCGCCGCTCGCGCCCGGCACCGACGGCGTCTCGCGGCTGCTGTGCGTGGCGGCGCTCACCCCGCGCAAGGGCCAGCACCGGCTCGTGGAGGCGCTCGCGGCGGTGCGGGACCTGCCGTGGACCTGCGAGCTGGTCGGCGGACTCGCCCACGACCCCGCGTACGTGGACCGGTTGCGGGAGCTGATCGCCCGGTACGGCCTCGCCGACCGGCTGCACCTGACCGGCCCGCGCTCCGGCGCGGACCTCGACGCCACGTACGCCGCCGCCGACCTGATGGTCCTCACCTCCTACGCCGAGACCTACGGCATGGCGGTCACCGAGGCCCTGGCCCGCGGCATCCCGGTCCTCGCCACCGACGTCGGCGGCCTGCCCGAGGCGGTCGGCCGCGCCCCCGACGGCGGCGTGCCCGGCATCCTCGTCCCGCCCGAGGACCCCGCCGCGCTCGCCGCCGAACTGCGCGGCTGGTTCGGCGAGCCCGACGTACGCCGCCGGCTCAAGGCCGCGGCCCGCGGCCGCCGCGCCGCGCTCGACGGCTGGGCCACCACCGCCCGCAGCCTGGCCGGGGTCCTCTCCCGGCTCCCCGAACCCCCGAGGAGTGCGGCATGACCGGCCCGCAGACCACGACGAACGGCACACCGTCCATCCCGGCCCAGCCCGGGCCGAGGGAGGTGAGCGCGGGACGTGGCGCCCAGGGCGAGGCGGAGCCGGTGCTCGGTGCCGGTCGTGAACAGGCCCGTACTCCGGCCGCCGTGGCGCGTGCGCAGGCGTCCGGCGCGGGGGGCACCGGCGGTGCCCGCGAAGCGGCGGAGGGCACGCGGGACCTGAGCGACGAGGCGGTCACCGGGGGCGGGGAGACTGGCGTGGACCACGGGGCGGCGGAGGGTGCCGGGGACCTCGGCGGGGCTGCCGGTGATGCGGGAGGCGGTGACGAGGCCGCGGTCGTCGCCGGGGCCGGGCCCGTGACGCGTCCCGGCGAGCGGGCCACCGTGCGGCTGCGCGGGAGCGAGCCCGAGGAACCGCCCCGGTACGCGCCCGAATGGCTGCGGCTCAGGGAAGGGGCCGACGCGACCGCCCGCGCAGCGGAGCTGCTGGACCCGTTGCGGACCCGGCTGGCGAACCAGCCCGGCCGTACCGGCGCGGTGACCGTGCACGACCTGGGCTGCGGCACCGGCTCGATGGGCCGCTGGCTCGCGCCCCGCCTGGACGGCTCCCAGCACTGGGTCCTGCACGACCGCGACCCCTACCTGCTGCACTTCGCCGCCGTCGGCTCCCCGCGCTCCGCCGCCGACGGCAGCGGCGTCACCGTCGAGACCCGGCGCGGCGACGTGGCCCGGCTCACCCCGGACGCGCTGACCGGCGCCTCCCTGGTCACCGCCTCCGCGCTGCTCGACGTCCTCACCCGCGAGGAGGTCGACACCCTCGCCGGCGCCTGCGTGGGGGCCGGCTGCCCCGCGCTGTTCACGCTGTCGGTCGCCGGCCGTGTCGAACTCACCCCGGCCGACCCGCTGGACGCGGAGATCGCCGAGGCGTTCAACGCCCACCAGCGGCGCGCCGGTCTGCTCGGCCCGGACGCGGTCACGGCGGCCTGCGAGGCGTTCGAAGAGCGCGGGGCCGTCGTACGGGTGCATCCGAGCCCGTGGCGGCTCGGCCCCGAGGAGTCGGCGCTGACGGCGCAGTGGCTGCGCGGCTGGGTCGGCGCCGCCGTGGAACAGCGGCCCGAACTGCGCGACCGTGCCGAGCGCTATCTGCGGGACCGGCTCGCCGCCTGCGCCGCCGGCGAGTTGCGGGTCGTGGTCCAGCACAGCGACCTGCTGGCCCTGCCCCGGCCGGCCGGCGGGGCGTCATGACCCCGCGGTCGGCTGCGGCGGAGGCGGAGCCCCGGGTCACCGGGGCCGGCCCCCACGCGCGCGTGACCCCCGCCGGCCCGGCGCACGTGCGCGCGCGGAGCGCGGAATCGACACCCGTGCGTGTGCAGGGCACCGAAACGGCACGTGAGCGCGCGCGTGTGCACAGTGCGGGCACCGACGCGACACCCGCACCCGTACCTGCCCCCGCCCGGCACGCAGCCGGCGCGCCGCACGCGGTCCGCGTGGTGGGCACCCGGCTTCCGGCACCGTCCTCGCCCCCGCTCACGGAGCCGCCGTCCTCCGAGACCCCGGCAGCGTCCGAGACCCCGGCGGCATCGGAGACCCCGGCGGCATCCGAGGCCGCGCGGGCCTCCAGCCCCCGCCGTAGCGGACCCCACGCGCTGCGTACGCACTTCGGGAGCGTCGCCGGCGTCGTCCTCCTCGGCTTCCTGCTGTGGCGGCTGGGCACGGGTGCGCTCCTCGACGGGCTGCGGCGGATCGACACGGTCACGGTGCTGGCCGCGCTGGGCATCGGCGTGGTCACCACCGTCCTCAGCGCCTGGCGCTGGCAGTTGGTGGCCCGCGGCCTGCGCATCCGGCTGCCGCTGGGCCCCGCCGTCGCCGACTACTACCGGGCGCTGTTCCTGAACGCGGCGCTGCCCGGCGGGATCCTGGGCGATGTGCACCGGGCGGTCCGGCACGGGCAGAGCGCCGGTGACCTGCGGCGCGGGGTGAAGGCCGTCGTACTGGAGCGCGTCGCCGGGCAGATCACGCTGGCCGTGTTCGCCGCGGCGGTGCTGCCGGCCCTGCCGTCCCCGGTCCGCGCCGAGGCCCGCGACTTCGCCCCGCTGGTGGCCCTCGCGGCGGCCGGCGCGCTCGCCGTCGGCCTCGCCGTCCGTATGAACCGCACGCCCTCGCGCCGGGCCGGGGCGCTGCGCACCGCCCTCGGCGAGGCACGCCGAGGCCTGCTCTCCCGCCGGGGCGGGCCGGGCATCGCCGTGTCCTCGGCCGCCGTCCTGGCCGGGCACCTGGCGACGTTCGTCGTGGCGGCCCGCGTCGCCGGGTGTGCCGCCCCCGTCACGGTGCTGGTCCCGCTCGCGGTCCTCGCCCTGGTCGCCATGGGCGTGCCGCTGAACGTCGGCGGCTTCGGCCCCCGCGAGGGCGTGACGGCCTGGGCGTTCGGCGCCGCCGGACTCGGCGCGAGCACCGGTGTCGCGGTCGCCGTCGTGTACGGCGTGCTGAGCTTCGTGGCGAGCCTGCCCGGCGCCGTCGTCCTCGCCGCGCGCTGGTACGCCGGCCTGCGCTCCGCAGGCGCGGCGGCGGGCCCCGGCCCGGCCGCCGCAACAGCCGGGCCGGATCCCGCCGCCGCGCAGGACTACCCGCGCCCCTCCGCCGGGGTGAGCAACGCGAAATACGGTGCGAAGGATTCCGCCAGGCTCGCCAGCAGTTCCTTCCCCTTTTCCGCCGACCCCAGGGAAGGACGGCCGATGACGCCCGATTCGGTATAGGCGGACATTCCCACGGTGAGCAGATGACGGCGGTCGTCTGCGGTGAAATCGGCGGACTCGTAACCAGGGCGGACGAATTCGGGGTGAGCGTGCAGCAGAATCGAGGTCTCGATTTCTCCCGCGTGCATGTCGGTGAGCAGCGAGGTGTACACCCCCGCCCGCTCCCGTGCCGTCTCCCAGTCCTCGGCGGCCGGGAACAGCGCCATCCGCTCCCCGCGCGCGCAGGCCTCCTGGACGACGTTGCCCAGCACGTAGTTGCCGCCGTGCCCGTTGACCACGACCAGCGCGTCCACGCCCGAGCGGCGCAGCGACGCCGCGATGTCCCGGACCACCGCATGGAGGGTCACGGAGGAGATGCTGACGGTCCCCGGCCAGTCCGCGTGCTCGTGCGAACAGGAGACCGTCACCGGAGGAAGGAGGTGCACCGGGTACGCGGCGGCGATCTCCCGTGCCACGGCACAGGCGACGAGCGTGTCGGTCGCCAGCGGAAGGAACGGACCGTGCTGTTCGAAGCTCCCGACGGGAAGGACGGCGACCTGTGCTGAAACGCCCGCCCCCCGGGTCCGTACGTCTTCGGTGGTGTCCGTCGGCACCACACCGCTCGCCACGTCGTGTGTCCTCCCGCCCGCCGCCGCACGCGCGCCCGAACCACTCATCTTTTCACGGCCTTTCGTCTCTGCTTAGGAATCAGATCATGACAGAAAACACCGGCGCCAACCTCGGCGTACTCGGCAAGAAGTCCTCGCGGCGGTCGGGCGTGGAACGCGTCGTGAATGCACCGCTGCCCACCGTGTACGGGAATTTCCAGGCGATCGGCTACCTGGACCACGACCGCGGTGACGAGCAAGTGGCCCTGGTGTACGGCGACATCGGCACCGAGGACGTGCTCACCCGGCTGCACTCCGAGTGCCTGACCGGGGACGCGTTCGGCTCCCGGCACTGCGAGTGCGGCGACCAGCTGGAGGCCGCGCTGCGCGCGGTGGTCGCCGAAGGCAGCGGGATCGTCGTCTACTTGCGGGGCCACGAGGGCCGGGGTATCGGACTGCTCGGCAAGCTGCGCGCGATGGCCCTGCAGGCGGAGGGCCTGGACACGGTGGAGGCGAACCTCGCGCTCGGCCTGCCCGTGGACGCCCGTGACTACGGGGTCGCGGCGGGGATCCTGCGCGACCTCGGGGTGCGCTCGGTACGCCTGATGTCCAACAACCCGCGCAAGCGGGAGGCGCTGGTCCGGCACGGTGTCCAGGTCGCCGAGCAGGTGCCGCTGCTGATCGAGCCGTGCGAGAGCAACATCACCTATCTGCGCACCAAGCGGGAGCGGATGGACCACGTCCTGCCCCATCTGGACGCCGTCGCGCACGGCTCCTGAAGCGAGACCGTGCGGCCCGCCGCCTCTCCCTGCGGCCCGCGGGAGACGGGCGGCGGGCGCGGTGGCTCTCAGTCCACCAGCGCCTCGTGCACCAGCCGCCGCAGCTCCGGGAAGATCTTCAGCTTCTTCGGGCGTACCTGGGTCATGAACAGCACCGTCAGCTCATGGGCCGGATCGACCCAGAAAGCGGTCGTGGCCACACCGGTCCAGCCGTATGTGCCGAGGCTGGAGGGGGCCAGGGTCCGGGACGGGTCGGTCACCACCGACACGTTGAAGCCGAAGCCCAGCCCGTCGTTGGCGGGTTCCCGGTGGACGGGGGAGCCGAAGGACCGCACCACCGCGTTCCCGGGCAGCTGGTTGCGGGTCATCCGCGCGACGCTGTCCGCGGACAGCAGCCGGACACCGTCCAGTTCGCCGCCCCGGCGCAGCATCTCCATGAACCGGTGGAAGTCGTACGCGGAGGAGACCAGGCCGCCGCTGCCGGACAGGAAGCGGGGCCGGCCGTGCACCGGCAGCCCCGGCACCGGCTCGATCCCGCCCTCGTCCGTCTCCCCGTACAACTCGGCCAGCCGGTCAGCCTGTTCGGGCCGGACGTGGAAACCGGTGTCGGTCATGCCGAGCGGACGCAGGATCCGCTCGGTGAAGAACGCGTCCAGCGGCTGCCCGGACACCACCTCGACGACCCGGCCCAGCACGTTCGAGGCGACCGAGTAGTTCCACTGGGTGCCGGGATCGAACTGCAGGGGCATGCGCGCGTACACCTCGACCGTCTCGGCCAGGTCCTTGCCCGGCGGGACGGAGTACTCCAGGCCGGCCTCGCGGTACAGGGCGTCGACGGGGTGGCGGTGGTAGAAGCCGAAGGTCAGGCCCGCGGTGTGGGTGAGCAGGTGCCGGATCAGGATCGGGCCGGCGGCCGGGCGGGTGCGCACCTCGGCGCCCGAACCGCCCTCGTACACCACGGGGTCGGCGAACGCGGGCAGATGGCGGTCCAGCGGGTCGTCCAGGGACAGCCTGCCCTGCTCCGCCAGCAGCAGCACGGCGACCGCGGTGACCGGCTTGGTCATCGAGTAGATCCGCCACAGGGTGTCCGCCTCGACCGGCAGGCCGGCCGCGAGATCGCGGCGGCCGTACGTGGTGAGACGGGCGACCCGGCCGCCGCGGGACAGGGCCACCAGGAAGCCGGGCAGCCGCCCCTGGTCGACGTGGTGGGCGAGGTGCCGGTCCAGGCGGTCCAGCGCCTCGACGTCCAGCCCCGCCTCGCCCGGGTCGGCTTCCTGCCGCAGCTGTGCCATCGCTCTCCTCCGGTCCCCTCGTCGGCGACGCCCCCGGCCGCCCGCCGGAAGCACCCGCCCTTCATCGTCCCGCAACACCATCCCCACCCACCCGCTGATCAGCACCGCATGTGATCGACGCGACGCCGTCAGCTCCGGGGCAGTGCGTGGTCGCCGGCGCTGGCCAGCAGTGCGTGGCCGCCGGCGCTGGCCAGCAGTGCGTGGCCGCCGCCTTCCCGCGCAGCGGTCGGCCGCCGGCGGTCCCGGGCACCGAAGAGCTGCCGCGGCGTCCGCGGCAGCGCACGGTTGCCTTCGGCCCCGCCGGCGGACGGTCGCCGTCGGTGTGGGGTAGTGCGTGGTCGTCTTCGGTCCCGGGTGGCGGACAACCGGCGTCCGGTCCGGGCAAGGCGTCGTCGCTCTGTGTCCTGGGCGTCAGGCGGTGGCCGTCGGTGCCGGGCCGGGGATGGTGGTCGTCGGTTCCGGGTCGCGCACGGTGGTCGTCGGTGTCGGGCAACTGCGGCCGTCCGCGTCGGGCGGCGAACAACCGCCGTCCGTGTCGGGCAACGAACAGCCGCCGTCCGCCCCGGGCGACCGTGTGTCGCTGTCGGCCGCGCGCGGTGCGTCCTCGTCTTCGGGCCCGGGCAGCGCACAGGCCAGCGGCACGCCGAGCGCCGCCACGGCAGCCAGGACCAGCAGTGCCCGCCCGGTCCCGGTGCCCATGAGCGCGGTCGCCGTGGCCACCCCGAGGGCCGGGCCGACGTTCAGTGCCGTCTGCTGCAGTCCGCCCGCCACTCCGGCCACCGCCACCTCCGCCCGCCGTACGATCACCTGGGTGGCCGCCACCATCACCGCGCCGAACCCCGCGCCCAGCAGGGCGAACGCGCAGCCGAGCGCCGGCGTGGACGTGGCTCCGGACAGCACCAGGACACCGAGCGCCAGGAGCGCCGTCGCCGCCGCCGTCGTACCGCGCGCCCCGAACCGGCGCAGCAGCACCGGGCACAGCGCGGCGGACGCCACCATCAGCACCGCCAGGGGAAGACTGCGCAGGGAACTGTGCAACGGGTCGAGGCCGAGCCGGCGCTGCAGCACGTAGGTGGCCACGAACAGGGCGCCGAACAGGGCCGCGGACACGACCACCAGCCCCCCGAGCGCCGCCCCGACCGCCCGCGAGCCGATGACCGCGGCCGGCAGCAGCGGACCCGCCGTACGCCGTTCGTGCCGCACGAGGACGGCGGCGGTGACCACGGCGACGGCGAGGCCCGCCCCGGAGACGGGCCGTGCGGTCAGGGCGTGCACCAGGCAGCCCAGGGACACCGCGAGCAGCACGGCACCCGGCACGTCCAGCGGCGTCCGGGAGCCCGCGGCGGGCGGCTTCGGCCGCAGCAGGGCCGGCAGGCCGAAGGCGAGCGCGGGCAGGACGTTGACGAAGAACACCGCCCGCCAGCCCAGGCCGGTCACCAGCGCCCCGCCCACCAGCGGCCCCGCTGCCGCCGCCAGCCCGATCGCGGCCGTGCGCACGGCGAGGGGCCTGGCCAGCCGGTCGGGCGGGAACGCGGCCCGCAGCATGCCCAGCGTGGCCGGCTGCAACAGCGCCCCGAACACCCCCTGAACCGCCCGCAGTGCGATCACCCAGCCCACCGAGGGCGCGACACCGATCCCCGCCGACGCCGCCCCGAACCCCAGCAGGCCGAGCGCGAACACCCGCCGCTGCCCGTACCGGTCACCGAGCCGCCCCGCGAACACCAGCAGGCTCGCCACCGCGACCAGGTACGCCGTACTGGTCCACTGCACCTCGGCGAACGACGCGCCCAGGTCCCTCTGCAGCCGGGGCTGGGCGACCGTGAGGACCGTACCGTCCAGGGCGACGACCACCGCGCCCGCCACACTGCTCGCCAGCGTCCACCGCCGGTTCACCGGCCGTCCTCCGCACCCAGGTGGGCCACCAGCACCGCATCGAGCAACGCCCCGAAGTGCTCATCGCCGCAGGCAAGTTGGAGGCTGCGCCAGCGCCACAGCTGGGCGATCCCGTGCAGGTTCGCCCACAACGCGCCCGCCACCCGTCGCGCGTCGGCCCCGGGCCGCACCTCGCCGACCAGATCGGCGAGCACACCGAACAAGGGCAGACTCGTCTCCCGCAGCCCCAGCCAGCCGCTCTCCAGCAGGTCGTGACGGAACATCAGCTCGTACATGCCGGGGTCGTCCAGCGCGAACTCCAGGTACGTCCGCGCCAGTGACGCCACCTGCGCGCGCGGGCCTGCGGACCCGGGTGCGAGGGTGCTGCGCACCCGCTCGGCCAGGTCGTCGAAGCCGCGGCGCGCGATGGCCGACAGCAGCTCCAGACGGGTGGGGAAGTAGCGGCGCGGCGCCCCGTGCGAGACGCCGGCGCGCCGGGCGATCTCCCGCAGGGTGAGCGCCTGCGGCCCCTCGGCGGCCAGCAGCTCCACACCCACGTCGACCAGACGCTTGCGCAACCCGATGTCGGACTCAGTCATAGACACTGTCTACCAGGTGTCCGTAGACAGTGTCTATCACTGCTCCCGAGGTGGCTGCGATGCGCGGGAATGCCTGGCCCGCCGCGGCGAGTTGACCCAGTCATGACTCAGGACTCCACGCAGGACGCGCTGCTCGACCTCCTCTCCGACGGCCACGGCGGGGTGCTGGTCACCCTCAAGCGCGACGGCCGCCCCCAGCTGTCCAACGTCAGCCACGCCTACTACCCCGACGAGCGGGTCATCCGGATCTCGGTCACCGACGACCGCGCCAAGACGCGCAACCTGCGCCGCGACCCGCGGGCCTCGTACCACGTCACGAGCGCCGACCGCTGGGCGTACACGGTCGCCGAGGGGACGGCGGAGCTGTCCCCGGTCGCCCGGGACCCGCACGACGAGACCGTCGAGGAACTGATCCGGCTCTACCGGGACGTGCTCGGCGAGCACCCGGACTGGGACGACTACCGGGCGGCGATGGTCCGCGACCGACGCCTCGTGGTGCGCCTGCGCGTCGACCGGGTCTACGGCGCCCCGAAGCGCTGACCCGCGGCGGCCGGCTGCGACGCCCCGGGGTCCGGGTCTCGAGCGCGCGCAGGGGTGCGGCGCGTTCCGGGGTCCGGTTCCAGGCCGCCGGGGGGTGCCGGCGCACACCGGGCGCCGCGCCATGGGCCGGCCCGTGACTGCGAGAACGGTGAAACCGGCGTGCACGGGGTCCGTCCTCCGCTCCGGGAGCCGACTGCGACCGCCGTCCGGTAGCGGTCGTTATGACGCCGGTCATAAGGTGGGTGCCGTGAGGAACGGAGGGCCGCGATGAGCCAGGCGCCACGGGGGCCGCGGGAGCGGATGGTCTTCAGCGCCGCCCAGCTCATCCGGCGCGACGGAGTCGCCGCGACCGGGATGCGCGAGGTCGCCGCGCATGCCGGCGCACCGCGCGGCTCGCTCCAGCACTACTTCCCGGGTGGCAAGGAGCAGCTGGTCGACGAGGCGGTCGCCTGGGCCGGCCGGTACGCGGGCAAGCGCATCGCCCGTTTTGTGGCAGGGCTCGACGAGCCGACGCCGAGCGGTCTGTTCGCGGCGATGGCCGCGCAGTGGACCGACGAGTACGCGGCGGACGGCTTCGCGGCGGGGTGCCCGGTGGCCGCCGCCACCGTCGAGTGCGCCTCCGCAGCCGGCTCGACCCGGGAGGCCGCGGCCGCCGCGTTCACGGCGTGGCGGAACCCGCTCGCCGAGGCCCTGACCGGCATGGGGGTACCCCGGGCCCGTGCCGCGTCCCTCGCCACGCTGATGATCAGCACGCTGGAGGGGGCGATCCTGCTGGCCCGCGCCGAACGGGACGCGGGTCCCCTGACCACGGCGGTGAGGGAACTCGGGCCCTTGCTCGACGCGGCGGCGGCCTCGGCCCCGTGACCACGGCCGCCGGGCCGTCGGTGGCCGTCCGCTGTTAGTCCTCGTCCCGCAGCCTCCGCCAGATGCGGGTGCGGTGCAGTATGTAGACGGCGAAGAACAGAGCGGCCGTCTGAAGCCCCACGGCGAGCAGCCAGAAGACCGCCCTGCTTTCCAGCTCGTCGGTCAGGAAGGCGAAGTTCATACCGAAGAAGCCGGTCAGGAACGACAGGGGCAGGAAGATCACCGACACGATGGCCAACCGGTTGATCACGCCGTTCTGTTCGCCCGCGACCAGGGACCCGTAGCTGGCGAGAGCCCGGCGCGCGGCGTCCTGGAGGGACTCGATGGTCGCCAGGGCCAGCCGTGCCGCACGCTGGAACTCCTGGGCGAGCCGCTGGCGTTCCACCGGAAAGTCGCGGCTCATCATCCTGCGGGTGACCACGTCCTCGACGACCTGCAGATAGGGCAGCAGCGCGTGGTGCAGGAGGGCGGCACGGCGGCGCAGCCGGGCCAGACGGTACAGCTGCTCGGGCCGCCGGTCATCGAACATGTCGTCCTCCAGTTCCTCCACCTGCAGCAGCGCCTGCACGGCCTCGCGGCGGAACGTCCCCAGCGCCTCCTGGAGCAGCAGGAACAGCGTGGCCACGGCGTCGTGGGGTCTCTCATGCCGCAGCCGTGCCGTGATGTCCGCCGCCGAAGCGGCCCGGCCCCGGTGGGCGACGACCAGGAAGCGTTCGCCGGCCAGGGCGTGCACATGGGCGACCCGCCCGTCATGGACCACCGGTACGACGAAGCCGGCGGCGTCGCCCAGGAATTCGGCCCGCGCGGACTCGCCCTGCCTGCCGAACCAGGCCAGCTCCTCGGTGCCCAGCCCGAGCCGGCGGGCCGGCGGCTCGTCCGCCGGGCCCTCCTCCGCATCCTCCGGCAGCTCCACACCGAGGAGCAGGAAGCTGTCCCGGGCGAGCCGTTGCCGCGCCTCCGACTCGGAGATCCGCGTCGTGACCCCTTCCGGCACCGACACCATCGTTACGATCATCGCTCTCACCGGCTCGTCCGTCGCCCCCGGCCCCGGCGTGCTTGTGCGGTGAGCCCCTGCGGAACCAGGTTCGGTACGGCCTTCAGTCGAACAGGCGGGAGGCGCCGTCGCGCCCCACCACGCACAGGGCCCAGATGATGATTCCGGAGAAGGCGATCAGCATGACCGACCAGACCGGGTAGTACGGCAGGGACAGGAAGTTGGCGAGGATGATCAGCGAGGCGAGGGCCACTCCGCACACGCGTGCCCACACGGCGCCCCGCAGGAGGCCGAAACTCACGACCAGCGCGAGGACGCCCAGGACCAGATGGATCCAGCCCCAGCCCGTGAGGTCGAACCGGAAGACGTAGCTGCGGGTGACGAGGAAGACGTCGTCGTGCGCGATCGCCATGATGCCGCGGAAGATGCCCAGCACCCCCGCGAGGATGAGCATGACGGCCCCGAACGCTGTCAGGCCGGTCGCCCACTGCTGCTTGGCGGTGGGCGCGGGCACGCCGTGTGTGGTGGCCATCGTGCGACCTCGTTTCTGTGCTGTGCCGGCTGCGTGGTCAGTGGGTGGGTCCGGACGGCCGGCTGCCGGAGAGGACCGGTTCCTCGGCCTGCCGGAACCCGTCCTCGGTGATGTCCTCGTGCGAGCGCATCCCGGACGGCTTCCTGAGGCGTCGGCGCTGCTGGACGCCGCTGTTCCGGGACTGCGCCCGATGGTGGTTGCGTACGGTTCTCAGCGTGCGCACGGCGGGAGTGCGCCCGCCTCACCCGGGCCGGGTGAGGTGGAGGTCACGAGTACCACGGATCCGCTCGGCCGGCGGCCGGTTCTGCCGTTGCGGCCGGGATTGCGGTGCCGGCGAGCACGGCGGTGACCACCGGAATCCGGGTCCGCAGCGGGTCGCGGACCACGGGACTCGGTCATGGCTCCTCCTCACGTGATCCGCGGATCCGCTCCCGGACGGCCTGCGGGGCCGTCTGCGGGGCCTCACCGGGCCGGCGTCCGTCCAGACGGTCGCCGCGGGCGTCACCCCTGGCGGGTGATCCGCACGGGAGGCCGGGACGGTGAGGTGGGCACCGAGGGCCGGCGGTCGGCCCACGTCGGAGCGGACGAAGAGGCACGAGATGACCGATCCAGCGGCTGCCGGCAAGCAGCGGACCCCGCCGGAGCGGGCGGCGTCTCCCAACCGCCCGGGCGCAGGGGCCACGGCCGTGTCCGTTGTCCGGGCGGTCGTCGTCGCGGCCGGCCTCGTCACCGCCTACTACCTGTTGCCGCTGGGCTGGCACGGCGGGGCCGTCACCGCACTGATCCTCGTCGGTGGCCTGCTGGCGGTCTGCCTGTTCTTCGCGTGGGGGGTGTGGCTCATCGTGCGCTCGCCCTCGCCGCGGCTGAAGGCGGTCGAGACCCTGGCCGTGACGGTCTCGTTGTATCTGGTCCTCTTCGCGAGCGGCTACTACCTGCTCGAACGTGCTGCGCCGGGCTCCTTCAGCGAGCACCTGAGCAGAACGGACGCGTTGTACTTCACGCTCACCACGTTCACCACCGTCGGCTTCGGCGACATCACCGCGGTCTCCGGGACGGGCAGGGTGGTGGTGATGTGCCAGATGGTCTGCAGCCTGCTGCTCGTGGGTGTGGCTGTACGGGTGCTCACGGCCGCGGTCCGGACCGGCCTGCGACGCCAGGGGCGGCAGACGCCGGAGTGAGGCCTTCGCGTACCGGGGTGAGGCGCCGGTGCCAGGGGGGTCTGCCGCAGGGCGTGCCCGTCCCCGTGCGTGGGATGCTCCCCCCGGCCCACCGCTCCGCTTCACCCGCAGGAGGTGACACCGCAGTCCAGGTCCGTCACAGGAGTCCAGGTCCGTCACAGGAGACCCAGGTCGCGTGCGCGGCGTACCGCGTCGTGGCGCCGGTTCACGGCCAGTTTCCGGTACGCGTTCTTGAGATGGGTCTTGACCGTGTTGACCGACACGTACAGATCGGCGGCGATCTCCTGCGTGGACATCATCTGCGCCAGCCGGAGCAGAACGTCGATCTCGCGTGCGCTCAGCTCTTCCACCACCGGCAGCGGCGACTGCTCCCCGGTCCCGGCCGGTCCACCGGGCGCCGGCGGGCCGTAGGCGAGCCATCCCTCGGCCAGCGCGCGCAACGGCGCGGTGCCCAGCAGCGGGCGCAGCCAGGGTCCCGCGTCCAGGAAGGGGCGTCGCAGCCGCTCGCGCCGGGCTTCCCGGAGTGCCTGGGCGACGAGCCGGCGTTGGGCGGCGACGTCTCCGGCCGCGCCCGCCAGCTGGGCCCCGACCAGCGCGGCCCGTACCGTGACGGCGGGGCCGAGAGGGCCCTGTGAGCGGACTCTGTCGAGGAGTCCGGCCGCCGCTCCGGGCCGGCCCACGGCCAGCTCCGCCTGCGCGGCCTGCACCACACACACCGGCTCGTCGTCGGGCTCTTGTGCCAGCAGCCTGACGGCCAGGTCCGGCCGGCCCTCGGCGAGGTGAGCGGCGGCGGCCACGGACGCCGTGTGTGCCTCGGCCCAGGGGCAGGCCACATCGGCTGCGACGGCCCGGTCCACCGCCTCGAGCGCGGCCCGCGTGTCGCCCCGGGCCAGGCACAGACGCCCGGTGACGATGGACTCCCCGGCCCGCGTCACCGGGTCCAGCGGCAGGCGCGCCGTGTCCGTCGCGGAGTCGAGGAGCACCTGGGCCCGGTCCAGTTCGTCACGGTCGACGGCCACCGCGGCCAGGACCAGTGATGCCAGCCCCGGCCCCGGCGCCGGGGCCGGGCCGGGGCTGTCCACCGCGGTCACCTGGGCAGACGCCGTGCGCTCGGCCCGGCCCGGCCAGCCCCTGAGATAGTCGATCAGCGCCAGGTGGCCCAGACACTCCTGACGCGCCGGTGCCGTCGCCGCCGCACGGCCGGAGTCGACCACCGTCGTCAGGACCGCCCGCGCCTCCCGGACACGGCCGGCCCACAGGCGTGCGGAGCCGAGATGGGTGAGCAGCAGGGCGATCAGCTCGGGGTGTCCTTGCAGAAGCCCGCCGGGCACTTCGCGCTGCAGCTGCTCAGCGGCCTGTGCCGCCGTCTCCGCCCGTTCCGGCGCGCCGGTCAGCCGCGCCGCCAGAGCTTCCAGGAAGGCGCAGCTCAGCCGGGTCGCGGCCAGGTCGGCGGCCTCGTCCGGGGACGGTCCGTGCCCGGGGGCGAGGGCGTGTGCCGCCCGTTGCAGGCGGGGAAGGCCGCGCTCGACGTCGCAACGGGACAGCGCGCGGGCCGCACGGACGAGGTCCGTGGCGGGGCTGGCGGGCTCGGGCCCCATGTGGGAGAACAGCTCGGACAGATCGTCGGCGCGCAGGCCGGTGAAGATCTCCCCGATGGCGAGATCGCCGATCAGGGCACCGGCGGCACTCTCCCAGTCGTGCGCCGCGGCCGCGTGGCCGAGCGTCTCGCCGAGGGACCCCGAGCGACGCAGCCAGTGTGCCGCACGGCAGTGGAGTGCGGCTTCCAGCCCTGGCCGGCGCGCCCTGAGGTCGGCGCGGAGGATCTCCTTGAACAGCGGATGGAGACGGAACCAGTCGTGCCCGAGGTACTCGACGAACGCGTTCCCGCGGTGCAGACCGCCCAGGATGAGTCCGGCGTCGGTGCGCCCGGTCAGGGCGTTGGCGAGATCCGGGCAGCAGCGTTCGAGGATGCTGATCCGCAGCAGCAGATCCTGGGTCTCGGCGCTCTGCCGCTTGAGCACCTCGGCCAGCAGGAAGTCGGCGATCGTGGTGCGGTCGGCCTCGAACTCCTTCAGGTACGTGCCCGGGTCGGGCTCCGCCTGCGCCGCCAGGGCGCACAGCCGCAGTCCGGCCGCCCAGCCCCGGGTCCGCTCCACCAGCGCGTCCATGTCACCGGCCGGCAGGCGCAGCCCGTGCAGCGCCAGCAGATCCGCTGCTTCGTCGCGGGTGAAGGCCAGCTCGGCGTTCCTGATCTCCGTGACGGCGCCGGCCGCCCGGTAGCGGTGCAGCGGCAGCAGGGGTTCGGTGCGCGTGACCAGGACCAGGCGCATGCCGCCCCCGGCCTGCCGGAGGACGGATTCCAGCTGATCCGCGATCTCGGGGTCGGCCGCCCGGTCGTACTCGTCGATGACCACGATCACCGGCACCTTCCGGTCGCTGAGTCCGGCGGCGAGCCGCGTCAGAAGCGCGTCGGACACGCGTGCGGGTTCGGTGGGCAGGCCGACATCGGTGGTCAGCGGCACGCCGGCGACGCGCAGGGCCTGCAGGAGGTACGCCCAGAACGTTCCGCATCCGTTGCCCGCGACCTGCGCGGTGAGCCAGGCGACCGGCTCGTCCCGCGCCGAGGCCCAGTCGGCCACCAGCAGCGTCTTGCCCGCTCCCGCGGCTGCGCCGACCACGGTCAACGGGGACACAAGGGCCTCGTCGAGGTGTCCGAGGAGCCGGTCGCGGCGCAGGTACGTCACGGGACGTGTCGGTATGGCGAACTGTGTCGCAAGGAACGGAGCCCCTCGGGGGTCGGCGGGGGATGCGGCCGGTGCAGGTCCGTTCTCGCACCGTGCGGCCATGGTGTTCACCACCGCTCATGATCGTCAGGTTGCGGACGACGTCACTCCTCCGGTACCCAGCCTGGTCCCGTACCGTCACGTACGACAGGGGCCACTGGTCCCTGGGAAGGGCAGAACAGCCCTGGACTTCGGTACGGCATCGGTGGGCCGGTGCTTGCCCGGGACCGTCCGCCGCACTAGCCTCCGCGCGTGATCAACGGTGCACATGTGGTGCTCTACAGCCGCGACGCGGAGGCCGACCGGGCCTTCCTGCGCGACACCCTCGGCTGGGCGCACGTCGACGCGGGCCACGGCTGGCTGATCTTCCAGGCGCCGCCCGCCGAGGTGGCCTGCCACCCCACCGACGGCACGCCCGCGCACGAGCTGATGCTGATGTGTGACGACCTCGACGCGACACGGCGTCAACTCGCCCGACTCGGCGTGGAGTTCACCCGCCCGGTGGAGGAGGCCCGGTGGGGCCGGGTGACCGCCCTCCGGCTGCCCGGCGGCGGCGAACTCGCCCTGTACGAGCCGCGCCACCCCAGGCCGTGAACTCCGGCGCGGCCCCGTCCGCGCGGCACCCCTGTCCCGCCGTGCGACGGCTTCCACCAGGCGGTCAGCCGCCGGCCCGCTCCGCGGTCAGGTAGGCGATCACCATGTCGCCGAGCATGGTCCGGTAGTGCTCCCGCTGGGCGGGGTCCGCCAGGTCCCGGCCGAACAGGGCGCCGAAGGTGTGCCGGTTCGCGACCCGGAAGAAGCAGAACGAGCTGATCACCGCATGCAGCTCGACCGCGTCCACGTCGGCCGTGAACAGCCCGGACTCCCGCCCGGCGGCAAGGATCCGGCGGATCACCTCCAGGGCCGGCGAGCCGGTCTGCCCGAGCCTTTTGGAGGCCGCGATGTGCTCGGCTCCGTGCATGTTCTCGATGCTGACCAGGCGGACGAAGTCCGGGTGCCGCTCGTGGTGGTCGAAGGTCAGCTCGGTGAGGCGCCGGATCGCTGCGGCCGGGTCCAGGTGTTCGACGTCCAGCTGCTGCCCGGCCTCGCGGATCACCCCGTACGCCCGCTCCAGCACGGCCGTGAACAGCTGCTCCTTGCCGCCGAAGTAGTAGTAGATCATCCGCTTGGTGGTGCGGGTGCGGGCCGCTATCTCGTCCACGCGGGCGCCGTCGTAGCCGGCCCGGGCGAACTCCTGCGTGGCCACGTCGAGGATCTCCGCCTTGGTGCGGGCCGCGTCGCGCACCCGTCCCCCGGGCCGTACGGGCTCTTCGACGCTGGTCATCGCTGTCCTTCGGGCCGGTGGACGCCTGGGCGGCACGCTCGCTGTGCGTGCCGCAGATTGTAGAAGCGGGGCCCGGGGTGGTGGCCGGGATGTTCCTCACAGTCCACGCGGCCGCTGTGGCGAACGTACCGGGGAGGGCGTCGGCGAGCCGGTCCGCGCCGCCCGCGGCCCGGCGACGACCGCGGCCCGGCCCACCAGGCGTGAACCGGCCGCGGGCGCAGGCCGTCACGGCCTCTCGCTTGCGCAGGGCCGTTACGGCCGTCTGTTCCACTCGGCGATCACGGGCCGGCCGTGCTCGGTGGAGAGCCGGCTGACCGTGCCCGCGGCCAGCTGGAACACCCGGCCCCCGGCGGGGCCAGCCGCCGGGCGGTGAGCACGCGCAGGAAGCGGGCGCGGGCGACGAGGACCACGTCCCCGGCGTCGTCGGCGAGCGCCGCCTCGGCGCGGGCCGGCACCCGGTCGGCGCGGGCGCCGGTCTCCCGGAGGTGACTCGCCGGGGAGCCCGGCGGGGCCGGGGGCACGCCGTCGGTCCACAGGTCCCGGTCGGGCCGGGCGCGGTGGATGCCGGCCGTGGTGACACCCTCGTAGCCGCCGTAGTCCCGTTCAGGCAGGTGCGGCAAGGGACTTGGCCTGTTCCTCGCCGTGCTCGGTCAGGGGCAGGTCGGTCCAGCTGGTGTGCTGTCCCGACCGGCTCCACTGCGTCTCACCCGGGGGCACCTCCCACGCCCTTGAGGCAGTGGGGGAGGACCGGCGGGAGGTCCCCCACGGCGGCTCAGTCCTTCTTCTCGACCGCGTGGCCGCCGAACTGGTTGCGCAGCGCCGCGATCATCTTCATCTGCGGCGAGTCGTCCTGCCGGGAGGCGAACCGGGCGAACAGGGAGGCGGTGATCGCGGGCAGCGGCACGGCGTTGTCGATGGCCGCCTCCACCGTCCAGCGGCCCTCGCCGGAGTCCTCCGCGTAACCGCGCAGCTTCTCCAGGTGCTCGTCCTCGTCCAGAGCGTTGACCGCGAGGTCAAGGAGCCAGGAGCGAATGACCGTCCCTTCCTGCCAGGAGCGGAACACCTCGCGGACGTTCTCCACCGAGTGCACCTTCTCCAGCAGCTCCCAGCCCTCGGCGTAGGCCTGCATCATGGCGTACTCGATGCCGTTGTGGACCATCTTGGAGAAGTGCCCGGCGCCGACCCGGCCCGCGTGCACATAGCCGTACGGGCCCTCCGGCTTGAGCGCCTCGAAGATCGGCTCCAGCGGTTCCACATGCGCCTTGTCGCCGCCGACCATGAGCGCGTAGCCGTTCTGCAGGCCCCACACACCGCCGGAGACACCGGCGTCGACGAAGCCGATGCCCTTGATGCCGAGCGCGGCGGCGTGCTTCTCGTCGTCACTCCAGCGGGAGTTGCCGCCGTCGATCACCGTGTCGCCGGGCTGCAGCAGGTCGCCCAGTTCGTCGACGACGGTCTGCGTGGCGGTGCCGGCCGGGACCATCACCCACACATGGCGCGGCGCGTCCAGCTTCTCGACCAGTTCGGCGAGGGACTTGACGTCGGAGACCTCGGGGTTGCGGTCGTAGCCGATGACGGTGTGGCCGGCGCGGCGGATCCGCTCGCGCATGTTGCCGCCCATCTTGCCGAGACCGATGAGACCGAGCTGCATGTCAGTTCACTTCCTGAGCGTTCTTGGCGTTCTTGAGAGTGCGGTAGGCAGCGACGAGGGCCGTGGTGGACGGGTCGAGACCGGGGACCCGTGCGCCCTCGGTCAGCGCGGGCTCGACCCGCTTGGCGAGGACCTTGCCCAGCTCCACGCCCCACTGGTCGAAGGAGTCGATGTTCCACACCGCGCCCTGCACGAACACCTTGTGCTCGTAGAGGGCGATCAGCTGGCCGAGGACGGACGGGGTCGGCTCGGGGCTGAGGACCGTGGTGGTGGGGTGGTTGCCCCGGAAGGTGCGGTGGGCCACCTGCTCCTCGGGCACGCCCTCCGCGCGGACCTCCTCGGCGGTCTTGCCGAAGGCGAGCGCCTGGGTCTGGGCGAAGAAGTTGGCCATCAGCAGATCGTGCTGCGCCTTCAGTTCCCCGCTCAGTTCGTCGACGGGGCGGGCGAAGCCGATGAAGTCCGCCGGGATCAGCTTGGTGCCCTGGTGGATCAACTGGTAGTAGGCGTGCTGACCGTTGGTGCCGGGGGTGCCCCACACGACCGGCCCGGTCTGCCACTGCACCGGCTCGCCGTCGCGCTGCACCGACTTGCCGTTGGACTCCATGTCCAGCTGCTGGAGGTAGGCGGTGAACTTCGACAGGTAGTGGCTGTACGGCAGCACCGCGTGCGACTGGGCGTCGTGGAAGTTGCCGTACCAGACGCCCAGCAGGCCGAGCAGCAGCGGGGCGTTGGCCTCGGCGGGGGCGGTGCGGAAGTGCTCGTCGATCAGCCGGAAGCCGTCGAGCATCTCCCGGAACCGGTCCGCGCCGATGGCGATCATCAGGGACAGGCCGATCGCCGAGTCGTACGAGTACCGGCCGCCGACCCAGTCCCAGAACTCGAACATGTTGTCCGGGTCGATGCCGAAGCCGGTGACCTTCTCGGCGTTCGTGGACAGCGCCACGAAGTGCCTCGCGACCGCCTTCTCGTCGCCGCCCAGCCCGTCGAGCAGCCACGCGCGTGCGGAGGTGGCGTTGGTGATCGTCTCGATCGTGGTGAAGGTCTTGGACGCGACGATGAACAGGGTCTCCGCCGGATCCAGGTCACGGGTGGCCTCGTGCAGGTCGGCGCCGTCCACGTTCGACACGAACCGGAACGTCAACTCCCGTGCGGTGTACGGGCGCAGCGCCTCGTAGGCCATGGCGGGGCCGAGGTCGGAGCCGCCGATGCCGATGTTGACGACGTTCCTGATCCGCCTGCCGGTGTGGCCGGTCCACTCGCCGGAGCGGACCCGGTCGGCGAAGCCGGCCATCTTGTCCAGCACCGCGTGCACCTTCGGGACGACGTTCTCGCCGCCGACCTCCACCACCGCGTCCCGTGCGGCGCGCAGCGCGGTGTGCAGCACGGCCCGGTTCTCGGTGACGTTGATCCTCTCGCCGCGGAACATGGCGTCGCGCAGCGCGAACACCCCGGTGGCGGTGGCGAGTTCCTGGAGCAGGGCCAGGGTCTCGTCGGTGATCAGGTGCTTGCTGTAGTCGATGTACAGGTCGCCGGCCCATACGACATACCGCTCGGCGCGGCCCGGGTCCGCCGCGAACAGCTCGCGCAGCTGCGGCTGCCCCTCGGCCCGGTGGTCGGCGAGGGCCGTCCACTCCGGCCGGTCGGTGAGCTTCGGAAACTCGGACTGAGCCATCTCAGGCGTTCTCCTTGGCGGCCTCGCCCCTGAGGGCGATGGCGTACATCTCGTCGGCGTCGAGGCGGCGCAGTTCCTCGGCGATGAGTTCCGAGGTGGGGCGGACCTTCAGCGCCAGGGTGCGCGGCGGCTGGCCCGGCAGGGTCAGGGTCGCCAGGGGGCCCTCGGGGCGGTCGATGACGATCTCGCCGTTCGCGGTACCGAGGCGTACGGCCGTCACGACCGGGCCGGCGGTGACCACGCGGTCCACGGTGACCTTCAGGCGGGCCTCCAGCCAGCGGGACAGCAGCTCGGCGCTGGGGTTGTCCGCCTCGGCCTCGACGGCCGCCGAGGTGACCTTCACCCGGGCCTGGTCCAGGGCCGCGGCCAGCATGGAGCGCCACAGCGTCAGCCGGGTCCAGGCCAGGTCGGTGTCGCCGGGGGCGTAGTTGCGGGCGCGGGTCTCCAGGACCTCCATCGGCCGCTCGAACGCGTACAGGTCGGTGATCCGGCGCTGGGCCAGCGCGCCGAGCGGATCCTTCGACGGGGTGTCGGGTGCGTCCACCGGCCACCACACGACGACGGGTGCGTCCGGCAGCAGCAGCGGCAGGACGACCGAGTCGGCGTGGTCGGACACCTCGCCGTAGGTGCGCAGCACGACCGTCTCGCCGGTGCCCGCCTCGGAACCGACCCGGACCTCGGCGTCGAGCCGGGAGTGGGTGCGGTCGCGCAGGGTGCGGGCGTGCCGCTTGATGACGACCAAGGTCCGCGAGGGGTGCTCGTGCGAGGCCTCCTCGGCGGCCTTGATCGAGTCGTAGGCGTTCTCCTCGTCCGTGACGATGACCATCGTCAGGACCATGCCCACGGCCGGGGTGCCGATGGCGCGGCGGCCCTGCACCAGCGCCTTGTTGATCTTGCTTGCCGTGGTGTCGGTCAGGTCGATCTTCATGGCCTGCGCCAGCTCCGTCCGTCTCGTGCGAGCATCTCGTCGGCTTCACTCGGTCCCCAGCTGCCCGACGCGTACTGCGCCGGCCGGCCGTGCGCCGCCCAGTACTCCTCGATCGGGTCGAGGATCTTCCAGGACTCTTCCACTTCCTGGTGACGGGGGAACAGATTCGCGTCGCCGAGCAGCACGTCCAGGATGAGCCGCTCGTACGCCTCCGGACTGGACTCGGTGAACGACTCGCCGTACGCGAAGTCCATCGACACGTCCCGGATCTCCATCGAGGTGCCCGGCACCTTCGAGCCGAACCGCACGGTCATGCCCTCGTCCGGCTGGACGCGGATGACGATCGCGTTCTGGCCCAGCTCCTCGGTCGCGGTGGAGTCGAAGGGGGAGTGCGGGGCCCGCTTGAAGACCACCGCGATCTCGGTGACCCGGCGGCCCAGCCGTTTGCCGGTGCGCAGGTAGAACGGCACACCCGCCCAGCGGCGGTTGTCGATGCCCAGCTTGATCGCGGCGAAGGTGTCGGTCTTCGACGTGGGGTCGATGCCGTCCTCCTGGAGGTAGCCGACGACCTTCTCGCCGCCCTGCCAGCCGCCCGCGTACTGCGCCCGCACGGTGTGCCTGCCGAGGTCCTCCGGCAGCCGCACCGACTTGAGCACCTTCAGCTTCTCGGTGAGCAGCGCCTCCGCGTCGAACGCGATCGGCTCCTCCATGGCGGTCAGCGCCATCAGCTGCAGCAGGTGGTTCTGGATGACGTCCCGGGCGGCGCCGATGCCGTCGTAGTAGCCGGCCCGGCCGCCGATGCCGATGTCCTCGGCCATGGTGATCTGGATGTGGTCGACGTACGACCGGTTCCAGATCGGCTCGTACATCTGGTTGGCGAAGCGCAGCGCCAGGATGTTCTGGACGGTCTCCTTGCCGAGGTAGTGGTCGATCCGGAACACCTGGTCCGGATCGAACACCTCGTGCACGATGGCGTTCAGGTCGCGGGCGCTGTCCAGGTCGTGCCCGAAGGGCTTCTCGATGACCGCGCGCCGCCAGGAGCCCTGTGGCGGGGAGGCCAGGCCGTGCTTCTTCAGCTGCTGTACGACCTTGGGGAAGAACTTCGGCGGCACCGAGAGGTAGAACGCGAAGTTGCCGCCCGTGCCGCGGGAGGCGTCCAGCTCCTCCACGGCGTCCTTGAGCTGCTTGAACGCGGTGTCGTCGTCGAAGTCACCGGGGATGAACCGCATGCCCTCGGCGAGTTGCTGCCACACCTCCTCGCGGAACGGGGTCCGGGAGTGCGTGCGGACCGCGTCGTGGACGACCTGCGCGAAGTCCTGGTCCTCCCAGTCCCGGCGGGCGAAGCCGACGAGGGAGAAGCCCGGCGGCAGCAGACCGCGGTTGGCCAGGTCGTACACCGCCGGCATCAGCTTCTTGCGGGACAGGTCACCGGTCACACCGAAGATGACCAGCCCGGACGGGCCGGCGATCCGGGGGAGCCGGCGGTCGCGGGCGTCGCGCAGCGGGTTCACCCAGTCGGCGGCCGGGGCCACCGGGACCTGGACGGTCCCGGGCGCTTCGGCGGCGGGCGCGTTGTCGGTCATCGGGCGTCAACTCCCTTGCTCTTCAGGGACTTCGCTACGGCGTCCAGCAGCTCCTGCCAGGCCGCCTCGAACTTGCCGACGCCCTCGTCCTCCAGCTGCTGGACGACCTCGTCATAGGAGATGCCGAGCCGTTCGACGGCGGCCAGGTCGGCGCGGGCCTGCGCGTAGCCGCCGGTCACCGTGTCCCCGGTGATCTCGCCGTGGTCGGCGACGGCGTTCAAGGTGGCCTCCGGCATGGTGTTGACCGTGCCCGGAGCGACCAGCTCGTCCACGTACAGGGTGTCCTTGTATGCAGGATCCTTCACACCGGTCGACGCCCACAGCGGGCGCTGCTTGTTGGCCCTGGCACCGGCGAGGGCGATCCAGCGCTGTGAGGCGAAGACCTCCTCGTACGCCTCGTAGGCGAGGCGGGCGTTGGCGAGGGCCGCGCGGCCCTTGAGGGCGAGGGCCTCGTCGGTGCCGAGGGCGGTCAGCCGCTTGTCGGTCTCGGTGTCCACGCGGGAGACGAAGAACGACGCCACGGAGTGGATGGTGGCCAGGTCGATCCCGCGTTCGCGGGCCTTCTCCAGTCCGGCCAGGTAGGCGGTCATGACCTCGCGGTAGCGCTCCAGGGAGAAGATCAGGGTCACGTTGACGCTGATGCCCAGCCCGATGACCTCGGTGATGGCGGGCAGGCCCGCGGTGGTCGCCGGGATCTTGATCATCACGTTGGGGCGGTCGACCAGCCAGGCCAGCTGCTTGGCCTCGGCGACGGTGGCCTCGGTGTCGTGGGCCAGGCGCGGGTCGACCTCGATGGAGACCCGGCCGTCACGGCCGGCGGAGGCGGTGTATACGGAATCCAGGATATCGGCGGCAGTCCGCACGTCGGCGGTCGTCATCATCCGCACCGCCTCGTCCACCGACACACCCCGTACGGCGAGGTCGGTGAGCTGCTCCTCGTAGCCCTCGCCGGAGCCGATGGCGGCCTGGAAGATCGACGGGTTGGTGGTGACACCCACGACGCCGCCGCTCGCCACCAGCTCGGCGAGGCTGCCCGACGTGATCCGCTTGCGCGACAGGTCGTCGAGCCAGATCGACACGCCCTCGTCGGCGAGGCGCTTGAGGGCTCCCGGGGTCGCGATTGCTTCGGTCACAGTGATCATCTTTCTACTTGCGTCGGTATCGGGCACCGGTGTCAGGCGCGCGCGGCGGCGAGCGACTCGCGGGCCGCGGCGGCGACGTTCTCGGGGGTGAAGCCGAACCCGGCGAACAGGGTCTTCGCGTCGGCGGAGGCGCCGAAGTGCTCGAGGGAGACGATCCGTCCCGCGTCGCCCACGAACCGGTACCAGGTCAGACCGATCCCGGCCTCGACGGCGACCCGGGCCTTCACGGCCGGCGGCAGCACCCGCTCGCGGTAGGCGCGCGGCTGCTCCTCGAACCACTCCACGGACGGCATCGACACCACCCGCGTGCCGATCCCCTCGGTCTCCAGCCGCTCCCGCGCGGCCACGGCCAGCTGCACCTCGGAGCCCGTGGCGATGACGATCACCTCCGGGACCTCGGTCGAGGACTCGCGCAGCACATAGCCGCCCTTGGCCGCGTCCTCGTTCGGCGCGTACACCGGCACGCCCTGGCGGGTGAGCGCGAGCCCGTGCGGGGCGGGGTTCACGGCGTGCCTCTTCAGGATCTCGGCCCAGGCGATCGCGGTCTCGTTGGCGTCGGCCGGGCGGACGATGTTCAGGCCGGGGATGGCGCGCAGCGAGGCGAGGTGCTCGACGGGCTGGTGGGTGGGGCCGTCCTCGCCCAGGCCGATGGAGTCGTGCGTCCACACGTACGTCACCGGCAACTGCATGAGCGCCGACATCCGCACGGCGTTGCGCATGTAGTCCGAGAAGACGAGGAAGGTGCCGCCGTAGATCCGGGTGTTGCCGTGCAGGGCGATGCCGTTCATCTCCGCGGCCATGGAGAACTCGCGGATGCCGAAGTGGACGGTACGGCCGTAGGGGTCGGCCTCGGGCAGCGGGTTGGCCTCGGGCAGGAAGGAGCTGGTCTTGTCGATGGTGGTGTTGTTGGATCCTGCGAGGTCGGCGGAGCCGCCCCACAGCTCGGGGAGCACCGGGCCGAGCGCCTGCAGCACCTTGCCCGAGGCGGCACGGGTGGCGACCGACCTGCCCTCCTCGAACACCGGCAGCGCGTTCTCCCAGCCCTCGGGCAGCTCGCCCTTGCTGACCCGGTCGAACAGCTCGCCGCGCTCCGGCTGCGCGGCACGCCACTCGGCGATCCGCTTGTCCCAGGCCGCGTGCGCCTCGGCACCCCGGTCCAGGGCCCGGCGGGTGTGCTTGAGGACCTCGTCCTCGACCTGGAAGGCCTGCTCGGGGTCGAAGCCGAGGACGCGCTTGGTGGCGGCGATCTCCTCCGTGCCGAGCGCGGAGCCGTGGGAGGCCTCGGTGTTCCGGGCGTTCGGCGCGGGCCAGGCGATGACCGTGCGCATCGCGATGATCGACGGCCGCGCGGTCTCGGCCTGCGCGGCCCTCAGCGCCGCGTACAGGGCGGGCACGTCGATGTCGCCGTCGGCGGTGGGCTCGATGCGCTGGGTGTGCCAGCCGTAGGCCTCGTACCGCTTCAGCACGTCCTCGGAGAAGGCGGTCGCGGTGTCGCCCTCGATGGAGATGTGGTTGTCGTCGTAGAGGAAGACGAGGTTGCCGAGCTTCTGGTGGCCGGCCAGCGAGGAGGCCTCGGCGGAGACGCCCTCCTGCAGGTCGCCGTCGGAGACGATCGCCCAGACGGTGTGGTCGAAGGGGGACTCACCCCGCGGTGCGTCCGGGTCGAACAGGCCGCGCTCGTAGCGGGCCGCCATCGCCATGCCGACCGCGTTGGCGACACCCTGCCCGAGTGGGCCGGTGGTGGTCTCGACGCCGGCCGTGTGCCCGTACTCGGGGTGTCCCGGCGTCCTGGAGCCCTGGGTCCGGAACGCCTTCAGGTCGTCCAGCTCCAGCTCGTACCCGGACAGGAACAACTGCGTGTACAGGGTCAGCGAGGTGTGGCCGGGGGAGAGGACGAAACGGTCCCGGCCGGTCCACTCGGGGTCGGCGGGATCGTGACGCATCACCTTCTGAAAGATCGTGTACGCGGCAGGTGCCAGGCTCATCGCCGTGCCCGGGTGGCCGTTCCCCACCTTCTGGACCGCGTCGGCCGCCAGCAGACGGGCAGTATCCACGGCGCGCCGGTCGAGGTCGGTCCACTCGAAGCCATCGTGAGTCTGCGTGGTCATCTTCAAGAAGTCCTCGTTCAGTGCGGGATTGCTGGCCTGACGCGTTCAAACTTAAAAGTCTGACTTTTTCGAGGAAAGGTCGGGGTGTGTCAGCCTGTGGTGAATCTGGGACAGCGATCGCGCGACAGGGACGGCACGAAGCGGACATGGCAGGCGAAACCCCTCACGCTGATGACGACGGCATCAGAACCTTCCCCTTCCCGGCCGAACTGGCCGTCGGCGGCGTCGGCATGCAGATCGGCCCCATGGGAACCGACCGCACCTGGCACGCCGACGCCCCCCTGCACGGTGTCCACCGCATCGACTTCCACGTCGTCATGCTGTTCACCGACGGCCCCGTACGGCACATGATCGACTTCGCCGAGTACGAGGCCGGCGCCGGCGACCTGCTCTGGATCCGCCCCGGACAGGTCCACCGCTTCTCCCGCGAGACCGTGTACCGCGGAACCGTCCTGACCATGCAGCCCGGCTTTCTGCCGCGGGCCACCGTCGAGGCCACCGGCCTGTACCGCTACGACCTCCCGCCCCTGCTGCGCCCCGGCCCGGACCGGCTCACCGCCCTGCAGGCCTCCCTCGACCAGCTGCGCCGCGAGTACGAGGACACCGCCACACTCCCGCTCAGCCTGCACACCGCCGTCCTCAGGCACACCCTCACCGCGTTCCTGCTGCGGCTCGCGCACCTCGCCGCCAGCTCCGCGGAGGCCACCCGGCAGCCGACGGACAGCACGTTCACCCGCTTCCGGGACGCCGTCGAGCACGGCTTCGCCACCAACCACAGCGTCAGCGCCTACGCCGACGCCCTCGGTTACTCCCGCCGTACCCTCGTCCGCGCCGTCCGTGCCGCCACCGGCGAGACCCCCAAGGGATTCATCGACAAACGCGTCGTCCTGGAGGCCAGACGCCTGCTCGCCCACACCGACGTGCCGATCGGCCGCGTCGGGGCAGCGGTGGGCTTCCCCGACGCGGCGAACTTCACCAAGTTCTTCCATCTGCACACCGGCCAGACACCGGTCGCGTTCCGGGCCGAGCTGCGCTGAACACCCCGCCGGGCACCGTGTTCAGCTCACCTGCGCGTCAACTCCCCGAACCAGCGGACGATCGCCGGCGTGGCGGCGGCCTCGGAGCCCAGGTGCCGGGAGCCGTGGTAGTCGGCAGCGCCCACGTCGACGACCCGTGCGCGCACGCCGTTCTCGCGCAGGGCCGCCCGGCAGTGCTCCGTGTTGGCGGTGACGGCCTGTTCGTCACCCGTCGCCATGAACAGCCGGACGGGAGCGCGCGGCGCCCAGTCCGTGCACACGGCGTCGGTCGTGCGCAGTGCCGCCGCCAGCGGCCCCGCCGGATGCGCGAGCATCGCCCGCCCGTGCTCGGTCAGCAGCTCGTCCAGGGTGCCGGGAGTCCCCGCCGCCAGCTGCTGCCCGGTGTGGGAGCCGTCGAACAGCGCCTCGATCCCGCGGTCGTACGGCGCCCGGAAGACCTCGCCCGGGCTGTCGTAGAGGTGGTGGAGCCGGTTGAACGCCACCAGCAGGTACGCCGCGTACATCACGCCCATCTTGGGGTCGACTCCGCCGTGCAGCAGGGCGGGCAGCTCCGCACCGCCGAAGTCGTACGCACCGCTGACCGGCGCCAGCGCACCCAGCCTGAACCAGCCGTCCTCGCCCGCCTGCAGGGCCCGGCCGAGCCCCAGCGCCGCCGAGGCGCCCTGCGAGAAGCCGGTCACCATCACCTCGCGCTCCAGCACATGACCCGCGCGCGGCGCGAAGGCACGGGCCGCGCGCAGCATGTCCAGCGATGCGGTGGTCTCCGAGCCGATGTCCATCCAGGGGTGCGGACCGGGGCCCTCGCCCATGCCCAGATAGTCGGGGGCGACCCCCGCCGCACCGGCCGCCGCGTGCGCGATCACCGGTGCGGACACGAAGTCCCGGCGCTGCATGGACGGGGAGTCGTGCCGGTTGACCCCGGTGCCGTGGGCGAAGGACACCACCCGCAGGCGTGCACCGCTGCCCAGCGGCACCACGAACAGCCCGCTCGCCGTGGCGGGACGCCCGTGCGCGTCGACCGTCCGGTAGACCAGCCGGTACGCGACCACGCCGTGCCGCACGGTGTCGTCCGCGAACCCGGCCGCACGAAGCTCCTTCGCCGCGGCCCGCGGGGTCGCGAGGGTGTACAGCCTCTCGGCCCGGACCAGGGTGCCCCGGCCGTGCTGCTCGTGCTGCGCCGGCACCGGCGGCCGGGCGGTGGCGGCGGTGGCCGTGGTGGCGGTGGCGACGGGCAGCCCGCTCAGCAGCAGCCCACAGCAACCGGCGGCCAGCCGCCGCCGCAGACGGCCGCGGTACCGGGCTGTCCTGCGGGACGACGGTGACGTGGAGAGCGGCAACGGATCCTCCAAGTGTGGTTCGGCAAGGACCCGTTCAGCCTTGCGGGCCGCGGGCGTCACCGCACTGGGGCGGGCCCCCGGACCGTTGTGGTGCTCGCCCCAGGGCAGCGGGGGGGGGGGGGGTTTTTTTTTCTCTCTTTCGTCTTCTTCCCCTCTCCTTCCTTTCTCCTCTTTGTGTTCCCCGCCTGAGCTTTCCTGGGCGGCTGGACCCCCAGG
>NZ_JBVJVY010000032.1:81842-100761 GCF_055603265.1 Streptomyces sp. NPDC037288
CGCACGCCGCTCATCCTAGCGCGACCGCCCCCCCCCTCTCCCCCTCCCCCCCCCCCCCCCTTCCCCCCCCCTCCCCCCCCCCCCCCCCCCCCCCCCCCCGGTCCGCCCGGCCGCGGTCCGCCCGGCCGCGGTCCGCCCGGCCGCGATCCGCGCGGCCGTACGACCGCCGGGGTCAGTGACCGAAGTCGAACCAGTTCACGTTCACGAAGTCGGCCGGCTGGCCGCTCGTGAAGGTGAGATAGACGTCGTGGGTGCCGGTGACCGCGCTGATGTTGGCCGGTACCGTCTTCCACGTCTGCCAGCCCCCGGTGCCGCCCACCGCGAAGCTTCCGACGGGTGCGTTGCTCCGGCTGTCCAGCCGCACCTCCACCAGCCCGCTCACCCCGGGCGCGGCCCCGCTCGCCACGCGCGCGTAGAACTGGGTGGCCGGTGTGGAGCCGAAGGTGACGCCCTTGTACAGCGCCCAGTCGCCGTCGGCGAGGTAGCCGATGTCCTGGCCGCCGCCGGTGTCCGTGGTGGTCTCGGTGCCGACGCCGGACTGGCTGTCGTAGGACTCGGCCTGGACGGGGCTGTAGGCGTCGCGGTTGCCGGACGGCGGGGGAGTGGTGCCGCCCCCGCTGCCCGAGGACTGCAGGACCTGCACATAGTCGACGGCCATCGGGTGACCGGGCTGCGTGGCGCTGGTCGGACCGCCGCCGAACGCCCCCGGGAAGCCGCCGCCCATCGCCACGTCCAGGATGACGAAGAAGCCGTGGTTCGTGGCGTTGGCCCAGGTCGTCGCGTCCATCTGGTTCGCCGTGACCGTCTGGTAGGTCACGCCGTCGACGGAGAAGCGGATCGCCTCCGGGCTCACCGAGCGGTCCCACTCCATCGTGTACGTGTGGAAGCCCGACTGGCAGGTGGAGTTCGGGCAGGGGGTCGAGTTGCCGAGGCCTGTGGTCTCGTTGCACGGGCCGCCGGGACTGGTGCCGCAGTGCAGGGTGGCCCACGTCTTGTTCAGGCCCTGGACGTTCTCCATGATGTCCAGCTCGCCGACGCTCGGCCAGTTCTGGTAGTTGCCGCGGTAGGGCGCGCCAAGCATCCAGAAGGCGGGCCAGTAGCCCGCGGCCGCGTCGCCGGTGACGTCGGGCATCTGGATCCGGGCCTCCACGCGCAGCTTTCCGCCGGCCGGGGGCTGGAAGTCGGTACGGGCGGTCTCGATCCGCCCGGAGGTCCAGTTGCCGGAGGCGTCCCGGCGCGGCGTGATCAGCAGGTCGCCCTTGCCGTCCAGCGCCACGTTGTTCGTGCTGGAGGTCATCGACTCGACTTCGCCGGTGCCCCAGTTCGCGGCGCCTCCCGGGTAGGAAGTGCCGGTGTCGTACTGCCATTCGGCGGTGTTCACACCGGAGCCGGCCGCGCCGTTGAAGTCGTCCAGGAAGACCTGGCTCCAGCCCGAGGGAGGCGCGGGGGCGGTGGCGTTCGCGGGTGCGGTGGCCGCCGTCGCGACGGCCGCGGCCAGGCCGAACGTGGCGACGACGGCGACGAGCGTGCGCCGCAGGGGGTGCCGTAGGGGGCGCCGCATGGGGCGGTGTCTGGGTGTGCCGGAGGGATCGCTCATGGGGAGGCCTCTCGGGTACGGGGTGTGCGGGAGTCCTCGACGGGCACCCTCGAAGGGTTCTGAGAGCGCTCTCAAGGTGCCGCCAATGTGCTCCCCGGCCCTCCGGTCGTCAAGACTTGAAACAAGGAAAGTCCCGTCGCGGTACAGGAGTTCACCGGGTGAAGCCTTCCGTACCGGCTCAGACCGCGCTGCGGGGTGGCGAGCGCGGGGTGGCGAGCGCGGGGGTGGCCGCCGGCCCAAGGTCCGTGTCCGGCCGCCTCCGCGACGGACGGCGGCGCGACACCGGCGGTGGCGGCGGCGCCCCGCAGTGCGGTGGGGGCGCAGGAGGGTCCGGGTCAGAGGGCACGCAGGGGTCGGCTCCGGCGGTGGTTCCCGGCCGGGGCCGGGCGGGACGGCCGTACGGCACTGCCGGCATCGGCCTGCCGGGCGGCCGGGGGAGCCGTCCGCAGCCGGACCCGAGGCGCGCACAGCTCCGTACCGCGCGGTGCCCACGGCTCGTCCACCGCCGTCACCACCCGCAGCGTCAGCCAGGCCTCGCCGCCGTCCCGCGGCAGCCGGAACGGCGGGAGTACGGCCGCCGTCTCACCCGGCCTCAGATCGGGCAGGCCGGCGGAAGCGGTCAGGATCCGGCCGTCGGCCCGCACCAGCTCCCAGGTCGCCGCCAGTCGGCCGAGACCCCGGCCGTAATCGTCGTTGAAGAGGACGATCCCCTCGTGCCGGTGGCACCGGATGCGGACCGGAGCCCGGCACCCCTGGTGCTCGTACGGCCCGGTGCCGCTGTGCCCGGCCGGTCTGCCTTCGCTCACGCGGTGCAGGATTCCGTGCTCCGGGGACCGGTGGATGAAGCCGCCCCGAAGAGCCGGGGTCGACTCGCTGGCCGTGCAGTGGTCCGCGGGCGTGGCCCTACGATGACGGCATGCTGCGTTTCCATCGCTACCCGACGAGCGAGCAGGCGAGCGTCATGCTCGAACCCTGCGCGCACGACCGGTACGTGCGCCATCTCGCGGTCGAGCGGCATGCGCTCGGGAGCCCCTCCTGGACGCGCCGGTGACGGACGCGCCGGTGACGGACGCACGGGTGGCGGACGCACGGGTGGCGGACGCATCGGTGGGCCGGCACACCCGGTCCGCGCTCCGGGCCGCGGGCGTCGAGGTGGTCGTGGCGGGAGTTCCGGGAAGGGTGCAGACGTGAAGCTGACGATTCTGGGCGGCGGCGGATTCCGTGTGCCGCTCGTCTACGGTGCCCTGCTGACCGACCGCGCCGAAGGGCGGGTCACCGAGGTCGTCCTGCACGACCTGGACGACCGTCGACTGTATGCAGTAACCCGTGTACTGGATGCGCAAGCCGCCGGCCACCCCGACGCACCCGGGGTGACCGCCACCACCGACCTCGACCAGGCGCTCGCCGGCGCCGACTTCGTCTTCTCCGCGATCCGCGTCGGCGGCCTGGCGGGCCGCGCCGACGACGAGCGGGTGGCGCTCGCCGAGGGCGTGCTCGGCCAGGAGACCGTCGGTGCGGGCGGCATCGCCTACGGCCTGCGCACCGTCCCCGTCGCCGTCGACATCGCCCGGCGCGTGGCCCGCCTCGCCCCGAACGCCTGGGTCATCAACTTCACCAACCCCGCCGGCCTGGTCACCGAGGCGATGTCGCGGCACCTCGGCGACCGCGTCATCGGCATCTGCGACTCCCCCGTCGGCCTCGGCCGCCGTATCGCCCGCGTCCTCGGCGCCGACCCGGCGGAGGCCTTCGTCGACTACGTCGGCCTCAACCACCTCGGCTGGGTACGCGGCCTGCACGTCGCCGGACGCGACGAACTCCCGCGCCTGCTCGCCGACCCCGCCCTGCTCGGCTCCTTCGAGGAGGGAAGGCTGTTCGGGGTCGACTGGCTGCAGTCGCTCGGTGCGATCCCCAACGAGTACCTGCACTACTACTACTTCAACAGGGAAGCCGTACGCGCCTATCAGGAGGCCGAGCAGACCCGGGGCGCCTTCCTGCGCGACCAGCAGGCCCGTTTCTACGCGGAGGCCCTGCGCACGGACCGGTCCGCCCTGGACGTGTGGAACCGCACCCGTGCCGAACGCGAGGCCACCTACATGGCCGAGAACCGGGAGAGCGCCGGCGCGGGGGAGCGCGAGGCCGAGGACCTGTCCGGCGGCTACGAGAAGGTGGCGCTGGCGTTGATGCGGGCCATCGCCCGGGACGAGCGGACCACGCTGATCCTGAACGTGCGCAACCGGAGCACTCTCTCGGTGCTCGACGCCGATTCCGTCGTCGAGGTCCCCTGCCTGGTCGACGCGGGCGGCGCCCATCCGGCCGCCGTCACCCCGCTGTCCGGTCACGCCACCGGGCTGGTGTGCTCCGTCAAAGCCGTCGAGCGCGAGGTGCTCGCCGCCGCCGAGTCCGGATCCCGGCAGACGGCCGTGAAGGCCTTCGCGCTGCACCCGCTGGTCGACTCGGTCAACGTGGCCCGCAGGCTGGTCGAGGCGTACACCGAGGTCCATCCTGGCCTGGCGTACCTGAAGTAAGCGTTCCCCCCAGCGTCTTCTGCTTTCCCCAGCGTCCTTGGGAGACCGCCATGCACGACGAACGCCGCCGGATCGAGCAGCGCGTCGCACGCCTCCACGACCAGCGCATCAGGCCCGTGATCTACACCGCCGCCGTCCCCCTGGAGGTGGAGGCCTGGCAGGCCCCCGGGGAACCGGTTCCCTTCGAGGAGGCCGCGGCCGCCCCGTACACGCCCTTCGCCATGGGCACCCCGTGGGGACCGCCCTGGGGGACGACCTGGTTCCGGATGCGCGGCCGGGTGCCCGCCGAGTGGGCCGGCGAGCGGGTGGAGTCGGTCATCGACCTCGGCTTCGTCGGCGACTGGCCCGGCAACCAGGCCGAGGCGCTCGTCCACCGCGCCGACGGCATCCCGCTGAAGGCGGTCAACCCGCTCAACCAGTACGTGCCGGTCGCCCGCCCGGCGGCGGGCGGGGAGACGGTCGAGTACCTGGTGGAGGCGGCCTCCAACCCGGACGTCCTCGCGAACGGGTTCGCCGGACCGACCCCGCTCGGCGATGTACGGACGGCAGGCGACCGTCCACTGTATACATTCCGCCGCGCCGATCTCGCCGTACTCGACGAGCAGGTCTGGCACCTCGACCTCGACCTCCAGGTGCTGCGCGAACTCATGGCGGAACTCGGCCCGGACGACCCGCGCCGGCACGAGATCACGCATGCCCTCGACCGGGCCATGGACCTGCTCGACCTGGACGACGTCTCCGGCTCGGCCCCCGCCGTGCGCGAGGCCCTGCGCCCGGTGCTCGCCAAGCCCGCCCACGCCAGTGCGCACCTCGTCTCCGGCGTCGGCCACGCGCACATCGACACGGCCTGGCTGTGGCCGATCCGCGAGACCCGGCGCAAGACGTCCCGGACGTTCTCCAACGTCACCGCGCTCGCCGACGAGTACGAGGAGTTGGTCTTCGCCTGCTCCCAGGCCCAGCAGTACGCGTGGGTGCGCGACCAGTACCCGCAGGTGTGGGAGCGGATCGAGGAAGCCGTGGCGAGGGGCCAGTGGGCGCCCGTCGGCGGTCTGTGGGTGGAGGCCGACGGCAACCTGCCCGGAGGTGAGGCCCTCGCCCGCCAGCTCGTGCACGGCAAGCGGTTCTTCATGGAACACTTCGGCATCGAGACCAAGGGCGTCTGGCTGCCGGACTCCTTCGGCTACACCGCGGCCTACCCGCAGCTGGCCCGGCTCGCCGGGAACGAGTGGTTCCTCACCCAGAAGATCTCCTGGAACCAGACCAACACCTTCCCCCACCACACCTTCTGGTGGGAGGGCATCGACGGCACCCGCATCTTCACCCACTTCCCGCCCATCGACACCTACAACGCCCGCTTCAGCGGCGAGGAACTGGCCCGGGCCGTCCGCAACTACGCCGAGAAGGGCGGCGGCACCCGCTCCCTCGCCCCCTTCGGCTGGGGTGACGGCGGAGGCGGCCCCACCCGCGAGATCATGGAACGCGCCCGCCGCCTGAAGAACCTGGAGGGCTCGGCGAAGGTCGAGATCGAGCACCCCGACGCGTTCTTCGCCAAGGCCCGCGCGGAGTACCCGGACGCCCCCGTCTGGGCGGGCGAGCTGTACCTGGAGCTGCACCGCGCCACCTACACCACCCAGGCCCGCACCAAGCAGGGCAACCGGCGCAGCGAACACCTGCTGCGCGAGACCGAGTTGTGGGCCACCGCGGCCGCCCTGCACGCGCCCGGCTACACCTACCCGTACGAGGAGCTGGACCGCCTGTGGAAGACGGTCCTGCTGCACCAGTTCCACGACATCCTGCCCGGCTCCTCCATCGCCTGGGTGCACCGCGAGGCCGAGGCCGTATACGCCCGGGTGGCCGAGGAGCTGCAGGTGATCACGGGCGAGGCGATCGCGGCGCTCGGCACCGGCGGGCCCCGCGTGTTCAACGCCGGCCCGCGCGAGCGTGCCGAGGTGGTCCGCACCCCCGGGGGCGCACCGGTGTATGTGAAGGTGCCCGCGAACGGCTCCGCGCCCCTCACTCCGGCCGAACCGCCGCATCCGGTCACGGCCGGCGGGCGCACCCTGGACAACGGGATCGTCCGTGTACAGGTGGCGGACGACGGAACACTGTCGTCTGTATACGATCTACGGGCGGGCCGCGAAGTCCTCGCCGGCCGGGGTAATCTGCTCCGCCTGCACACGGACCTGCCCAACTACTGGGACGCCTGGGACATCGACAAGCACTACAAGAACCGGTACACCGACCTGCTGGAGCCCGACTCGGTCACCGTGGTCGAGGACACCCCTCTGGTCGGCGCGATCCGTGTGGTCCGTTCCTTCGGCAAGGGATCCCGTATCACCCAGACCATCACCGTCCGGGCCGGCAGCGCCCGCATCGACATCGGGACGGACATCGACTGGCACGAGACGGAGAAGATCCTCAAGGCGGGCTTCCCCGTCGACCTGCGCGCCCCCCACTCCTCGGCCGAGATCCAGTTCGGTCACGTCCAGCGGCCCACCCACACCAACACCAGCTGGGAGGCGGCCCGTTTCGAGGTCTGCGGGCACCGCTGGGTGCACATCGCCGAACCCGGCTACGGCGTCGCCCTCATCAACGACTCCACCTACGGCCACGACGTCTCGCGTACCGTCCGCGAGGACGGGGGTACGACCACCACGGTCCGGCTCAGCCTGGTCCGTGCCCCGCGCGTGCCCGACCCCGAGGCCGACCGGGGCCGGCACCGCTTCACCTACGCCCTGCTGCCCGGCGCGGGCATCGAGGACGCGGTGGCCGAGGGCTACGCCCTCAACCTCCCGCTGCGGGTGGCGGATTCGGCGGGCGAGCCGGAACCGGTCGTCTCCGTCGAGGGCGAGGGGGTGACCGTGGAGGCGGTCAAGCTCGCCGACGACGGATCCGGCGACGTGGTGGTACGGCTGTACGAGTGCCGGGGCGGCCGGGCCGCCGGGGTCTTGCGGCCGGGGTTCCCGCTGGCCGGTGCCGAGGTCACCGATCTGCTGGAGCGACCGCTGGCCGGCGCGCAAGCGCGCCCCGACGGCTCGGTCCCGGTCGCGCTGCGGCCGTTCCAGATCCTGACCCTGCGGCTGCGGCGGGCCCGGGCGAGCCGGTCGTAGGCCGTGCGGTCCGGGTTCACGGACGCCGGACAGGCGGCATCGGATCGCGTTCCCGACGCACCGGGCCGGCCGGTCGCTCCCCGTGACCGCGACCGACCGGCCCGTCCCCCGTTCCCCCGAGGGCCCCCGGTTCCCCCCGAGGGCCCCGTTCCCCCGTGGACTCCCCCCGATTCCCCCGTTGCTCCCCCGTGGGTTTTCTGTTCCTGTCATGGAGAGCGGCAGGGCCGCGCCCTGATACACCCCTGCGGAAAAAAATGTCCCCCGGTCCTGAAGACCGGGGGACACCGAGGGTGCGCTCAGCCGGTGAACCCGGCCGTGATCGAGGTGAACTGCCAGGTGTTCTGGCTGATGCCGGAGCAGTTGCTCACCACTCCGCCGCCCGCGCAGGGCCGGTCACGGTTGACCGACCAGAAGGCGAGCCGCGCGATGTGACGGGAGTTCGCCCAGTCCCGGATCTGCGTCCAGACCGCCGGCGTGGTCGTCTCCTGCTGGTCCGACAGGCCGTTCATGCCCGAGATGCCGACGTGGGCGTAGGCGGTCGCGTCGTCCCAGCCGAAGGCCGACTTCAGCTTGTTCTTCAGGCCCTCCGCGGCGTTCACGGTGTTGCCGTACATGTCCGAACCGCCGCCGAAGTCGAACGGCATGACGGTGAACACGTCGATGTTCGCGCCGAGCGACTGCGCCTGCTCGATCAGCCGGTTGCCGTAGTACGTCGGCCCGGTGGTGGAGGTGCCGAAGGTGACGATGGTCTTCAGTCCGGGGTTGTCGGCCTTGACCGTCTTCAGCGCGGTGAGGATCTTCGCCTGCACGGCCTCGTTCTCGAACTCGTCGGTGTTCTCGATGTCCATGTCGACGGCCTTCAGACCGTAGGCGTCGATCACCTTCTGGATGGCGCCGGCGAGCGCGGCGGCGGAGGAGCAGTTGGCGCCGAGCTTGCTGCCCTGCCAGCCGCCGAAGGACGGGACGATGTCACCGCCGGCGGACCGGACGGCGTTGACCGCGCTCTGGTCGGCGCCGCCGGTGAGCGGCCGGCTGCCGTCCCAGGCCGGGGTGCAGCCGCCGGAGTCCAGCACGAACGCCATCGTGAACGACTTGATCCCGGTCGCGCCCATCACCGTCGTCGGGCTCGGCGGATCCCCCCAGCCCTCGTACAGATACGGCGCGGCCTGCTTGAACCCGGTGCCACCGCCGCTGCCCGCGTCGGTCTTCACCGTCACGGAGTTGGAGGCACCCGAGACGTTCCCGGCCGCGTCGTGCGCCTTCACCGTGAAGGTGTACGACGTGCTGGGCGACAGCCCGCCGACCGTGGCGGACGTGCCGGAGACGGTCAGCACCCGGTTCGGGCCGCTGGAGATGTCGTATCCCGTCACGCCGACGTTGTCCGTGGCGGCGTTCCACTTCAGCGACACGCTCGACGAGGTCGTGCCGGTGGAGGTGAGCCCGCTGGGCGCGGTCGGCGCCTGGGTGTCCCCGCCGCCTCCGCCGCCCGGCCCGTCCAGGCTGAAGTCGTCGGCCCAGTACGTGCCCTGGGCGTACCAGCCGTGGACGTAGAGGGTGGCGCTGGTCTGTGCGGCACCGGTGGTGAAGGAGACGCTCAGCCGGCTGTACGCCGACGGCGACGTCGTCCAGGTCGAGGCGCCGCCGTTCACGCCCAGGTACACATAACTGCCGCGTACCCAGCCGCTGAGGGTGTACGTCGTGTTCGGCTGGACCGCGACCGTCTGGCTGCACTGCGCGTTGTCGCTGTCGGTCACCGCGCCCTGCAACGCCTTCGCGCCGCTGTGCACGGGGGAGGAGACCGCCGAGCCGAGGTTGCCCGTGCAGGTCCAGGGGGCGAGGCCGGACTCGAAGCCTGGGTCGGCAAGGAGGTTGGCTGCCTGAGCGGTACCCGGAAGGGCGATGGCCCCGCCGACCGCGAGGGCGACGGCACCGAGCAGGGCGAGTAGCCGGCGTCTGGAACGTCCGAGTGGATTGCGCACGCGATCTCCCTGTGGGGATGGGTGTGGGGAGTGCACGGCTGTGCGGAGGTGCGCCAAAGAATTTGGTATGGACCAATCCGGCTGTCAAGGAGAACGACGGAACTGGTCCATACCGGCGGGGTGACCGGCTCGGGGGCGCCTAAAGCGGCAGGGCCTCCACCGCCGAACCCGCCTGCGCGGGCACCGCCGGCAGGGTGATCTCCGCTTCCCTCTGCCGGGGAAGTGAAGTGGGCGCAACAGGCCGGGGTCCCGAAACCACCGTGTAGTCCGGTCCCAGGAAGGGGGGCTCGATGACCCCGGGATCCTCGCCCAGCGCCAGTCGCACAGCAGCCCACGGTGCGTTCACCCCGCACAGGGACAGCTGATGCAGACCCCCGGAGGGCCGCGTGTTCACATCCAGCAGCACCGGCCGGTCGCCGAGCATGCGGAACTGGACGTTGGACAGGTGGTGCACCCCGAAGCCCTCCACGATCAGCCGGGCCGGCTCCAGCCACCGTTCGTCCAGGGTGAAGCCCCGCCGGCGGCCGTTCTTGGTGCGGCCCACCGCGAGGCGCAGCCGGTTGTCCGGTCCGGTCAGGCAGTCCACGGACACCTCGGGCCGCTCCAGGCGCGGCATCACCAGCCAGTCCACCGGCCCGTCGGCCCGCCGCAGGGCCTCGACCACCAGGTCGAGCTGGACATACGGGCTCGGGAACCCGGCGAGGTTCGCCAGCGACAACGGGGCGCGAGTGATCATCCGGAAGCCGACCCCGCCGGCACCGGCGGCCGGCTTGACGCACGGCTCGTGCCCGGCCGCCTCCAACTCCTCGACCGCTGCCAGGAGTTCGTCGGCCGTGCGCACCCGCCGCCACGGCGGCACCGGGACCCCCACCGAGCGGACCGCCTCGTACGCCGTCGCCTTGTCCTCGAACACGGCCAGCGCCTCGGGAGTCGGTGCCAGCAGCGCCGTACCCGCCGCCGCGAAATCCGCGCGGTGCGCCACGATCGCCGCCTGGTGCAGCCGGGGCACGAACACGTCGATGCCGCGCCGGACGCACTGGTCGAGGGCGTACTCGACGTACGCGGCCGGGGACAGGCCCTCCGGCTCCAGGTCGGCGGTGTCGGCGGCGGCCAGGACGGGGGAGTCGGGGTCCCCGTGCGTGGCATGGATCTCCACCGCGCGGTCGCTGGGATTTCTGCGCAGCTGATCCATGAAGAACACGTTCTCCGCGTACGTGCGGTTGAGCCAGACGCGTACGCGAGAGAGCATGCAGGCCGCCTTTCGGGGTTTTCGGGCACGGCTCAGCGGCCCGTGCCCGGGCAGGAGGGAGGAAGGGACACCAAACAACCCTGCGGAAAGGGGGGTTGGGGTGCTGGCGCCGGGGCGATCATACGGCTTTCAAGAGCCCCCGCGTGCAACGCGAGTATTACGGAATTGCGGCTTGCTCCGCTGTCCGGGAATGTGTTCTTGTGGTCCCGTCAGAGGATGATCGGAAGGGGTGCGGGGTGGAGCATGCGGCCGGGGCCGGACAGCTGCTGGCCATCAGCGACCTGCACATCACGTATCCGGAGAACCGCGCCCTGGTCGAGGACATGCGGCCCACGAGTGACGCGGACTGGCTGATCGTGGCCGGTGACATCGCCGAGACGGTCGCCGACATCCGCTGGACACTCGAGAAGCTGGCGGGCCGCTTCCGCAAGGTGCTGTGGGCGCCCGGCAACCACGAGCTGTGGACCCACCCGAGGGACCCCGTCACCCTGCGCGGCGTCGCCCGCTACGAGCACCTGGTCGAGGTGTGCCGGGAGCTGGGCGTCGTCACCCCCGAGGATCCGTACCCGGTGTGGCAGGGCCCCGGCGGTCCGGTCGCCGTCGCCCCGCTGTTCCTGCTGTACGACTACTCGTTCCTGCCGTCCGGCTGCGCCACCAAGGCCGAGGGCCTGGCCTACGCGCACGACACGGGCGTCGTCTGCAACGACGAGTACCTGCTGCATCCCGACCCCTATCCAACCCGTGACGACTGGTGCCGGGCACGGGTCGCCGAGACCGAGCGCAGGCTCGCCGCGCTCCCCGCGGACCTGCCGGTCGTACCGGTCAACCACTATCCGCTGCACCGGCATCCCACCGAGGTGCTGTGGTATCCCGAGTTCGCCATGTGGTGCGGCACCGAGCTGACGGCCGACTGGCACCGCCGCTTTCCCGTCGCCACGATGGTCTACGGCCATCTGCACATCCCGCGCACCACCTGGCACGACGGAGTCCGCTTCGAAGAGGTCTCCGTAGGCTATCCCCGCGAATGGCGCAAGCGTCCGGGACCGCCGGGAAAGCTGCGCCGCATCCTGCCGATGGAGGTTGAAACCGGTGATCGAGGAGCTGCTCCCGGAGTCGGTCGTGGCCGTGGAGGCACACGGTGACGACCCGCTGTGGGACGCGCCGCTCTACCCCGAGGAGGCCGTGCTCGTCGAACGCGCGGTGGACAAGCGCCGCCGCGAGTTCGCCGCCGTACGCGGTTGCGCCCGGCAGGCCATGGAGAAACTGGGCGTGCCGGCGCAGCCCGTTCTCAGCAGCGACCGGGGCGCGCCGCGCTGGCCGGCCGGCCTGCTCGGCAGCATGACCCACTGCGAGGGCTACGGCGCCGCCGCCCTGGCCCGCACGGGCGACCTGGTCTCCCTCGGCATCGACGCCGAACCGCACGGTCCGCTCCCGGACGGCGTCGGCCCCGCCGTCTTCCTGCCCGCGGAGGCCGAGCGGCTGACCCGGCTCGCCGGGCGGCGGCCCGCCGTGCACTGGGACCGGATCCTGTTCAGCGCCAAGGAGTCCGTCTACAAGGCGTGGTTCCCGCTCACCCGTATGTGGCTGGACTTCTCCGAGGCCGACATCACCCTCCACCCGGGCCCCGGTGACGCGTCGCACGGCACCCTGCGCGCCGAACTCCTCGTCCCCGGGCCCCGGGTCGGCGAACGCCGGCTTCAGGTCTTCGACGGCCGGTGGGTCGTACGCGACGGACTGGTCGCCACCGCCGTCATCGTCCCGCACCCCTGAAGCCCCGGCCGGGGCGGGGGTGAGTGCCGGGCCCGGCCACAGGTCCGCTCAGGCCGACGGGCACCAGTCGCGCAGCAGACGGAAGAACTCCTCCTCGTTGCCCGCGAGACCCGCGCGCGCCAGGGCCCGTTCCGCCTCGGCCAGCACGGCGGGCGGTACCACGGCGGGCCGGCCCCCGTCCGGCGGCCCGTCGAAGGCGGCGCGCACCGTGTGCAGCAGCCGGAGGTAGGCCTGTACGGCGGTGCGCTCACGGTCGGTCAGTACGGCGGTGGGCATCGGTCGGCTCTCCCCGAGTAGGCGTCACGGTCAGGCGCCCTGCGGCGCCGCGCGCCGCGCAGTACGGCGCACCCCTCCAGCTTGCCGTCCACCACTGACAACGCCGTTCGGCTCCGCGCCGGTTCGCCCGCTCAGCGGAGGCGAAGGAATGAACCACGCCGAAGACGACGTGCGGCGGCGCACGCCCCGGGAGCCGCCGCCGCGCACGCCCCGGGTCAGCCCTGTGCCCCCGAGTGGTACCCCAGGGATGCCTCGATGCGCCCGACCACGTCGTCCCGCTGCACCGGACCACGCGCCGAACCGGCCAGCCAGGTACGGCACTTGCTGGCCAGCAGCAGACCGAAGGTCTCGGCGTCCCGCTCCTCGGCGAGGTCGAAGCGGGTCCGCGCCGCGACCCGCTGCACCGTGGCCTGGAGCGCGTCCTGGTCGGTGTCGTCGTACAGCAGTCGCGTGGCGACCCCGATGCCGTCGACGTGGTGTCCGCGGTGGTCGGCCTGCATGTGCCACAGCTCGTGGCCGAGGATCACCAACTGGTGGTCGGGTGCGGTGCGTTCCTCCACGACGACGAGGTCGCGGTCGGTCAGGTCCAGCCACAGCCCGCTCGCCGTGCCCGGCGGGAAGGCGGCGGCCCGGAAGTGGACCGGCCGGCCGCGGCGGCGGCTCATCGCCTCGCACAGCGCGTGGTACAGCTCCCCCGGCGGTGCCGGCACGGGCAGCCTCAGCCCGCTTGCCAGCTCGTTGCACAGCCGGCGCATGTCCCTGCCGATGCCCACAGTCCTCCCCCGGCTCACGACTCGGGCCGTTTGACGCTCTCCAGGAGCATGTCGAGCCACTCCGCGACCTTGTCCCGGTGCTGGTCGGTGGGCAACTGCGCGGCGCGCCAGGCTATGCCGCGCACCCCGTGGTCCTGCAGCAGCCGCTCCAGCGGATCCTGGTCGGCCCCCGCGGCGGCCCGCTCCCGGTCGGCGAGCTTCTGCAGCAGCTCCTGCTCGGTGCGCTGCAGCGCACCGGCCAGCGCCTCGGGGTCCTCCGCGGTGAGGAAGCCGGCGTGCACCCGGAAGAAGCGCTGCAGCGCGTCGCAGTGCTCCATGGTCGGCCGCCGGTCGCCGTTGATGAGGGCGCCGGCCTGCTGCCGGGACATGCCCGCGCCGTCGGCGATCTCCTGCTGGGTGTACTTGCGGCCGTTCGGCTTCAGCCGCGTACGCCGCAGCAGGCCCAGGCGCTGCAGAAAGCGGGCCTGGACGTCCGGTTCCCCGGCCGGCCGGCCGCTGAGCAGGGCCTTGACCACCGCCTCCGGCACACCGCAGGCCACGGAGAGCCGCCCGACGTCGAAGACCTCGGCCTGCGGCACGCCGAGCCGGTCGGCGAGTGCGGTGACGCGGGCGACGACGGCCGGCAGCTGGGCGGTCGCCGTGGCGCCCGGATCCTCGTAGCCATCCGTCACCGACAGAACTCCTACGTCTCTCGAGGGCTTCAGATGTGTCCGTGCTTCTCACGAGCGATCGCCGTGAACTTCCCGGAGAGTAGCGGGTGCCTCGAACTCACATCCAGGTGTCGCCACAACTGTGGCGAATTTCAGCCGTCAACGGGCGCGGAATGCCACGATAGTTGACACGGTCTTGCCGGGGGCCGCAGGATCGCAGGGCCGCGTGAAGGCGGCAGAGGCAAGAGGGGTGACCTCCCGATGGCACATCAGGCAGGAGGGCGGCGGCCGGCACCGCGGCCCGTCCCCGAGACCTGCGAGACCCAGGCGTATCTCCAGGACTACGCCCTACTGCTGGAAGCCCTCGCCTGCCCGTCCCTGGTCGTCGACCACCGCTGGGACGTGGTCATGGCCAACGGCGCGTTCGAGACACTTTTCCGCGGGGTGCGCCGGCACGCGACAGCCATGCCCGGGGACAACTTCCTGCGGTTCGTCCTGTTCCACCCGGACGCGGGCGACGTCCTCGGCGAGCACGAGCAGGGCTGGTGCCTGCCGATGCTGGCCCATCTCAGGTCGGCCCTGGAGACGTACGGTCACGACCACGAACTCCAGGCGATCCGCCGGGACATCACCCAGGACCCGCTCATGGAGGCCGCCTACCGGCAGGGCCTGCCGCACTGGATCCGGGCCGTGGGGGAGACGGCGACCCGGCTCGACGGGGCCGTGCGGCTGCTGGTCCATCCCGACCCGCGCCGCGGCCCCACCGAGTGCCGCATCGTCGAGGAGACGCCGGAGGTCCTGCGCGACCTCGGCTACCGGCGGCTTTCGCTGGTCCTTCGCGAGAACCGCCGGCCCGCCGCACCCAAACGCCGTCCGCACCGGTCGCACCGGTCGCGCGGCCCGGCGGGGCACCTCACGGTCGTCCGCACCCCCGAGGACTGACCCGGCACCGCCGGCGTTCAGGTCGCCGGCGGCGCCGGGCCGGAAGAGGAGCGCGCCCCGTAAAGGGGGCGGGCACGAGGCGGTGCGGCGGGTACGACGGCCCGCTCGGGAACCGCGCGGCCGGCCCGATGCTGCCCGCAGCCGCTGAAACCACAAGCCCGCAACCGCTGAAACCCACCGGGTGCCCCCAGCCACCGGGTGCCCCCAACCACCGGGCGCCGGCGCCCTGCGCCCTCACGCAAGCCACGGGGCGCGGGCCGTCCGCCTTCCGGGGTGGCGGCCCGTCCCCCTGCCGCCCCTTCCCGGCGCCCGGCCCACCCCGGCCGGCACCGTCAGGGCACCGCGCAGGCGGTCCGCTGACCGAAGCGCTCCGGCCCCGGCTCACCGAACCGGTCGGCGTCCGGGCACTGTTCGCGAGGACGCCGAGGCCCTCGTCCGGAAGGCTCCGCCGCCCGGCGGCCTTCCCGCCTCCAGGCCCGTGCCCGGGCGCCCTGTGCGCGGCTTGGACGCGCGCGGTGGTGCTGTGCCGCCTGCCGGCCGGCACCGAGGGTGTCCACCGGTACGACGAAGCCCCCGGCGCGGTCGTCGAGGGCGCGCGCTCCGAGGCCGTCGCCCGGCCCTCCTCGCCGGCCCCCAACTCGCCATGACCCGGTACGCGCAGGGCGAACGCGACCCGCTGGAGCCGTCCCGCGCCCTCGCTCGGCAGGTCACTCAGCTGCCCGAAGTCATCGGCGCAGCCCGAGTGTTGGCCTCGACGGCCGGTGCCTCATGTGTTCCCCTGGCGCGCACCTCACGGACCGCCGAGTTTCACACAGGCGCCACCAGACCCTTCCCTGACGTTTGCTGCTCTTGGAACACTCGCTCCGCGCAGATTCCGTCATTCGCACGGCATCGCGGCGGCATCACGTACGTCAGGACGAGAGGACCCTCACACCCATGGCCGAAGTCAACCGGCGCCGCTTCCTCCAACTCGCGGGCGCCACCACCGGGTTCACGGCGCTGTCCAGCAGTATCCAGCGCGCCGCGGCCCTGCCCGCGCACCATCGCACCGGGACGGTCCAGGACGTCGAGCACATCGTCGTCCTCATGCAGGAGAACCGATCCTTCGACCACTACTTCGGCACGCTCCGCGGCGTCCGCGGCTTCGGTGACCCTCGTTCCGTCACGCAGAACGGCCGGTCGGTCTGGAAGCAGTCCGACGGCACGAAGGACATCCTGCCCTTCCACCCGGACGCCGACGACCTGGGCCTGGCCTTCATCCAGGACCTGCCGCACGGCTGGCAGGACACGCATGCCGCCTTCAACGGGGGCAAGTACGACAAGTGGGTGCCGGCCAAGGGCACCACGACCATGGCGTATCTGACCCGCAAGGACATCCCGTTCCACTACGCGCTCGCCGACGCCTTCACCCTCTGCGACGCCTACCACTGCTCGTTCATGGGCTCGACCGACCCGAACCGGTACTACATGTGGACCGGTTACGTCGGCAACGACGGCAAGGGCGGCGGCCCGGTCCTCGGCAACGACGAGAAGGGCTACGGCTGGACGACGTACCCCGAGCGCCTGGAGCAGGCCGGAGTCTCCTGGAAGATCTACCAGGACGTCGGCGACGGCCTGGACGCCGCCGGCGGCTGGGGCTGGATCGACGACGCCTACCGCGGCAACTACGGCGACAACTCGCTGCTCTACTTCAACCAGTACCGCGACGCCAAGCCCGGCGACCCGCTGTACGACAAGGCCCGCACCGGCACCGACGCCAAGAAGGGCGAGGGCTTCTTCGACCAGCTGAAGGCCGACGTCAAGGCCGGCAAGCTGCCGCAGGTGTCCTGGGTCGTCGCCCCGGAGGCCTTCACCGAGCATCCCAACTGGCCCGCCAACTACGGTGCCTGGTACATCGCGCAGGTCCTGGACGCGCTCACCGCCGACCCCGAGGTGTGGGGCAGGACGGCGCTGTTCATCACCTACGACGAGAACGACGGCTTCTTCGACCACGTCGTCCCGCCCTTCCCGCCGGCCTCCGGCGCGCAGGGCAAGTCGACCGTCGACCCCTCGCTCGACCTGTACCAGGGCGACGCGAGCCATGTCGCGGGCCCCTACGGGCTCGGCCAGCGGGTCCCGATGCTGGTGGTCTCGCCGTGGAGCAAGGGCGGTTACGTCTGCTCGGAGACCTTCGACCACACCTCGATCATCCGGTTCATCGAGCGCCGCTTCGGCGTGCACGAGCCGAACGTCTCGCCCTGGCGCCGCGCCGTCACCGGCGACCTGACCAGTGCCTTCGACTTCTCCCGCAAGGACACCAAGCCGGTGGCGCTGCCGTCCACGGCCGCCTATGAGCCGCCGGACCGGGACCGTCACCCGGACTACGTGCCCAAGCCGCCCGCCCACCCGTCGCTGCCCGGGCAGGAGCGTGGCAGCCGGCCCACCCGCCCGCTGAAGTACGCCCCGGTGGTGGACGGTTCCGCGGACACGGCGGCCGGCACCTTCACCCTCACGTTCGCCTCGGGGGCGCACGCGGGCGCCGCCTTCCTCGTGACCTCCGGGAACCGCGCCGACGGCCCCTGGACCTACACCACCCAGGCCGGCACGTCCCTGTCCGACACCTGGAACTCGGCCTACTCCGGCGGCGTCCACGACCTCGCCGTGCACGGCCCCAACGGCTTCCTGCGCGTCTTCAAGGGCAGGGGCAGGGCCGCGGGACCGGAGGCGACCGCCCGGCACGTGGGCGACCACCTGGAACTCACCTTCACCAACAAGGGTTACGGCACGGTGAAGCTGAAGCTCGTCAGCGGTTACGGCGGCAGCCCGGCCACCGTGACCATACGGCCCGGCGCGACCGTCAGGCACACCGTCGACCTCACGGCGAGCAAGCGCTGGTACGACGTGACGGTCACCTGCGACGCCGACCCGGCCTTCCTGCGCGGCTTCGCCGGCCATGTCGAGAACGGGCGACCCGGCGTCAGCGACCCGGCGATCGCCGCGGAGTGAACGGGCGATGAACACCGCTCCGTGCGGACTGGTCAGGTACCGGTCACATCAGGGTAGTGTGCCCCGGTGACCACGCAATCGAACACTCCTGCAGGCTGGTACCCGGATCCGCACGGAGCGCCGCAGACGCTCCGCTACTGGGACGGCGCGCAGTGGACCCAGCACACCAACCCGGCGCAGGCGCCCGCCGGTCAGGTCCCGCACCAGCAGGCCGCTTCGCAGCAGCAGGCGCCTCCCCAGCAGTACGGCGCCCCGCAGGCGCAGGCCGCCGACCCCAAGGTGCAGCGCCAGGTGCAGCAGCAGGCGGGGGTCGCGGCCGGCGGCCCCGGCGGCGGCACCCTCTTCACCGAGCCCGTCCTGGTGGTGAACCAGAAGGCCAAGCTGATCGAGGTGACCAACGAGTACAAGGTCATGGATCAGCACGGCCGCGACATCGGCTCGGTCACCGAGGTCGGCCAGGGCGTGCTGAGGAAGATCTTCCGTTTCATCTCCAGCTGGGACCAGTTCCTGACCCACAAGCTGGAGATCCGGGACGCCTACGGCCAGCCGCAGCTGCTGCTGACCCGGCCGGCGAAGATCTTCAAGTCCCGGGTCGTCGTGACGCGCCCGGACGGCTCGCCGGTCGGTGAGATCGTCCAGCAGAACATGATCGGGAAGATCAACTTCGCGATGAACGCGAACGGCCAGCAGGTCGGCGCGATCAAGGCGGAGAACTGGCGGGCGTGGAACTTCGCCATCGTCGACCACGCGGACAACGAGGTGGCCCGGATCACCAAGACGTGGGAAGGCCTCGCCAAGACGCTCTTCACGAGCGCGGACAACTACGTCCTGCAGATCCACTACCAGCTGCCCGAGCCGCTGCTCAGCCTCGTGGTGGCGACGGCCCTGACCGTCGACACCGCGCTGAAGCAGGACTCGCGGGGCTGGAACTGAGCGGGCCCCGACGGGGAGAGCGGAACACGGGGAGTACGGCGACGGGGGGGGGGGGGGGGGGGGGGGGGGGGGGGCGGGGGGAGGCGGGTGGTTTTGTCGCGGGGGGGGGGAGAGGGGGGGGGGGGGGGGT